>JBDHHA010000270.1:0-5003 GCA_039589615.1 Gemmatimonadota bacterium
CGGTGAGACGGCTCCGGCGGTTGGAAGAGATCCAGCCCCCGGATCCGGTCCAATCCCGTGCGCGCCCTCCGATAAAGCGAATCGGTGGGACTCGCCCCCACCATGGCCCTGAGGTATGCCTCCCGCGCCCCCTGGTAATCGCCCCGGGAGAACCACACGTTCCCCAGGCCGAGATGCGCCACCCGGGCCGCGTAGTTGTTCTCGCCCAGCTCGACCGCCCGGCAGTACCACACCTCGGCCTCGTCGTTGGCGCCGGCGTTGAGTTCGCGGCGCCCGAGATCCAGGGCACACGTCGTGGCTCGGCGCCGGGCCTCCTCCCGAACCGACGGCACCCGGTTCCTCCGCAGCAGGGTCTCGAATACCGGAATCCCTTCTTCACACCGGCGGAGATCGGCCAGGGCCACCGCGTACTCGTACATCAAGGAGTCCTGTGACCGGGCGTCCGGGGCGGCGGCGGCGGCAAACGGCAGCACCGAGATCGCCTCGGAGGCGCTGGCGTCTTCTCCCAAGCCCGCCGCCATCTCCCGGGCAAAGCTCCCCAACGCCCTTCCCGGATCCACCACCATCAGCCCATCCAACGCCGCCTGCAGCGCCGGGCGGTTGCCCTCCAGGTTCGCCGCCCGCGCCACCCGTTCCAGCCCATCGGCCGCCACCAGGAGTTGATCGGCGTCCTCCTCGGCGAGAGCCCGGAACTGCACCGCCGCCTCGCTCAGATCTCGGGCGTTGAGGGCGGCCATCCCCGCCTTTTGGCGGAGCGTCCCGCCGGAGGATCCCTGCCGCAACGCGAGCTGGAACTCCGAGAGGGCCTCGCCGTATCGCCGCTCCACGTAGGCCCGGTCTCCCAGCGACTCGTGATCGGCGGCGGCGCCACTGCATCCGACGGCCGCCAGCGCCACTGCGGCCGTCACCAGGTACGCCTCACGCCTTGTCATGAGCCCGCTTGAGCATGGCCAGATACGCCCGGACACGGCTGTCGTCTGGGTGCTCCTTCTGGATGGCCGTCCAAATCTCCTCCGCCCTACCCGTTTCACCCGAAACGTAACAGGCGAGGCCCAGGGTGGATTGGATGTCCTTGGCTCCCGGTTTGGCCGCCGCCAGCGTTTCCAATTCCTCCAGCGCCTCCAGCGACCGCCCCGCTTCCAAGAGCATCCGGGCGAGGCGGTACCGGAGATCGTGGAACGTGGGCCCCAGTCGCAGCGCGGTGCGGTACTGTTCGATGGCCTCCGCCATGGCTCCCACTTCCGCGTAGGCCTCCCCGAGATGGGCGTGATGGTTGGCGAGCTTCGCCGCGTGGTGCCCCGGGATGCCGTCCCGCTCAGCGCCCCGGGCTTCCGCGGCGCCCACGAAGGCCTCCTCCGCCTCCGACGTGCGACCCAACTCGTTGAGCACGATGCCCCGATGAATGTGGGCCTCGTGATACTGCGGGTTCAGCTCCAACGCCTTGTCGAATGACTCGAGGGCTCCCTCGGAACGCCCGGAAAGGTGGAGCGCCAATCCCAGGAGATGGTGGGCGTCGGCGAACGCCTTCCCGGTCCGGATGACCTCCTCCAGGAGGTGCACGCACCCGTAATAGTCCTGGAGCTCGAAGCGCTCCTTGGCCCGATCTACGAGGTTTTCAGGTCGGACATCCATATGTCGTCTGGTACCACTCTACAAAGGAAGGGATCCCATCTTCAATGGTCACCGTTGGATGGTAACCCAACACCTGCCTTGCTTTGGATATGTTCGCAAACGTCCGCTTGACGTCACCAGGCACCATGGGCCGAACGTCTATCTGGGGTTCGATCTGGAGTGCCCGGCCAATCAACTCAATTAGATAGCCCAGACGCACCGTATTCGACTCTCCCAGATTGAACACCTCGAATGCCGGCTCGTCTCGCATTGCCCATTCAACGGCGGCTACGGTCCCTTGAAGTATATCATCGACATGTGTGTAATCCCGCTCGGACGACCCATCACCGAACTGAACGATCCGTACTCCTTCACTGATCAACCGAGTGAACTTGTGGATCGCCAAATCCGGTCTTTGCCTGGCACCGTACACGGTGAAGAAACGAAGAGCGGCAATCCGAAAGCCGTGGAGGTGCGTGTAGACCTTACAGAGAAGCTCGCCGGCTCGCTTCGTCGCCGCATAGGGCGATATCGGCTCGGTTGCCACCGCATCTTCGGCAAATGGCGCCGGCGTGGAATCTCCGTACACCGAGGATGACGAGCCGAAGACAAATCGCTTGACCCCCACCCTGTTGCACGCTTCCAGAAGTGTTGCCGTCCCGCCGACGTTCACCGAGACGTACAACTCCGGATCCTCGATGCTCGGACGGACGCCCGCCCGCGCCGCGAGGTGCAACACAACGTCCACGTCTTCGAGCGCAGTCTCCACCGAGGTGGAGTCACGGATATCACCCTCAATGAAGCGAAAGCCGTCGTCCCCGTGCAGTGCGGCGATTCCCTCTTCCTTGATACGGCGATCGTAGAATGGATCGAAATTGTCAATCCCCGTCACCTGCCAGCCGCGTCCGAGAAAGGCGTGACACGCATGGGATCCAATGAAGCCCGCGGCGCCGGTGATCAACACGTGGGTCATGCGCCGACAATTCCCCGGAAATACTCGATCGTCTTTTCGAGCCCCTCCTCGAGTGGGACCTGGGGACTCCATCCCAAGGTCTCCCCTGCAACCGTTAGATCGGGACGGCGCTGCTTCGGGTCGTCGGTTGGCAGGGGCTCCATCACCACCTCCGAGTTGCCTCCCACTAGCCTCACGACGATGTCGGCCAGCTCCCGGACGGTGAACTCCCCGTCGTTGCCGATGTTCACCGGGTCGGCGCCACCGTCGTGAAACAGGCGGTAGATCCCCTCGATGAGGTCGTCCACGTAGCAGAACGAGCGTGACTGAGAACCGTCTCCGTACACGGTGAGGGGTTTCCCCTCCAGGGCCTGGACGATGAAGTTGGAAACCACTCTCCCGTCGTGACGCCGCATCCGGGGTCCGTACGTGTTGAAGATCCTGACGATCCTCGTGTCCACACCGTGGTAACGGTGGTAGGCCATCGTCATGGCCTCGGCAAAACGCTTCGCTTCGTCGTACACCCCCCGGGGCCCGATGGGATTCACGTGACCCCAGTACGACTCCGGTTGGGGATGTACCGCTGGATCCCCGTAGACCTCCGACGTGCTGGCCAGGAAGAAGCGGGCGACCTTGGCCTTCGCCAATCCCAGAGCATTGTGGGTTCCCAGAGAGCCCACCTTCAGGGTCTGGATCGGTAGCTCGAGATAGTCGATGGGGCTGGCCGGCGACGCGAAGTGAAGCACGCCGTCCAGTTCCCCCTCGACCTCGATGAACTTGGAGACGTCGTGCTCGATGAATCCGAAGTCGGGGTTCGCTTCCAGATGCTCGATGTTCTTCTTCGAACCGGTGATGAAGTTGTCCATCCCCACGACGGCGTGGCCGTCGCGGAGAAACCGGTCCACCAGATGTGATCCCAGAAAACCCGCTGCTCCGGTGATGAGCACTCTCATTTAAGGCCGCCCGAACGCAGTGTAAGTGAAACCCATCTCTCTGAGCTTGGCGGGTTTGTAGAGATTGCGGCCGTCAACGATGATGGGCTGTCGCATGGCGGCTTGGATACGACGGAAGTCGGGGTTCCGAAATGCCCGCCACTCCGTGACGATGACCAGGGCGTCCGCCTCGTCCAGAGCCTCGTACTCGTTCGAGCAGTAGTGGATTCGATCCTCGAAGATCCTCTTGGCGTTGTCTTCGGCCACGGGATCGAAGGCACGTACTCTCCGCCTTGAAGGCGAGTCCCCACACGGCCACCGACTTTCCCGTGAGATCACCGTCCAACAAATCCTTCACCTTCTGGAACAGCTTGTGCTTCTGACGTTCGTTCACCGCTTCGACGGATTCCAGAACGTCCAACGGCACGTCCACATCCTCCCCGGTCTTGAGCAGGGCCCGCACGTCTTTGGGAAAACAGGAACCTCCGTAGCCCGGCCCGGGAAACAGGAACGCGGGGCCGATACGACTGTCGGACCCGATGCCCTTGCGCACGAGATGTACGTCCGCTCCCACCTTCTCGCACAACTCGGCGACTTGGTTCATGAACGAAATCCGGGTGGCCAGCATGGCGTTGGCCGCATATTTGGTCACCTCCGCGGAGGGAATGTCCATGAAGATCAACGGGTTTCCCGTGCGGACGAAGGGCGCGTAGAGTTCGCTCAAGATCTCCGCCGCTTTTTCGGAATCCACTCCCACCACAACCCTGTCGGGCTTCATGAAATCGTCGACGGCGGCACCTTCCTTGAGAAACTCGGGGTTCGAGCAGACGTGAAACTCCGTGGACGTGTGTGCGGCGATCGTGGCCCGGACCTTCTCGGCCGTTCCCACGGGCACGGTGCTCTTCGTGATCACCACCTTGGGGGAGTTCATGTGATCGCCGATGGTCTCGGCGACGGCCAGGACGTGTTGCAGGTCCGCCGACCCGTCCTCGTCCGGCGGGGTCCCCACGGCGATGAACACGATCTCGGACGCTTCCACGGCGGCACCCACGTCCGTCGTGAACGTGAGACGGCCCGCCGCTTGATTGTCCGTGACGAGTGGGCCGAGACCGGGTTCGTGGATGGGGATCTTGTTCTTCTTGAGCTGATCGATCTTGCCGCCATTCACGTCGGCGCAGATCACGCTGTTTCCCGTTTCGGCCAGGCAGGCCCCTACGACGAGGCCCACGTACCCGGTGCCTACCACCGCGACGTTCACGTCATCCTCCGCACTTGAGTGCGTTTCGTGTGTCAACCACCGCGCGGGATTCCTTGCACAGCAGATCGAAGTCGAGCTGGGAGTGGTCGGTGGTGAGCACCACGCAGTCGGCGTCGTGGACCGTTTCCGCCGTGAGTTGGACCGAGTTCAGGGACACGGAGTCCTCCCGGAGCTCGGGCACAAAGGGATCGTGGTACGCCACATCGGCTCCCTGCTGTAGCAGCAGCCTGATGATGTCCAGGGCCGGACT
>JBDHHA010000271.1:0-4703 GCA_039589615.1 Gemmatimonadota bacterium
CGGTATCCCCCGTAGCTGTCGCCTACGCGCCGAGGTTCCACGAGCGGACCATTTCCAGGTGGTCGTATTGGGTGAGATCGAGGTGGAGAGGTGTCACCGAGATATACCCCTCCTCCACCGCCCGGAAATCCGAATCCCCACCTCCGGACCAACTGCTCTTTCCGGCGCCGATCCAGAACATGTCCCGGCCCCAGGGGTCGTGCATCCTGGTCAGCGAATCGGAATAGACACGCCGCCCGAGCTTGGTCACCCGGATGCCCTTGATCTCCGGACCCGGAATCGGCGGGAAGTTCACGTTGAGGAGCGTCTCCCGGGGAAATTCCCCGACGCCGCAGAGATCCGAGGTGAGCTTGCCCGCCCACTCCCGCTGCGTTTCGATCAGCTCGAATTGGCCGCCGGCAAAGGACATGGCCACCCCGGGAATCCCCACCGAGAGGCCCTCCATGGCCGCCGCCACCGTGCCCGAGTAGAGGACGTCTTCCCCCATGTTCGAGCCGTGGTTGATGCCCGAGAAGACAAAATCCGGTCGGTGGTCGAGGATGGTCTCCAGGGCGAGTAGCACGCAGTCCGTGGGGGTGCCGTCCACCTGGTACCGGCCGTCGTCGCGCATCACGGGGCGCAGCGGCCGGTTCATGGTGAGGGCGTGACTCGCAGCGCTTTGCTCGCGATCCGGCGCCACGACCGTCACGTCTCCCACTTTCCGACAGGCCTCTTCCAGTATCTCCAAGCCTCGAGCGAAGATCCCGTCGTCGTTACTGATCAGAATCTTCAACGGCGGTCTTTCCATCGAGGATGTCGAGCATGTCCTGGAGGAGAGCGGTGAGGTCGTCGACGGTTTCGTACTCCAGCGCAAGACGCGCCTGGGACTTGAGGGCCCCCGTCTTGCGGTATTGCTCGATGCGTTTCCTGGCGCCTTCGATGGTGAACTTCTCGGAGTACAACAGGTGCTTCACCAGCATGATCAGCTCGATTTCCCGACGCTGGTACACTCTGTTGCCCGATCGGTTCTTCGCCGGATTGAGAAAACGGAACTGGCTCTCCCAGTAGCGGAGCACGTGGGGTTTGAGGTCCGTGAGCTGGCGCCGTCATCGCCAACGCTCCGCTTTCAATTCCCGCTCCATCAGATCGCGAAGGGCTTCGTGGGGGGACTTGGCGTGAAACAGCACATGCTCCACTTCGCTGGCGATGGGCAGCTCCACGCCGGTAATCTCCGCCAACTCCACGGCCACCCGAGCCGTGTTGATGCCCTCCGCCACGGTGCGGCGCTCGGCGAGTATCTCATCCAGCGCCCGGCCCTTGCCCAACTCGATCCCCAGGGTCCGATTCCGGCTCAGGGCCCCCGTGGCGGTGAGGATCAGATCTCCCATCCCCGCCAACCCCGCAAACGTGTGGGGATCGGCGCCCAACTCCTCTCCCAGACGACTCGTCTCGGCGAGTCCTCGGGTGATCAACGCCGCACGGGGATTGGTCCCCAGGTCCAGACCGTCCAGCACTCCCGCCGCGATCGCCACCACGTTCTTGAGGGCACCGCCCAGTTGGACGCCCAGGGCGTCGGGACTGGTGTACACGCGGAACCCCGGGTTCGCGAACACCCGCTGCGTCTTCTCGGCTGCTACCACGTCGGCGGAGGCCGCCACCACGGCGGTGGGCAATCCGCGATACACCTCCTGGGCGAAGCTGGGACCCGACAGCGCCACGACCCCGCAATGGGGCATCAACTCCTCCAGCACGTGGGTCATGGTGTGGTGGGTTCCCGGCTCCAAGCCCTTGGAGACGCTCACCACGGTCGGACGCGCGTCGCCTACGGCGGCGGCGATGTGCCGGCCGACGTCCCGCACGGCGTGTGACGGCGCGGCGGACACTACCAGCTCCGCCCCGGTCACCACCTCCGCGATGTCCTCCCGAGGATCGACTCCATCCTGCAATCTCGAGTCGGGCAGGAACATGGTGTTGACCCGATCCCTGCGGATCGACTCCACCACTTCCGGTTCTCGCGCCCAGAGCTTCACGTCGTGCCCGTTCCGGGCCAGCATGTCCGCGAGGGTCGTGCCCCAGCTCCCTGCTCCGACGACGCCGATGTTGACGCTCACGCCTCCCGCCTCCTATGGCCAAACCGGGATTCCGTTCCGCCCATGAGCCGGCGGATGTTGGACCGGTGATTGAACATGATGAAGAACGCGATCGTCACACCCGTATAGAAGAGTGTCGTCCGCTCCGGGGACAGGATCCACACGGCGATGGGAAACACCATGGCGGCCGACATGGAGGCCACCGACACGATTCCCGTGGCAGACACCACCACCCCCCACACCAGCACACAGATGAGCGTAGCGGTGGGTGCAATCCCCAACACCACTCCACCCGCCGTGGCGACGCCCTTGCCGCCGGAGAACTTCAGGTACACGGGAAACACGTGTCCCAGCACCGCGGCCAGTCCCACCGCGATGGGATACCAATGTTGCGGACCCGCCCAGGGTGCGAACACGTACGCCGGTACGAACCCCTTCGCCACATCGAACAGTCCCACCGGAACGGCGTACTTCCATCCCAGCACGCGGTACACGTTGGTCGCGCCGAGGTTCTTACTCCCGTGCTCGCGGAGATCGACTTTCGCGACATGTTTTGCCAGGAGAAAACTCGTCGGAATGGCGCCAACGAGATACGCCAGACACATCATCAACGCAAGTATCACTTGCGTTCACGCCTGCGTCGGAGTTTGAGACGGATCACCGTGCCTATGAATCCCCATTCCTTGTAGAACCCGTTCACCAGATACCGTTGGTACGATTCCGGTATGGCCTCCGGCCGGCTGCACACGACCGCAAACGTCGGGGGTGCCGCACTGATTTGCGATGCGTACAAGAGTTTCACTTCCTTGCCCACAGCCTGCGGCGGTTGCGTGCGCTGCACCAACCGCTCGAGCACGCGATTGACTTCTGCTGTCTCGATCCGTCGCGTGCGCTCTTCGGCGACCTCCATGATGAGATCGAGCAGCTTGCGCACGCGGAGGCCCGTGAGGGCAGAGGTGTACACGAACGGGACGTGCTTGAAAAACGGTACGCGCTCGGCCAGTTCCTTCCGTCCCCGCTCGGCGGTGTTCGTGTCCTTCTCGGACACCAGGTCCCACTTGTTCACCGCCACGATGAGGCCGGCCCCCTGCTCCCAGCTCCGCTGGGCCACCCGAAGGTCCTGACCGTGGACGCCCACCGCCGAATCCAACACCAGCACGCACACCGCGGCCCGATCGATGGCGCGTTCCGTCCGTACCGCGGAGTAAAATTCTATATCATCCTTTACTTTCGGTCGTCTTCGTAACCCCGCAGTATCAATGAAGTTGAGCGTTCGGTCGTGGTACCGCAAGGGGGAGTCCACGGCGTCCCGCGTAGTGCCTGCCTCGGGGGCCACAATCGACCGGTCCGCCCCCAGCAGGCGGTTCATTATGCTCGATTTTCCGACGTTGGGCCGGCCCACCACGGCCACATTGATGGTGCCCTCCTCCTCCTCCTCGAGGGCCTCGGGGAGGAGCCCGGCCACTGCGTCCAGCAGGTCTCCGCTCCCCTTCCCGGTGGCGGCGGACAGCGGTACGGGATCGCCGATCCCCAACTCGTGGAACGCGTGGTGCGAGAAGTCGTTGGCCAGGTCGTCGGCCTTGTTGACGGCGAGGACGACCCGGTCTTTATCCTTTCGCAGGAGATCCGCCACCTCCTGATCGGCGGGATGCACGCCGGCCTGGGTATCCACCACGAACACCACCACGTCGGCATCGTCGATGGCCAACGTGACCTGTTCGCGGATCCCCCGGGTGACCGGATCGTCCTCACCGACGATCCATCCTCCCGTGTCCACCAGCCAGAACGACCGTCCCCCCCACTCCGCCGTCGCGAAGTGCCGGTCCCGGGTTACTCCGGGGCGGTCGTGGACGATGGCCCGCCGGCCGCCAATGATCCGGTTGAAGAGAGTCGACTTCCCCACGTTCGGTCGCCCCACCAACGCTACCGTCGGCCGCTTCACACTCCCCCCTCCACCAGCGCGTCCGCGAAATCGTATGAGCACCGCACGTCCACGGGCACCGCGTCGATCAAGTCCGTCAGCGCCATGTCGTCGATGAACCGCTGGTCATCGTTCACCGCCTCCGCCGGGAGCAGAGCCATGTCCAGATCGCCCCTCTCCTGGAGGACCCGTTGGAAGACGGCCCCCGGCAGGAGTCCCGCCGTGGTCACCCGGGGGCCGAAGAGATCGTTTTCCACCACGACCAATTCGAAAGCACCGCCCGTGTGGCGCTCGAGGTGTGGCGTGATCAAAGGCATTAGTCGCCCCATGGCCGTTCCGGTCACGACGGCGATCCGCTTGTGATTCAAGGACGCGAGCTGCCCTGCCGATTCGGTGATCCGCTGTTCCAGGAAGCGCACGCTCCCCACCCCGTTCTCCACCTGCTCGAAATTCCCGTACGCCCGAGCGCCGGGAAGCGGGAGGTCCGCCACCAGGTACAGCTCGTCGGATCCGTGGGCCCACCGGTGGCCCCGCTCTGATGCGGCACGCGCCGCGAAGCGCTCCACCAACTCGACGGAACCCCGGCACTCGTCCCGGGTCGGCTCCCGGACCAACCCGTGCTTGCTGAACTCGGTCAGGCCCACCGGAACCACCGATACCGACAGCACGGACTCGCCCAGGTCGTAGAGATCGCCGAGACTGCGTTCCAGCTC
>JBDHHA010000272.1:0-3737 GCA_039589615.1 Gemmatimonadota bacterium
AGGTCGCGGTGAATGATGTCCTGAGCGTGCGCCGCGGTGAGCCCCTCGGTGATCTGCGCCCCGAGACGGGCGATCTCCTTCTCGGGCACCGGGCCGGAGGCGAGCTTCGCGTTGAGCGTCTCGCCCGGCAGGTACTCCATCACCAGGAAGTCCATGTCGTCCTGCGTGTCGAAGTCGTGAACCGTCTCGATGTTCGGATGATTCAGCTTCGAGAGCGCCAGCGCCTCGTTGCGGAAGCGCTTCCGGGACGCATCATCGGAGAGGACACCGGAGGGCAGCACCTTCAGAGCAACATCGCGATCCAGATGCGTGTCGCGGGCTTTGTAGACAACTCCCATTCCGCCCTCGCCGATCTTTTCGACGAGGCGGTAGTGGGACAGGGTCTGTCCGGGGGTGACCGCCACGGTAGCGCTCCCACACCCGTGCCTCGCCCACCAGAGGCAAGAAAGCTGTCAGGTTAGATGGGCCCCCTCAGGCCCTTTTCTATGAGGAAACTCTACCACGTAGGGACGCCGACGGAACTTGAACCTTCTCGGGGCGGCAGAGAGGACATTTGGTGGGGGACTGTGAGAACCCCGGGAGCGTAGCAACCGGTAGGACGAGAATGGCGGCGGTCGTGGCTTTCTTGCGCCAATCTGGTGAGGGGTTAGGGGGAGCAATGCGGTGCCTGGGGTATTATTCAACTCGTCACCGGAGCTGATAGCTCGTGCTCATAAAAGTGCTGAAAGTCGCGCTCTACTGCTTAGCCGCCCTGGTTCTCCTGCTGGTAGCGGTGGTTTGTTGGTTCAAGTTTGTCCTGCTTCCAACGCCTGACTATTCCAACCTCGAGGAATACCATCCGTTTACGTCCTCCGAATCGAAGAACGCCTACTATGAGTTCTACGACAGCCAGGAGAGAAGATGGCCGGTTCCTTTTAGAACCCAGACTGTGAAGGCGGCCGACGGGGAAACCTACGTTCGCCTATCGGGTCGTGATGAGGCAATTCCGCTTGTGCTGCTCCCGGGCGGAGGCCAAAGTTCGCTGATGTGGATCCCCAACGTTGCGGGACTGGCCGAGCACTATCGAGTTATTGCGGTGGACAACATCGTTGATTTTGGCAGGAGCAGGTTGAGTCGACCCATCAGGAGCAGCGAACATCTCTGTAGTTGGCTTGATGAATCGCTCACCGCACTCGGCATTGAGGGCAAGGTCAACGTTATGGGGCTGTCCTACGGTGGATGGGTAACTGCCCAGTTCGCTCTTCAGCGTCCGGATCGAGTGAACAAAGCAGTCGTCATAGCCCCTGCCGCCACGATCTACCCGCTCGGTGAGGACTTTCTGGTAAACAGTATTCGTGCTCTCGTGTTCCCATCCACCCTGGAAGAGTGGATCCTATCGATGTCGAAAGACGCGGCTGACAGCACGGACCCGTTCGTCAAAGAGAACCTGGAAGCCCTCATTGATGGGTCGGTACTGGGCTTCTCTTCGTTTAAGTACAAGAACTCCCTGGCTCCCACTGTGTTCTCAGACGCTGAGCTTCGCGCCATCAAACCGCCGACTCTGTTCATGGTGGGAGAGAACGAAACTCTCTACCCGGCCGAAAAGGCCACAGCGCGAATCAAGACAGTGGCACCGCATCTCGAGACCAGGATCATCGAAAACGCCGGACACGACATTACTCTGGTGCAGGCACAGAGAGTGAACGAAGCTGCCATTTCGTTTTTTCGCCCAGACGCAGAATGAAAGCTCGATCTGCGACAGCTTCGCACCTGATGCCGGCCGCGGGGTGATCACGGCAACGAGCCGGGTGTTAGGATCATCCAGTCGAGAGCGCCGCGGCACCATCACACGTGAGGGAATCTCATGGCCAGATCGAAACGCTTACACCGGTCGTCGGACGGGACTCCATATGAGCCGGATCTGCGGCGGGCGAAGGATCTCGTCATGCAGTTGATGGCGATACCGGGCAGGAGCGGCAACGAGCGGAAGGTCGCCGAATTCATCAGGACGAAGCTGCTTGGCGCCGGGGCATCACCCGGTGCGATTGAAAGCGATTCGGTCCACCTCCGCACCCCGATGCGCGGCGACACGGGGAACCTGGTGTTCAAATTGCCGGGCACGCGTCGGGCCGATCGGCGCATGCTGTCGGCCCACATGGACACGGTCCCGCTCTGCGTCGGCTGCAAGCCGGTGCTGCGCGGCGAGTTCGTGCGATCCGCCGTCCCCGGCACCGCGCTCGGGGGCGATGATCGATCCGGTGTCGCTGTGGTCCTGAATGCCGCTCTGGAGATCCTGCGGCGCGATCTTCCCCACCCGCCGCTCACCTTCTGCTGGTTCGTTCAGGAAGAGGTCGGAGTCCAGGGATCCCGGCAGGTGAAGAAGAGCATGCTGGGCAGGCCGAAGATGGCGTTCAACTGGGACGGGGGCTCACCCTACAAGCTGACGGTCGGGGCCACCGGCTGCTATCGCCTGACGCTCGACATCGAAGGCCTGGCCAGCCACGCGGGTCTTACGCCGGAATTGGGCGTGAGCGCGATCGCAATCGCCTCTCTGGCGATTGCCGACCTGCAGCGCGCCGGGTGGCATGGGGATGTCCGCAAGGGTCGCAAAGCGGGAACCAGCAACTTCGGCCTTATCTGCGGCGGCGACTCGACCAACGTCGTGACCGATCGCGTGGAGGTCCGGGCGGAGGCACGCAGTCACGATCCGGGCTTTCGGCGCCGCATCCTTCAGGAGATCGAGAAGTCGTTCAAGCGGGCGGCCCGCGAGGTGCGAAGTGCCAGGGGTGCGCGCGGCCGCGTGACTATGAACAACCTGCTGGCTTATGAGTCGTTTCGCCTGCCGGGAGACGAGCCCTGCGTGCTCGTGGCCGAGTCGGCGGTGCGTTCCCTGGGTCAGCAGCCTCAGCGAGGGATCGCGAACGGTGGCATCGACGGCAACTGGACCAACAGGCACGGAATCCCCACGGTGTCGCTCGGTTGCGGCCAGCGCTCCCCGCACACCGTCAACGAGAAGCTGGACATCGAACACTTCCACGAGGGGTGCCGGATAGGGCTGCGTCTGGCGACCGGTACGGAGTCTTAGCGGGGTATCGGTGGCACCTTCCGGGGAACACGCACACTATGAGGTTCAAGACGAGCCACACTATTAGACTGGTTATCCAGTGCGGCGCCTTCTTTGCGTTACTCACAGGCTGTACCTGGTTCACCTCGTCTTCAGACGCTGAGCCTCCCCAGGGTGCAGAGTTGTACTGGCCCACGGAGGGATGGCGGACGGCAGCCCCCGAACAACAGGGTATGGACTCGGAGATCCTGGCGAGTATGTTGGCGCGAATCCAGACCCGGAGGTACGGGATCGACAGCGTCACCATCGTGCGAAATGGGCATATCGTGGCGGATGCTGCGGTATATCCCTATCGTCTCGGGTCGGTGCACGCCATCCATTCCTGCACCAAGAGCATCGTCTCTGCGCTGGTCGGGATCGCGATCGCGGCAGGGGATATCGAAGGCATCCAGCAACCGGTTACTGGTTTCTTCCCTGCACGATCGGTTGCCAATCTCGACTCTCGGAAAGAACAGTTGACGCTGAAGCACCTGCTGACGATGACATCCGGGTTGGAATGCCGGGATTCATATCTCCACCATTGGGAAGGGCTGGAACGCATGCAGGCGAGCGAGGACTGGGTGCAGTATGTGCTGGATCTGCCGATGGGGGAGCCGCCGGGTTCGAAGTTCGAGTACTGCAACGGGGCGTCTTT
>JBDHHA010000273.1:0-3730 GCA_039589615.1 Gemmatimonadota bacterium
GCCGTTCCAGGCCGCCGCGACGTCGCTGGCCGGCACGGTGGGCATGGGCAACATGGCGGGAGTCGCGACGGCGCTCTCGCTGGGCGGTCCGGGCGCGATCTTCTGGATGTGGGTGCTGGCGTTCCTGGGGATGATGACGAAGACCGTCGAGATCACCATCGCAGTGCACTATCGGGAGATCGACAAGGACGGCCGCATTCACGGCGGCCCGATGCACTACATCGAGAAAGGGCTTGGCTGGACCTTTCTCGCCTATCTCTTCAGCGCCGGCATGCTGATCAACAGCGTCTTCAGCTCCTCGTTGCTCCAATCCCACACCGTGGGGCGGGCCTTTCTGTCGAGTTACGGCATCAGCCCCTACGTCATCACCTCCTTGATGGCGCTCGTCACGGCCACGGTCGTGCTGGGTGGGGTGCGGCGAATCGGACGCTTCTCCGAGGTCTTGGTGCCGGTCATGTCGGCCATCTATCTCCTGGGAGGCCTGTGGCTGGTCGTGGTCAGTTACCAACAGATTCCCGGCGTGTTTCAAGACATCATCCGATACGCGTTCGCGCCGGCGCCGGCGGTGGGGGGAGCGGCCGGGATTGCCGTAGCCGCGGCCATCAGGGAGGGCGTTTCGAAGGGCATGCTCTCCAACGAGGCCGGCTTGGGCACGGCCCCGATGGTCCACGCCACCACCAACGCCGAGCACCCGTTTCGACAGGGAATCTGGGGTGCGGCGGAAGTGTTCGTGGATACGATCGTGGTCTGCTCCATCACGGCGTTCGTGATCCTCTCCACCGGAGTGCTCGGCGGTGGAGTATCGGGCATCGATCTGGTCATTGGTTCCTTCAGTACCTTCTTTCCCGAAACCATCGCCCAAGGGATCATCTCGTTCTCGATCTTGACGTTTTGCCTGTCGACGCAGATCGGGTTCTACATCTATTACGAAACATCAATCGACAAACTCTTTGGGAAGCAGGCGATCCGTTACCTGAAGTGGTTCTACTTTCTTCCCGGCATCCTCTTCGCGGGCTTTGCCGACGTGGACAAGCTCTGGGTCGTGGCCGACATCTCGGTGGGGGTGGTCGCCGTCCCGAACCTCATCGCCCTCCTGTTCTTGGGCGGCGTGTTCGCGACACTCATGAGGGATTACCTGGGCGGTGACATGCAATATGGTACCGCGGCTATTGACGCGTCGAAGCGGTACATCAGAACGCCGCATTGATGCCGTCAAGCGGGTGGTGGGATCACTCCGGTTTGTGACGTGATCAATCCGTAGTGTTCGATGCGGCGGTGCTCGTCGAAGTTGAAGATGTTCTGCTTGATATCCTTCCCCAGGTCCAGGTCACAGTTGTAGGCGACGACCTCGTCTTCCACACTCACGGCTTGCGCAACGACTTCTCCCGTAGGGGCGACGATGGCCGTTCCGCCAATCAGGCCGTGACCGTCCTCGGAGCCTGCCTTCGCCGTGGCCACGACCCACGTGCCGTTCTGGTAGGCTCCTGCCTGTATCGACAACATGTGATGGAACATCTTGTGATGCACCGGCTGGCCGTGGTGAACGGTTGAGTCGGGCGTATTGTACCCTACAACCACCATCTCGACGCCTTGAAGTCCCATCACGCGATACGTCTCCGGCCAGCGACGATCGTTGCAGATGCACATGCCGATGACCCCGCCGAACGCCCGCCAAACCTTGAACCCGAGGTTGCCGACCTCGAAATAGCGCTTCTCCAGGTGCTGGTACCGCCTGTCCGACTCCTGTTCAGCGTGGCCAGGGAGATGGATTTTCCGGTACTTACCGATGATCTCCCCGTCCGTGCCGACGAGAATCGCCGTGTTGAAGCGTCGCGGTCTGCCGTCCTCTTCGGTCAGCTCCGCATAGCCGAGGTGGAATCCAACGCCCAAACGTTCTGCCTCGTCGAACAGCGGCTGGGTTTCCGCACTCGGCATGTCCCGCTCGAAGTAGGAATCGATTTCGTCCTGCGCTTCCATGAAGTAGCGCGGGAAGAACGTGGTGAGCGCCAGCTCGGGAAACACCACCAGTCTGCACCCCTCTGCATGTGCTTCCCGCAGCATCGTGATGAGACGCTCCACGACGTCTGCTCTCGCATCGGCTCGCTGGATAGGTCCCATTTGAGCAGCGGCTACTCTCAAACACCTAGACATGGATCTCTTTCACCTAGAAGACATCTCCCGCGCCGAATCGCGTCGCCAGTTCCTGCGCCGCTGACACTCGTTCCAGCGGCTTTGCCGAATCGGGCAGTCCACACGGGACAAACTCGCCACTACCTCGCTCCACCTGAAGCCTTCCCTCGTCCACAACGACCCGTCCTCGGCTGATGACGGTTGTCGGCATGCCCTTCACCCTACGCCCCTCGTATGGCGTGTAGCCCACGTTGTCGTGCATGGCCTCTGCCGTAATCGTGAACTCCTCCTCGGGATCCCAGATGGCGAGATCGGCGTCCGACCCCTCGGCGATCGTTCCCTTCTCCGGGTAGATGCCATAGAGCTGGGCCGACCGTGTAGCCGTCAAATCCACGAACCGGTGAATGTCGATCCGTCCCGTGCCCACGCCCTCGGAGAAGAGCAGCGGCATCCGCATTTCGAGGCCGGGCACGCCGTTGGCGATCTTCGTGAATGGGGCGTTCGGCCCCTGAGCCAGTTTTCCCGTTTCATCGAAGCGATACGGTGCGTGATCGGAGGAGAACACCTGGAACGTTCCATCGCCCAGTCCCCGCCAGATCGCCTCCTGAGTTGCCTCGTCCCGGGGTGGCGGGCTGCAACACCACATCGCGCCGTCCATGTTGTCCCGGTCCAGGTCATCGGCGGTGAGGAACAGGTACTGGGGACACGTCTCGCCGTAAATCTTCAAGCCACGGTCCTGGGCACGACGGATCGCGCTCATTGATTCCTCCGTCGAGACGTGGACTACCAACAGCGGGACGTCGACGAGTTCCGCCAGGCTGATGGCACGGGACGCCGCCTCTCCCTCGGCCAGCCTGGCATGAGCCACCGCATGAAACTTCGGTGCGTGGTGCCCGGCGGCCAACAAGCGGTTGCTGAGCCACTGGATCATCTCGTGGTTCTCGGCGTGCACCATCGTCAACGCTCCCAGCCCCCTGGCGAGGGACAGCACCTCGAGAAACTGGTAGTCGTCCAAGCGCAGCGCATCGTAGGTCATGTAGACCTTGAAGGACGTGCAGCCTTGCGTGATGAGTTCTGGGAGTTCTTCCGTCATGACCGCTTCTGTCGGATCGGAAATGATCATGTGGAACGCATAGTCCACGATCGCCTTGTGCCGGGCACATTCGTGATAATCGGCGACGGCCTGCTTGAGAGATTGACCCCGGTGCTGAGCCGCGAAGGGAATGATCGTCGTCGTCCCACCGAAGGCTGCGGAGACGGTCCCAGTGTAGAAATCGTCGGCGCAGACAATACCTGTGGACGACAGCTGTTCGATATGACAGTGGCTGTCGACGCCGCCCGGCAGAACCAGTTTCCCCTCGGCGTCGATCGTGTGTCGGCCGGTCAAACCCTGGCCGAGCGCGGTGATCCTGCCGCCGGAAATGCCGACATCACAGTCGGTACGGTCGGCGGCCGTAACAACGATGCCGTTTCGGATAACGAGATCGTGGGTTGTCATGGTGAGAAGTATGATGTTCGTGCCGCTGGGGTCAAGCGGCAACCCCGAATGTTTCAGCCGATAATACTGTCGGTACTCTGGGCCCCGGTTCTTGCAGCGTTT
>JBDHHA010000274.1:0-4000 GCA_039589615.1 Gemmatimonadota bacterium
ACCAGGTGAAAGCGGCTTCCGGGTCATTGGGACTGCCCACCCGAAGTTCTTCGGTCGCCACCATCGGAACGCCGAGAAACGAGTCAGCTTGACGGGATTGGTCCGCGCATCCAAAGCACGCGATGCACAGGAGGATGAATGAGAGCCGCATGTTGATCTCCGCGTGCTTGGGAGCGTTCTTGACTTGGAGCCACCGCGCGTATACAACACAGCTGCGCGTCCCACCTGTCCGGCTCCTCGATACGGATCGCTCGACGAATGTTACCAGCGTTATAACTGCAATGGCCTTCCTTTGAAAACCGAGTCGCGCCGGATACATGCGCTTGTCAGGCAGCACGAAGGAGTGGCGTCGCTTCACCTCACACTGGTGTCGCAACGGCTTCTTCGGAATCTGCCGATGGCGGCAACGCAGGATCGCCAGACAAAGGACCGCCACGAAGGGCTGGCCGCCCCGCGTAGTCCAGCCGCTCCAGCACCTCGCCTAACTCACCGCGAAGCAGTGTCAATTCCTCTAGAACGCCTTCCAGTCGTTCCGCTTCTTCCGCACCTCGCCGCAACCGGTGGGTCAACGCTCGACCCAAGGGTCCGAATGACACCATGGCGATGCCAGCAAGCCCGCCTAGTATCCATGGTAGAGCGTCGGGCAACGCATACAGAATTTGGGTCCAGTACCATTCCCAGTTCATAAATCGACCTCTCAATTCGGCACAGGCTGATAGTGCTGCCTAACTCGTTTTGGGCGGCGGTGTATGGACCGAGCGCCTTGCTGTCATCGCCTACGCTGGCGTAACCCAACGAGAAATCCGAAGGACTGGGGTACGCCATATCCACTTCCAACCCACTGTAATCCTTCCCACTCCACGAATCCGGTCCATCGGCCAATTGGCCATTCCCCTCCGACAACCAGCCGATCGACCACTTGCGTTTCCGAGCGATCTCTCAATGTCCCTGCGCCGACAGCACCATAAAACGGCGACAGCGGTCCGCTTTGGAAGGGACGGAACCGCACCATGGCACTCATGTGAACTTGGGCGAAGTTCTGCTGCACCTCTATGCCAACCGACGGATAAAGATCAAGCCAGCCGTTCAACGGAAGTAGCAGGTGGCCACCAACCCTCACGCCAGTATCGCCAGAACCTCTCACCGCGGCGTGGGTGCCGAACAGCCGCCCGTCGGTCACTTTCTCCTGAGCCTCGAGGGCCGCCAGCGGGAGTGCGAGCAAGATCATCAATTTGAGTACCGTCTTCTTGACCATAACACGCCGATCTCGGTGGCGTGTCTGAGGGCGGAGCGGTTTTGTATGAATCTGAATCAAAAACCGGTCCGTCCGCCCAACTCGTTTTCGGCGGAGCAGCTTAAGCCAATATGCGGCGAGATCGGTCATGCTATTATGAAGGTTTCTTGGGTTATCGCTGACTAACCGCATTATCCGAGCGAGGGGACTTCCAGCCGTTACCCCATAGATGCGTGGCGAGGTCCAAACCTTGCCTTCCGGATTCCCCCCGGTAGGCCGTCGGAGGAGACACCGCGATGTTCAGGAGTGTTGGTCGCGCAGGCGGCAACGGCTAGTGCTACGGGCAGCAGAGGGAAGGACTTACTCACTGCCCGGGCTTCATGAGGTCGTAGAGTTGGACGTGTTCGACATCGAGATCGTCGCGCCTGACACCCAGCACATAGTCGCGCCCGATGTCCAAGGGTCGGAACCCGCCGGAGAACTCGACGATGCCGAGCCACCGGCCCTCGGCATTGAACACACTCCAGGCCGGCATGTCTCCCCGTGCCTGGTACTCCTCAATCCACAGATTGTCCGCGGCGTCGTGCAGCAGTCTCCTCCCGTGCGGTGGCAGGACTGCTGGAAATGGTGTGTCCGCCCACTGGCGTTCTATCCTCGTTCGTGACTCCGGGGATTGGGCGGCATCGAGTCGCTCCTGCTTCAACGTCGCGATCATCTCGTCGGTGACGGGCCGTGGGTCGTATGCCCGCCGTAGGATCGTGTGCAAGCGCCCGGTTTGGTCGTGGATGCGGATCTCGTACCCCTCGCCCGTCCCGACGTACAGGTCTTCGCCATCGGCAAACGCGAGCGTGCGCCGTCCGAAGGCGACCATGGTCGCTCGCTGGCCTCCGGGCCGATAGTAGTCAACATCCGGATAGCGAACGACGCTATCCACGAACGACCCGTCGTAGCGCACGCGCCACCATGTGGTGGATGTGCGCCCGGCGCCGAACGGGGGATCGCGTGGCAGGATCAGGTTTGGACGTGCCAGCAGCGTGCCGTCGTTGAACCGCCCATACGCCGTTACGATCCCCATTTGCGACCGTTCGGAGCTCAGGTCGGCGTTGACCGATCCCAAGAACTCGCCGGTAGTGCTGATGAACGTGTTCCGACCCGTCCAGGGGTCGAGCACCAGCAGGGTGTCGGGCGGAACATGATACGCGGCGACGATGGCCCCGAACTCGCCGGGGCCACCGCCCGAGCCTCCCACGGTCGTGAGGTGCTCGCCCGTCTTACTGAAGAACCTCAAGTCGGGTGGGTTGTTGAAGTTGACCACCACGATGTTCCCGCCGGGTAGACGAAAGGCGTTCATGATCCGGACAAATTGCTCGGCCGGTTTGGTTTCGTCACCGAGGTGGAGCGTTGGCTCGGGAGCCAGGTGCCATCGGTCGGCATCGGCCCAAACCGGTGTATTGCTCTCGACGATATGGATTCCGGCGCTGTCGCGGACGACGGGGCCCAAGCCTCGGCCGGTGTCACTGGTGCACGCGCCTACCGCGATAGCGATGACCAGGAGAAGAAGGAGGCGATGGATCACTGGACGGCCTTGATTAGTCGGTACATCTGCACATGCTCTACGTCGTCCGCGTCGCGCCAGAGACCCAGGAGGTAGTCATCACCGATGTCGAGGGGTTCGAACCGCAACGGGAACACGAGCGTACCCATCCACACACCGTCGCGCTGGAATACGCTCCAGCGGGCGATCTCGTCGCCGGGGCGGTTGTACTCCTCGACCCACAGCCCGCCACCAGCATCCACGAGGAAACCCGCATACGCCGGCATGTGTGTCGGGAACGGCATGTCGGCGATCAGCCGTTCCATCATCCGTCGGAAATTGTCGTTGCCCGCCGCGGCGACGAGAGCCTCCCCGTATGCCTGAATGTCTCTCTCCGTGACCGGCAAGGGATCACGCGTCACCCGGATGACCTCTCGGACGCCACCGGCCGTGTCAAGCACCCGGATCTCATAGGTGGCTCCCTCGCCAAGGAAGACGCGGTCTCCATATACACGCGCCGTCGTCGTGCGCCCGAAGGCCAATGGCCAATTTGCGATGCCTCCGTACTGGGGGCTTATCGCTTGAACGAAGTGATCCGATAGCGGAGCACGAGCGACTGAACCAAATGGAAGCCCGGTGGGGTCGTAGCGCACGTAGTCGGCCAGGACTTGAACAGGATCAGGCTTCGGGTGATCTGGAGGCGGAATGGCAACCACCGCGAACAAACTTCCATCTGGGAACACGCCGGTGGGAGGGCTCGGGTTGCGACCCTCAAAGGACTCCAGGCTGACCGAGCGGATGAACTCACCCGTGCCTCCAAACGTGGACACACGATCCAATCTGCGATCAGCTGTCCATATCGTGTCACCGGATCCGGCCGCCACCAAGCTGACGACCGCCTCCTCGCCCGCCGGCTGACCGTTCATGCTCCCCGCTCGGAGCATAGAATCGCAGCTCCTGCGACCCACCATCCGCCACCACGATCCGTCCGTCAGAGAGCCGTGCGGCTCCCCGCACGCGGTGGAGTTGCTCCTCCGCCGTGTCTCCGCCCCCGATATCTACGATGGGCTCTTCCGTGAGACGCCACTGTTGACTCTCCAGCCACTGCGGCGAGGTGTTCTCGACAATGCGGACGCCTCCACTGTCACGGACGACCGCACCCAAGCGCTCGGGTGTGTCGGTGGCGCAGGCGGCGAGGGGGATGGCAAACAGGGCAAGGCAGCGGCGCATGA
>JBDHHA010000275.1:0-3656 GCA_039589615.1 Gemmatimonadota bacterium
TGGACCGTCCCCGCCGCCGGTTGACCCGCGGGGAGCCCACCGCGCCGGCTTGCCACATCAAACTCATAAAGATAGCCGGCTGAGTCCGACCACAAAAACCTATTCTTGCGGTCGAACGGATCCACGGGGGCTCCACCCACGAGTGCCACATAGACATTCGTGTAATCAAGAGACTGGCCGAGAGCCGAAGCATAGCTCCACCCTTGGGCGAAGTCCTTGTTGTACTGGTCGGTCTTGGTCCAATATGTCAGGTGGCGGTTCAGAACCGTTATCCCAGGGCCGCACCCGAAGATCCACCGAACAACATCGGCGTCCTGATCATAAAGCACCTCGGACTCCAACCGCATGGCGGCGTTCATTTGGCACAGCCCCGTCGTTGGATCGATGAAGAGCGGCAGGAGGTTCTTACCGATGTGTTGAGGAGGACCAGCGAGATTCCACCGGTACGGACCACGGTCCGACAACCAATACAACCAACCGTCGACGAACTCCGTGGCCTTGGGACCGACACAACCGATGGTCCACTCCAGGGGCCTCAGGGAGATGTCGAGTTGCCCCGTCGACACCGACGGCACCACATGCATCTCGTAAGCGGAGAGGTTCGAGAACACCACGAGGGTGTCTTCGGTTTTTTGGATGGCGGTCAACACCTCCCCATCCTGAAGGGGGAGCTCGCGGAAGTTCCTCGGGTCCCAGCGTGACCAGAAGGACTTTTCAGACCGAAAATCGTTATAATAAATCCGCGCCCAATTCTCGTCCCACGAAACCCCCCACAACATCGTGCGGAACTCCGTCGCAAAATTCAGCACCGGCAAATCGGCATAGTCCCTGACGATCGCCCGGATGGACTTGTCCGTCGACAGGCCATCGTCGGTGAGCGACACAACACCGGGGTCTAGCGTGGAAAGAAAATAAAAGGTCTCGCCGTTGGGATCCGTCCTATACACAACCATCCCGATGTCGTCGCCGCCGCCGGGCGTCGGCACATTATCGGTATCAGGGTAATACCGATTCCCTCCATAGGGGATGGCGTTGTTTAGGTTATCCAGCGTAATGGTTTCACCAGCGGCAGGCGTGTCCGAGAACTCCGCCGACAATTCCGACTCCTCACCGGTGTAGATGTCATAAAAAGACACCCGGTAACGGTAGGTTGCACCGGTCACAAGTGTGCCACCGGCACCTCCGGCACCCGTATGTCCGGCGTTGGTGGGGACAACGTCCCACCCGACAATGTAGAGTTGGCGATCCGTAGGATCCCACCGGAGATTTTGATCCGCCCACCCAAAGATATAGACGTTGTTTTGGAAAACTACCAAGGACGGTTTGGGGTCAGCCGCAATGGTCGTACCGGTAGGGATCCATGTGGTAAAAGGCCCGGCCACTGGGTACCTGTCGGCGGGAAGGTCCAGCGTCTGTGTCGAGGGGTTCCAGAACCGCAACTCGGTGTCGGTCAGGACAACCGCTGAGGTGTAGAATGCCGTTCGGCGGGTGTAGTCGGAGCCGTCGTTGGCGATCCCAAAATTGCCAGGGCGGGCTGTGTAAGCCGCCGGCGAGTTCTTACCTTTGTAGGCGAAACCTTTTTGGGCGATAATCCTCCCCGAGAGCGCCGTTGCGTTGATCCTCCGCCAACCCCAGTGTTTATAAAGCGCCCCGTCCGGCCGAAACAAAATATCCTGACAGTCAAGGGACTCCCCGGGCATCATATCCACGGACCCACCCTGCCCCCAAAGGTTCAGGCCCCGCGTCAATTTGTTGTAAGCCGGCATCTACTTCAACCAAAATGGGTCGTACCCGAAGGTCACCGCGGCCGTCGGATACGTGGCAAACGTTCTGACCGTTAGGGGGTTCGAAGACCCCGAGAGGTCAGGGATTGTGACGGTCCCGAAGGCCCCGAACGGCGTCGCATAGGGGATGGGGACGGGCTGGTCGGCGTTCTCCCCTTGGCTGTACATATAGGACCCTGCAAAGGCGGACGTCTCAGAGGTCCAACCGGTATGGCCATATATGAACCGCGGGTCCCAGAGCGCGACCGTCTGAGAAAGGTTCTGGACGTACTTACGGGCCAGGGAGTCGGCGATCTGGGCGGCCGTCAACAACGTATTCACATGGTACGCCATCGGGCCAACCCCCACGCACGCCGCATCGCCCGACGCTGACATGGCCTCATGGGTGGAGTCTGCTAGGACGTCTGCCGCTCCCGCACTAATGTCCACGGTGTCCGAACTAACCCCATCAATAAGTAGGGTGGCAAGGCCGTCACGGTCGTAATTCGCCACGTAATGGTGCCACCCGGGGGTCATGGCCACAAGCGCCCCTGTGATGGGGCCGGCGACGAGCCGTCTAAAGTTCGTCTGCACTAACGGACCCGCACCCGCATCAACATGGTCAATTTGAAAACCCTGTTGAGCAACTCCCTGACGCCTCAGCCCAATGGGTTGATGAAAGGTATTCGGGCCAACCCCAAACGGCATCCCCCAGAACTCCGCCGCAAAATCCTGCGTCCCTAAGGTCACCGAACTCGCGGCTACAAGCGATGTCGTCGTATCACAGTTGAGAAAGCAATTCGGTATGAACGAGTTAGGATCGGGCTCACCAGGGGCTGTTTTGATTGCCCGCCCGCACGACTTCAGCGGCGAGTCCTCCCCTACTACCCTCGAACGGGTTAGGCTGTTGGCCATTTAAACGGCCCTCCCCGGAGATCCTGGGGACGGGCTGGAGGCCGGAGGAGGAGTCACCTCCAACCCACCCCTGGCGAGGAACCTTTCCAGGCCCTCACGCCCTATATCAAATTCGACATGAAGGTGCCAGCCGCCGCCGAACTCCTTGTGCCACAGGCACGTATAGTCGGTGCCGAGGACGAACTCCGCCCGCTTAGCCAGGGCCTGGCCGATGTCTGCGGTGATTTCCACGGAAGCGTCAAAGTCAGCCGCCAACCCATAACCGTGGAAGGAGTGGCGGTCCTTGGGTCGGACGCATGAGGTTAGGTAGCACTCGAATCCGAAGGCCTCGAAGATCCTTGGGATAACCCCAAACACTGGGGCCATCTCAGGTCGTACCCCCAACACATTGGCTCTAACATGCAACACTTCCTACCCCCGATACAGAAGCTCTGTCCCATAGGAAGCAAGTTGCTTCATCCCTTGGAATCTCCCTGGTTGTTTGTTCTGGAACCGCCGGAGCTCCCGCACGCCCCGTTGGAAGCGTTGCTCGAAGTACGGGACCTTCTCCATTTCGAGTTGGAACAACGCCAGCCGTCGGGCGATGCCGTCTATCAGGAGGTTCTCAAATTCGTAGGGGAGCTCGACCATGTCGTTGTCGTTGCGGACCTCACGGACCCGCCGGTAGTACCGGACGAGGTGATCTGCGGTGGCCGTGGGCGCAGGTGAGAGCTCTGTCCGAAGGTGCTCGTGGGAGCGTTCGCCGAGGTCGGCTCGAAGGGTCTCGATGGTCGTGGTCCCATCCCCACCCGTCACGGTGACCGTCGTGGTTGCCGCCGTAACCGTGTTGTCTATAATGTGGACGCGGCGGACACCCTCAGGGCCAGCGGCGAAAGTTGCCGTGGAAGCTCCACCATGGGCAACGTCCTCGATGACCTCGTTCCCATTCCCGTCCTTCCCATGGATCCTGACCTCGACTGCGGTGGCGGCGGCATCCGT
>JBDHHA010000276.1:0-3860 GCA_039589615.1 Gemmatimonadota bacterium
AGATCACAACGCCATGATCTGCGATATACGTCCACCCGTCGCCCTCCTTCAAGCATACGTCGGTCCAACGTTGCGTGACCGTGGTCTCCTTACCCGTGGCCTTGTTCTTCGTGGTATAAGTAGCCAGGTAGAGCACAATCGCCACGTTGCCGTGCACCTTGATAGCCAAGGGCTTCAGGTATAAGAACACGAAGTCCTCGGTCTCGTAGCTCCGAGCAGCGAAAGGCCGTCTGTCTTCCTTGCTCAATGGTACAGAAGAGCCGATCGCCCAGCCGACGTAGTCATCGTGGAAGCAGGCCATGAGCGCTTCCGAATCTTCGGTAGCCCAGCATGCCTCCTCGAACTCCCACACCTCTTGTTGTGCACGGCGAGGGCAAGAGCTGCGAATACGGTGCGGCCCATGGTCCACCTCCGAATCAGGAAGGGTGACTCACTTCCCGTCGGTGGTCCTGCGGTCGCGTCGTCGGTGGGCGTCCAGGTGGAGGGCGTCGCTCTGGCGGCGTGGCCGTCGAGGCCATCGGCGGTTCGACGGATTGGGATGAACCTTGTCCCCATGGCTCTGGGGGAACAAGGGGATTTCTACTCGGGATTAGCGGCCCGGAAACACCAGCGCCCGGCGCGGTGGCTAGAACGCAACCGAGATTCCTAGCGGGGAACTAGAGCAACACCGAGCGCAGGCGAGACGGCAACACTTGGGGATCGCGCGACCGGGCCTCAATACGCAGCTGTACCAGCCACAATTCGAACGGGATTGGTGTAAAAGAGCAGATCCGGTCCGCCCTCAACCACCCGCCGCCCACGGGCCCGGAGAACAAGGCCGCCGGTCGGTACCACAATCTTCTCACTCAGGGCGACGGCCCCAGGATCTGGAGCACGATCAACCTGGATCCGAGCACCGTCTCCGGTGACCGCAATCAGCTCAATAGCGTCCAGGTGGTTGGGATTGCCCGCCCAGTCTACGGGGGGCGTCGAGAAGGTTAGGTACACCGTCACTTCGGTCGATGGGGCAACTTCAATCACCTCTCCGACGGACGCCGCGCGGCCAAGACCGTCAACCTCCACAGTGAGCTGCACACCCCGCGCAATATGGCCGTGGACGGCAAAGAACGTACCCGCTCTCAGGGCCTTCAGGACCCCGGTTGGCGTCCGCTCGGGCACGTAGAGCCAGGTCTCCGAGAACTGGCAGGGCCAGAAATCGTTGAGGCCCGCAGGCCTGGCGTCATGAAAGTCCGACGGTGCGCGGGCGGCCCAGATGTCGTAACCCTCTTGCAGCAAGATATCCCAAGCATCCCCGACCCGAGCGGCCGCCGGATCCCAACGGTCAACAAGCTGAATGGCGAACCGATAGGAGCCCACGGGGTCGTCGCCCTGGTGGCCAGGGGCGCCAGAGAACCCAAGGACGAGATCATTTACGCTGCGCCATAGCCTGAGATCCGCCACGTTCTCCAGACTGGTCGCGTCCTTCCGGCTTGGATGGTTGTATATCACCACCGGGGGAAGCCCACCGGGTGGGGTACTCGCGGCCAGCCATCTCAGGGCATCGGTGACGTCTGGGCGCTCGTCATCGGGTCTCAGGTAGTCGTCGAAGCGGTCCTTGAACTCCGCCAAGATCCTCGCCTCATCGGCGGTCGGCGGAACTAGCACCGTCGCGTGTTCGCGTCCGCCCCACGGGGGGATGTTCCACTCGATCCCAGCCAGGACAATCATGTTCGGATATGCCTGGCGGACACTACCCAGCGCCTGAAAATACTCGGGAGTTGCGGCATCTTCAGTCACATCGGCATGATCAGTGATCGCGACGACATCACACCCGTAGGCGGCCGCTCGCTCAACCACCTCACTGAGCGGGTGGCGTCCATCTGAGAACAGTGTGTGAATGTGAGTATCAGCTTTGAGCCAAGTCCCTTGGCCCGTCCATGGAACCTGACGCACAAATCGTGGCGTGATTGGCGCCGAGATGGTGAATGGGGAGGACGTGGCACTGGCCAGCGTCGCCGACGTCGCGACCAGTGTGTACCCGGTACCCGGCTTGTCGATTGAGAGACCGCTAAAGCTTGCGACTCCGTTGATGGCGTTGACCGTAACGGTGCCCGAGAGCGTTCCACCGCCGGGGTTTGTCCCAATTGCGAGGGTCACCGGATCCCTGGCCGAGGGGACCACCGTTCCATTGGCGTCCTGGATCTCGACCTCGATGGCGGGAGAGAGTGCCACACCAGCCACCCCGTCACTTGGCTGGACCGAGATGGCAAGCTGCGTGGCCGTCTGCATCACGGTCAGCATCGCGGTACCAGGGATCCCATGGGCCGCAGCCGTAATTGCAGCTGATCCGGCACCCGTCGCTGTGGCGAGGCCGTCGGCGTCCACCGTGGCGACATTGTGGTCCGAGGACAGCCAGAGGATCGGTACGTCGGACACAAGATTGTCGTTCGCGTCGCGGGCCTCGGCGCCGAACTGTTGCGTCGCCCCGACGGCCTCGAGGTTTGCGGTCTCTGGGGTCACCTGGACGGTCGAGACCTGCTGCGCCACCACGAGGTCGGCAGCGTCTGACGCGCCATTCGCGAACGCGGTAATCGCCACGGTGCCGTTGCCTACGGCGGCCACCTCACCACTCGTATCGACGGTCGCCACGCTCGCGTCGGACGTTTCCCAGGTGAGCGTGGCATCAGCCACGGGGTTGCCTCTGGCATCCGTCGCCTCGGCCGTCAACTGCACCGTGGCCGCCAGCGCCGTCAGCGTATCCGTGGCGGGAGTCACCTGGAGAGCGACGACCACCTGATCCACGAGCACGGTTGCCGTGCCCGAGACGCCTGCCGTCATGGCCCCAATCGTTGCGGACCCATTACCCATCGCTGTCACAACCCCAGTGGACGCCTCCACGGTCGCCACGCCGTTGTCCGACGAGGTCCAGCCGAACGTCTGGCTAGGAACCGGATTCCCGTTCGCGTCCTGGGCGCTGGCACTGAGCTGCACTGTCTCGTCCAAGGACACGAGCGTCGTAGCCCCAGGGTTCACCACGACGGAAGCGACACGAAGTGGTTCTATGGTGTCGCCGCAGGCAGAGAGTGCCAGGCTGCCAAACAGTGTCACGGCGTGTGCCAAGCGCACTCCCAGAGGCATGCTATTGGTCCGCGCCCTCATATCCACCCCGAATCGGAGCCACCTAGCTACGATGCTGTCGATGGTCTGGCGATCGCGTTGTCGCTGGGGCTTCCACCCTTGGAGGGCGCTCGCTCTGGCGGCGGACCGTCGAGGCCATCAGCGGTTCGACATACGCCGCTAATGTGCCGCAAGAGGCATGCCTGGCAAGGGTAGCGGCCCGGAAACGACAGCGCCCGGCGCGGGGCCGGGCGCTCAAGGTCAGAACGCGACCGAGATTCCTAGTGCCACGCCGTCGTGCCGGGGCATCACGCTCACGCGGGCCCGGTCGGAGGGTTGTGGGGATGCAGAGTAGCGCACCTGCGACGCACGCAGCGAGTACGGACGGGAAGCTGCGACTGGCCGACATCGCGGATTATCAATTTCCTGGAAACTTGAGCGCCACGATCTCTCGATCAGTTCGTTTAAGGAAGACTGTACTCGTCACCTCGTCAACCACATAGTCAGGAGATCGCTCATCGATCCAAAGTCTGGCCGTCTCCTCACCGTCAGAGCGCCGAAGTTTGACGAGACTAAACCCCTCCCGCGCATCGGGCCCTGGATCTTTGGTGTATATGTACGAAAACTGGTCGGCCTCCGCGCTCTGCTCAATTCGCTGCTGGATGAACGGATTGTATTCGAAATAGACATAGGCCCCGCCGTGCTGCTGCGCGTCAGCGGCCGCCGCCTGACTTAGGACGGAAGCCGCGAAAAGCAGGCCTTTC
>JBDHHA010000277.1:0-3589 GCA_039589615.1 Gemmatimonadota bacterium
CGTGCCGAAGTTGATGATGGGAGACGTGCCGAGGGTGGTATGTGCCGACACCGTGATGGCGTGGCTGGCGTCCACCTTGGCCAGCTCTTCGATGATGATCAGATACGAGAGGTAGTCGAGACCCGCCCCACCCAAATCCTCGGACCACTCGGCGCCCATCAGTCCGAGCTCTCCCATCTTCTTCACGGTCTCCCAGGGAAACTTGCTTTCGAGATCGTGCTCCCGGGCGATGGGTCGCACTTCCTTCTCGGCGAACTCCCGCACCATCTCCCGCACCTGATGATGCTCGTCTGTCAAATAGGGGATATCAGTCATGCCGGAATATAAATCCCGCGGCGCCGTCTATCGCAGTCCCTTCGGCGGGCCGAGGATCTCGTGGTACAGGATGGCTTGGCGGAGGCGCTCCCTGGAGAGCATGGCACGGGCCCGGGACGGGGGCCGGGCAATGTGTGTCTGCTTGTAAGCCGCCACGTAATCCTCGTGAAATTCCTCATGCCGGGCCTCGGCGTCCGGGGCAACCGCCGGCTTGGCAGGTTCCTCGAGGGAAACCGCCTGGGGAAGCACTCGCCCGACGGCGTCCACCTCGACGTTGCGGGCTGGTTCCGGCTCCGGCGGGGCCTCCTCCTCCACCTCGGGTTCCACCTCGAGACCCAGTTGCCGGAGAATCTGCTCCATCTGACTGGCGACCGGCCCCGGGTGGTTGGGATCGAGAGACGGTTGAGGATCGCCGGCACTCGGACGTCCCGGTTGGGGCCGGGCCCTCGGCGCGGGCCGGGGTCGCCGCTGGGGGGCTGGGGGCAAGGGCTTCTTCTTCTTGCCACCCAGCAGGGACGACAGGAGACCCGAGCCGATCAGAATGAAGATCAGGATGTCGCCGAAGTCCACGGGTTACTCCGGATTCTTGCTGCGGTCGGCGTCGCTCTCGCCCGAGAGACTGCGGCGCATGGCCGTATCGCTCTCCACGTTACGGTAGCGGACCAGGTCCATGATGCCGAGGTTGCCGCTCCGGAGCGCGTCGGACATGGCCAAGGGCACCTCCGCCTCGGCCTCCACCACTTTGGCCCGCATCTCCTGCACCCTGGCCTTCATCTCCTGCTCTTCGGCCACTGCCATGGCCCGGCGTTGCTCGGCCTTGGCCTGGGCAATCCGCTTGTCCGCCTCGGCCTGATCGGTCTGCAACTCGGCCCCGATGTTCTTGCCCACGTCCACGTCGGCAATGTCGATGGACAGGATTTCGTACGCCGTTCCGGCGTCGAGGCCCTTGGCGAGGACCGTCTTGGAGATCCTGTCGGGGTTCTCCAGAACCGCCTTGTGACCGTCCGATGAACCGATCGTCGAGACGATGCCCTCACCCACCCGGGCGAGAATGGTCTCCTCCCCGGCACCACCAACGAGGCGCTGGATATTGGCCCGGACCGTGACCCGCGAGGTCGCGATCAGCTGAATGCCGTCCTTCGCCATGGCGGCGACCCGTGGGGTCTGGATCACCTTGGGGTTGACGGACACCTGGACGGCTTCGTGCACATCCCGTCCGGCGAGATCGATGGCGGCGGCTTGCTGGAACGGGAGTTCGATGCCCGCCTTGTCCGCCGAAATGAGGGCCCGAACCACGTTGTCCACGTGGCCGCCAGCCAGGTAGTGGGCCTCCAGCGAGTTGATGTCCAATCGCAGACCCGCCTTTGTCGCATTGATCAGGGGCCGCACCACGCCGGCTGGCAGCACCCGCCGCAGGCGCATCCCGATGAGTGTTCGCAGGGTAATGCGCACGCCCGCGGCCCATGCCTCGATCCACAGCCTGACCGGAACGAAGCTGAACAACATCCACAGCAGAATGATGCCGATAACCAGACCGCCGATTGCTACTGCTGGCAAGAGACTGGTGTCCATTCGATTCCTCTATTCGAAAATGTTCGTATCCGTTAATTCTCGTCGCGCGCCCGACAGGGCGCAACGTGCGTCACACGGACTCCACCACGTGTCGGTAGCCCTCCGACCGGATGACCCTGATGCGCTGCCCCTTCTCGATGAATCCGGTTTCCGATACCACGTCGAGCCGTTCGCCGTCGATCAGTGCCGTTCCCGACGGGTGCAAATCGGTGGCCGCCGTCCCTTCGGCTCCCACGAGTTCCTCGCGCACCGGGGCCGCGACGTACCCGGTTTCCCTGTCGGTGGCCGCCAACAGGAAGATTCCCCTGCCCCGCGACGGAAGTTGCCGCACCAGGAGGTAGATCGACGCGACCACGAGGATTCCGGCCGTGGAAAGTATCCCGCTGGCCCGGATGACGTCAGGCCAGGTGGGTAGGTTTCCGATGAGGGCGAGGAAGACCGCGCCGCTAATGCACAGAATGCTGATCGCGCCGGCGATGCCGAACCCGGGAACGACGAAGACCTCGATGCCCAGGGCGATGAGCCCCGCTCCCAAAAGGATGACCTCCTCCCACCCGGCAAGACCGATGAGCAAGTGGCTCCCAAAGAACGCGGCAAAGGACGTCAATCCGATAAGCCCCGCGATTCCAAACGACGGGGTCTTGATCTCGATGATCAAACCGAGCGTGCCCATCGACAGCAGTATCGGCGCCACGATGGGGTGCGACAGGAAGCGGACGAGCTGCTCCGCCCAGTTGATGGAGACGGTCTGCACGGGTACGGAGGCAAGGTCCACGAGCTCGAGCAAGGCGTCGAGCGATTCCACCTCGGCGGCGGCAAAGCCCAGCTCCACGGCCTCTGCCCCGGTGAGGGTGAGGAGCTTGCCCTCGTCGATCACGCCAACGACCTCGATGGATTCGTCCACCATGGCCTCGGCCAGCCGTGGATCGAGTCCGCGTGCCTCGGCGAGCGCCCGAAACTCGCCGCGCATGGCGCTCACGATTTTCTCCGACGCCTTCTCCGCACCGATGACCGGCGTCGCCGCCCCGATGGACGAAACCGGACCCATGAAGATCGAGTCCGCCGCGAGGGCGATCATCGCCCCGGCGCTCCACGCGTGGGCGTTGACATACGCGTAGACGGGGATCGAACTCTGCGAAATGGCCTTGACGATCTGCTGTGCGGCATCGACACGGCCACCCGGGGTCTCGAGCTCGATGATCACGGCTCGCGCTCCCGCCGCCTCCGCTTCACTGATGGCGCGTGCCACGAACGGCGCGAGGCCGAGTTCGATGACTCCCGTCACCGGCACGCGCTGCACTACGTTCTGCTGTGCCAGGACGAGGCCAGGGCACAGCACTGCACCCGAAACCACCATCCCGAGGATCGTTCGGCGAATCATTTCGCCCTCCAGGCATCGAGGTTTTCGCCTGTCACTACAAGGTAGACCGGGCCGCTTGCCGGCGAAAGACAGGCCGCATCGCCGCGTCGTCAAAGTATATAGATTGAAAAACGCGCGCAGATTCGTGCCGTGGGGGCCCTTCCTTGACCACTCGACCCGGTGAATTGACCGGTCAGGAGGGGGTCGTTGAAGGCCGCGGAGCGACACGCGAGTCTACACCACGCCCTCGAGCACGGAGGGGAGGAGTGAGGAGCGAACAGAGCCTGTGGAAGATCATCGCCAAGGTCCTTCGGGCGGCGCCGCTGCGCACGAAGGTCCTGG
>JBDHHA010000278.1:0-6545 GCA_039589615.1 Gemmatimonadota bacterium
GTGTACGGTGGACCGGACAAACCCGGTTAGGTCCCGTTAGGGACCGTTGTGGAGACCTGAAGTACCCACTCCTCGCCGTTGGCACCCTTCACCACCACCCGCGCGCGGTACTGTTTCCCCTCCACGAAGTCCCCGTCCTTCACCCCCACGTGGTCCCGGCGCACATCCGAGGTGAGTTCCCCCTCCGTGGCGCCGGTGCACTGGATGATGAAGTCCATGAACCCGTGGACGATCGCATCCACCTGTTTGGCCCACTCGTCGTCGCCGTGAACGTGGTCCATGACGTGCCGAAAGTTCTCCTCCCTACCCATAGTGCCGTCTCCGGACAGTTCTCCAGGTCACCCGAGGCGGATGACTGAAGTTGTTGTAGTAGAGGTTGGTTTTCACGTGGATTGCCACCCGTTTTTGGGCCGGGCCGGCCACTAGTGCGTCCAGATCCCCGTGGCGCTCGGGGTTGGGGTCGAGGGACCCGTAGATCCCGTGCACCCTAACCACCCTGGTAGAGCTCCTGGATGTGCTCACGGACCTTGTCGTGGGCGAAGGCGCGCCAGGAGGACCTCTGGTGCTCATCGATCTGGGAGGGCGTCAGGCGCAGCGTGACGACCCTCGAGGGGCCTGCGTAGACCCCGCCGTTCTTCCAGATCATGCACTCGGGTCCGTCGCCGGCGGTGCCGATGCGGTCCCCGCAGAAGGCCTCCAGGAGGCGCGTGGGGGTTCCCATGATGTGCGCGTCCTTGAACCGGCGCTCCTCCAGCCACCGCTGGAGGAAGGGGCCCTCGACCACCGGTCCGAACTCCCTCTGCTCCTCGACACGCTCGTTCGCCCACCTCTTCAGGCGCTCGATCTGGAACTGGGAGCCCACGCCCCAGAAACCAGTGCTCGCACGTCCTCTGGGGTCCACCAGGAGCTTGAAGGACCGTGAAGATCCGAGGTCTTGCGACGGATTTTCAAGGAAGAGAGCATCCGCGTCGACCCACATGACGGGCATTTCGTTGTTCATGCCCATGCGGTGCTCGAGCAGGCTGATCTTGGTGATCATCTGCCGGCCGCCAGTGCGCCAGTAGGGGGCCCAGCGCAGCACCCAGTCGTCCTGGCTGCACAGGTGGTACGAGACGGTCCGGGACTCCTCAGGCCCCGGGAGAGCCTCAGGGACGTCCGTGTAGACGACCAGACGGTGGCCCGTACAGTGTGTCGCGAAGGACCGGACGAGCCCCGACCCGGCCTCGGCGTACTTTTCACCCCAGATTGCGCTTACGAAGTCCATGTCGTTAGTCTACCAGCTCAGCGCCATCGGCGCTAGGCAGCTCTCCCCATTTCGGGCCCAGATATGCGGCGATCAGCGCCTCGACCTTGAGCCGGCCGTCGTTCTCGAACTCACCGTCGACGAGGTAGAGGCTGATGCCCGCTCCGAAGTGCCCGTCGTACTCGACGTAGTCCACTCCAGGCACATCCAGAAGCTCGTCGCTGAGGATGCGGTCCTGGGTCATCAGCTGGCTCGCGTCACGGGCCAGGAGGAGCTTCATCTGGTCGACCTCCAGGTCGATCCAGAAGCGCACGCCCTGGCGGTGCCACTTCATGGTCCCTTTGCTGGCATCGTTGATCATGTCGATGCCATTCACGTAGTCGAGCAGGCTCTTACCCTTGGCCACGGCGTCTCCTCTTCAGCTCCTCGAGCTTTACCTCGGCATCAAGCCAAATCTGGTAGTTGTGGTACGAAAGAAATGCTGTGAGGAGTGCGAACACCGCCCAAACTGCCCACGGTAGAAACGTGACGTTGAACAGAGCCAGCATCCCACACAGCATCGCGGTGGAAGCGTGGAAACCAACCCAGAAGAGCCGGTAAAGCCAGGGTTGTTTGCTCATGAGCTATGGACCATCGTCACCGATGGCCAGCACAAAGTCGGGCTTGATGGCAGTGCCATAGCCGACCTTGACCTTCTCCCAGTGGGCCTCGGCGCGCTCTACGCTCGAGAACATCTGCCCGCTCGGAGTCGTGAGGATCATGTGGGCCTTGCCACCGCCCGTCTTCAGCACGATCACATAACCTCGTCGTCTCACGCTCATCATCGTCCTCCTGCGAGTTCGTATTCGCTGAGAAAAGCGAAGCCACCTGCCGTAAGCAGGTACGCACCCTCTACTCTATCCCAGGCAGGCTTGGTTTGCGTGGCCGGCTTCGGAATGAACTTTCGGTACGTCCCGACGGCCACCAGGCCACGCTTGATGAGCGCCTGCATGTGCCTCTCGGTACCGCTATTGGTGCTCCAGAACCAGCCGCAGTTGCGATCGTGCCAGAACTTTTGCTCTCTGAGCGCAAAGAGCACACTCAGCTGGGTGTTTCCCAGCCCTCGGATGTCGACGGCGTACTTCTCGCCGATCACTTCGGGGTCAAGACCTCGCATCTCGCCTCCAGTCCAGATAGCCCCACACGTGGAAGGGCACCAGCGCTGCCTGAGCAGCCCAGATGGTCCAGTCGCTGGCCTGTATCCCCACGCCTACCCAGCAGAGGTCTGCAAAGAGCAGCGCAAGCCAACCGACGGTCAGCTTCTTCCGGAGAAGAATGGCCCCCAGCATGATGAGGAAGACGCCTATGAAACCGAGCATTCCATCCCCCTTCGGCAGTGGTTGATGAGCACCTGCAAGCCCACGCTCAGCTGGGCCTCGAACTCATCCAGGGACAAGAACTCCTTCTCGTGCGGCAGAGTCACCGCAGACTTCGTTCCATCGATGCGGATGACGGTGATGTTCAGCCACAGGTGCTTCTCCTGCCTGCGAAACTCCTCGGTCGTCACAGGAAGGGGAGGGACCTGGGCTTTCTCCTGCACCTCCATCTTCAGAGAAGTACACATCTCCATGAGCTCAGTCAGTAGCTGTCTCTTGGGGCTCCTGCGCTCGGGCATCAGGTCCTCGTGTGTCTCCCACTGGCCGGCGGATGGCAGTAGCCCGCGGTGCCCTTTCTCAGGGTCAACATGAGGGGCGTGTTGTGGCGGCCGTTCTGGTTGCGGAGCTCGTCGTAGCGCTCGAGCATCTCCAAGGACTTGATCTCCCAGAGATCGTCATCCTGGTAGCCCATGCGCTTCTGGAGCTCGAGCATGCAGCACTTGCGGCAGACACGGCCGCCGCGAGAGTTGCCACAGCCGCACTTCGCGGGCCCAAAAGTGGTCACCTCGGGCGCGTTCTCGTGGTAGCGGATGGTGGCGAGCAGATCAGCCCGTTCCCACGTTCTGAAATCGTAGCTCATGCCAGGACCTCCTTCACGTGAGCACAATAGCGCTCGCGCTTGCGAATTCTACCACGAGCTGCGGGGTGGACGATGGCTTTGTGGGGGATTCCACACTCCTTGAGAGCTTTCTGGACCTTCAGGCCCATCCCCACGATCGTGCGCTTGGCAGCGACCGCACGGATGACGGTCGTCTTGCCTCCCCGCTCGAACCAGTTCGTGAACTCGACCTTTTCGGGGTCAATTCCACACCCACGCAGGGCCTCAAAGAGCGGCTTCGCGGCGAGTCCGCCGTCGGCCCACGTCAGGCCAAGATCTTTGGCCCTCTGGGAGCGTTCTTCGCCCACGAAGAGGCCTCCCGGGCGTTGCTCTCGCCGTAGATGTGACCGATCGTCACCCAGGCCTTGGGATTGTGCTCCGTCGGCCTGATGATGGCGTACTCGGAGGTGTCCGCCGGCTCGTGATCAGCCCAGTTCTTGAAGCGTTGGATCACGCGCATATCCACGTTCTCCACCAGCTTCAGGTGCTTCACCCTGGGCCAGTAGTAGCGGAGCTTGTTGCCCACCAGAACGAGGTAGCTGTCCTCCTTGCGAGGGCTGGTGTACTTCGTCCCAGCGGGCACACACTCCGGCGACACGATCGTCCTCGGGTGGCGACCACCAGGTACCAAGAACATGATCTTGCCCCGCCTGGTCTTCTTGTACCCTCCCGCCTGGGAGGTCCACTCGACGACGTCGCCTACTTGGAAGCTCATCACTTGCCCTGGGCGCGACGCTCCTCGGCACGGTCGATGTCGGTCGAATCACGACGCACCACGCCGTTCTGCTGCATGGCAGCGACGGCCAAGGCGCCGATCTTCCGCATGATGTGCTGGCTCTCGGGCTGCGCGACCACATCGGCTTTGCGGGACAGGGCTTCCAGGCCCTGCTCGGCATACGAGCGGATGTAGGTCAGCATCTCGAGGTTGTTGTGGTCACCGCGCGTCTCCGTCGGGCCCCACAGGGCGTCCTGGTAGTCGCGCTCCTCTTTGAGGGCGTCGAAAGCGGTTTGCATGTCTTCCATGGGTCTCTCCTAGCTCATGGCCGGCGGGACCGGCTTCTGGTAGAAGTCGAGCTTGGCTTCGCCGCCGGTGCAAGGCGCACCAATGAGCAGCTGCTGCTGGGTCGGGCCGAACGTGTCGATGATCCAGGCGCACGCTTCCTCGATCGACTTGACGATCTTGGTGCTGTGGCGCCGGACCCAGGGGCTCACGGCCACGCCCTCGGGAATGACGGTCACGACAGGCTTCCGCTGGTAGCGGTGAGCCTCGTACATCTCCATCGAGGTGCCGGCCGAAGGCTTCGGGCAGCACGCGATGATGATGTCGCTGTCCTCCACATCGATCAGGTCGAGATCCACGATCTCGGCGGTGCAGTCACCCTCCTGGCCGCGATAGTCGCGACGCATGGGGTCGAGGAAGTCGTAGCCAGGCATCGTCCAGACACCACCCGGCTCGGGGGTCAGGAGCTGCTTGGCCTTCTCGCGCCACGTCGTGGCTTCATCGTCGGTGCAGCCGTTGATCGGGCCGCAGAGATAGACGGTCTTGGTCACTGAATCACCTCATGTAGCAGCCGCTCGCGATGATCGCTCACGACCTGGATTTTGCGTCCCTTGTACTCGTCCGGAATCTGATCGAGGTACTCCTCGTGCAGGTGTCCGAAGACGAGGGTCTGAATGTTGGTCTTCTCGAGCGCCGCATCCCACCAGGACATCATGGCTGAAAGGCCAAGATTCTTGTCTTGGTATACGAAAGGGAAATGCGACGCTAGAACAGTAGCGTCTTCACGCGCATCTAGGGCCAGCAGCGTGGACCACTTCTGCTCTTCCTCCAGACTGATAGTGTCGTGGTGATGAGCCCAGGGCAGGTTCTGGTAGTTCCCACCCTCAAAAGTGTGCAGCCACTTGGCCAAAGGCCAGCTCTTGGGCTGATATGTCTCCCACAGATGATGCTTCTGTCCGGTACGAGTAGCCCACCAATCGTTGTTCCCAGGAACAAAGCGCACATCATGCCGCTGGTCCTGAAATCGATTGAAGAGCTCACGCCCTTGCAGGAGTCCCTCCTGGGTCGGGTCGACGATGTCACCCAACAGCAGGATCCGCGAGCACGGAGGAATGCTCTTCAGCTCCTCGAGCACGCGGTAGAGGGTCTCCCTATCGTTCGTGCCGCCCAGGTGCAGGCACGAAGTCGCATACAGCTTCGTGGTCTCGGATACTTCCAAGGACTCGCTCAATGGTCACCTCAGTGGGGTTCTTCACCGCGCACAGTCGGCAACCTGCTTCAAGACAGGCTCTCTGGCCGTTGATGTTGTCCTCTACCACGAGGACCTCACGAGGCTCGAGTTCCATCCGCCGGCAGGCTTCCAGATAGATGTCGGGGTGAGGCTTCGGGTTCTCCACGTCCTCGTTCGAGAGCGTGAATTCCATGAAAGGGGCAGCTCCGACGCCGTTGACCATGATGTCGACGGACATACGGATGGAGTTGGACGCGCAGGCCAGCTTGTAGCCGCGGTCACAGAGGCTCTGGAGCAGCGCCACAGTGCCGGTATCGATCTGAACGACCTCTGCCAGCATCTCTGCGGTGGCTGCCTGCTTCAGCTCCCAGACGCGCTGAGCGTCCTCCCCCTCGATACCAAGCATTTTCATCTTGGTACGGGTGGGGAGACCGTCGAAGCGTCCGTGGTGATCCTCATCGCTGATGGCCTCGAATCCTGCGTCCACCAGACCCTTGTTCAGAGCCCTGAAATGCAGGTCACAGGCGTCGAAGAGGACACCATCAAGATCGAAGACTACGGCCTTGATTTTCATGGTGCTAGAGCTTGATCTTCTCGAAGAACTCCACGTCCTCAGGGGTACCGATGCCGTACATCGTGCACGGCATGCTCTTGACGATGTAGCCGCGCTGGACAGCTTCGTTGATCGACGGCGCTGTGTAGTACTCGCCGTTCACGGTGAACTTGCGCTTCATCATGGCCTCGATCCATGCAGCAGCCTGGGCGGACTCATGGTAGGCAAAGATGCCGACGATCGCCTTGCCAAAGGTCAGCGGGATGGAGGGCTTCTCGACCAGGCAGGCCACGTCTTTGTCCTTGTCCTCCACGACGTAGCTCCACTTGGGACCTTCGCCATTGAACGTCGGGACCATGACCGAAACTTTGCCGGTCAACACGTCGTAGAGAGGGGTCCAGTCATGACGATCCAGACCAGGATCGTTCCTCCAGCAGGGCTTCACCCACTGGTCGCAGTTAGCCATGATCATCGGGCCATTGCAGCGCTGGATGCCAAGCAGTGC
>JBDHHA010000279.1:0-6740 GCA_039589615.1 Gemmatimonadota bacterium
GGTAGATTGAGGGGAAGCCAGTCCCGGACCTCTTCCGGGACCGGCACCCTCAGCGGCAGGAGTGACTTAACCATTCCAGCTGGGACGATGAGGAACCCTCGGATGTAGTGATCCCTCGTGAGTCTCCTCACCGTCCCCTGCCGCAGTCCCGTCCACACCGACAAGCGTACGTACCGCGCCAACCACTCGGGCGCCTCCGCACACAACTGTTCCACTTCCTCACGCTCCAGTGTCTCGAGCTCCCGCCTCCGCACCACCTGGTGCCGCCGCCAAATGATCCCGAACCGGTCTGTCGTCAGGTGCTCCCGCCCCTTGAAGTACCCCATCAGCCCCGCCCACTTACAGAACCTCCGGAAGGCCGTGCGCTCGTTGTTCAACGTTGCCGCACGTACCTCCTCCTTCCGCTCACTCACATACCTCTGCAACCGCGCAGCGGTGGGCCACCCATCCCCGAACTCGGACACCCAACGCCGACCAAAAGCAGCGTACATCTCGCCAAGGGAATTCGGTAGGGTCAACACCCACCCCTGCACAGCCTTCTTCATGCTACTCAGCCCTCCGCAACCGAAGCCCGCCGACTCGCTTCCCAGCGAACGTCACGTTGGGATCCTTGTAGAGCTCGAACTGCTCGCCGATCCATTCGTCCGACTCTTCGCCGCACTCCTCGACCAACAGAGCGATGCTCCCTTTGTTGAGCACCAGACCCTGGTCCAACTCCTCGAAGTAGAGGACCAGCTTCTTCTCCTTGTCGTCGCCCTGGCCCAACTCCTGAGCCTTGACGTCGGAGATGGTCACAGTCTGTGCCTTCTTGACGTCCGCCACCTTCAGAAAATTCGACAAGAACTTACCAACCTTCATGCTGCCTCCTACGCTCAACGCGTTATGCAAAAGAGTATAGCGCAGGCCACGAATGTGATCGCGACCCACATCAGAATGTCAATCACTTGGTCACGCATTCTGGCCCCAAGGGAGGGACTTGCACCCCCATCTTCTCGTCAGACGCCTTACCATCGAGCCCGTCAGCTCGACCAGCCCGTCAGCTGGTTGGTTATTATGACCACCGAGGGAATATTTCAACTTCGCCACCCCTTCTTCTCACACACCTCAGGCGGCTCCACCTTCCCAATCTGAATCACCTCACACAGCGTCGGATCCTTCTCCGGATAACAGTGCGTCGAGTAGTACTCGCACGCACTCTCGCTGCACCAGTGACACTGCGGGCTACACATCGGCCAGTCCCCCGTCCGCATACACCGCCGCCACGCTTTAATCGTCTCTGACAACCACCGCAACAGCCGGCTGTTCTTCGCCTGCGTCTCCACACTCCGCTCGCTCACCTTCACCGTCGCCTTCTGACGAATGTGCTTGACGAACGCCACGAGCCGACCCGCCTCAGCTTCGCACCCAATCCGGTAGATCCCCAGCTGCAGGCTCTCCTCCGCCTCAGACTTCGAAGGCGACCGGCCCACACTCTTGTAGTCCACCACGGTGCGGCCTTCCTCGCTGGACACCGTGTCCACAAATCCCTCGATCCTCGCCGGCTCCTCGTCTACGTCCAAGCCGAACGCGAACGAGCTCTCGACACACCCCTCGATCGGCTGGATAAGGAGATGCTCCTCCGACCCATGCCACACCTCAAGGTGCCGCTCATGGTCCCGGCGAAAAAGGTCCAGCTCCTTACCCCATGCTCCTGCCCCTTGTGGACAGCCCGCCCGTAGATGAAGAAGTCCGGGCTCATGAGCTTCACCTTCTCGATGTACCGCAAGAACGCCTTCCTCGGGCACATCGCGAACGAGCTCAGCTTACTCCAGCTGAAGACGTCCCTCAGCCAGTTCAGTGGTTTCTCTATTTTCATGTTGACCTCAGCAGTTTGCGAACAACAGCAGTTACCTTGCCAATCTGGTCCTCATTCATACCAGCCCAGCTCGGCACTGTCAACCACTGATTCGGAGGAAAATTCCACCCACTGGCTACACCCATGCCTTTGGCAATCTTCTGCGCTTCGGGCACGTCCGGCACCTGCACCTGCATGAGATACCTCCCCCGCCTCAACCGCGGGTGCTCGAAGATCTCTCGGCAGATCTGCACCTGGGTGTTACGTATCCCCCTGATCTGGTGATGTAGGTGCTCCAGCGCTTCACGGTTGTATGCCGCCGCCACGTCGGTCATGTTCCCCTTCATGGCGTTGCTCTCCATGTCCTCCCACACCCTGGTCCTCGTCCGGTCCAGGTCTTGGAAGAACCCACAGTTCAGCGTGGCCTGCAGCCGCTGCGCCATGAGAGTGGACTGGCAGAACAGTGCCCCGCCTTCCACCCCCGGCACCAGCTTCGTCGGGTAGAACGACACCAGCGAGTACTCAAACCTGTGAGACGGAGCCCAGCTGTGGCAGCAATCGAGTAAATACCCAGCGAAATACCCAGCGAACCGGTCTGCGGTCACTCCCCCAATGTCCGTGTGGACATAACCGAGCACCGCGCTGTGGGAGGGTTGCCGCTGGTTGATAGAGGGCAACAGTGGATAGGTCTCCCCAATAAACAACACCTTGCCCTTCATAACCCGCAGCAGAGCTTCAAAGCACGCCGTCGCGCTGTTCCCCAACACGATCTGGTCCGGAGTCCACATTGGAAACTCCGCCGCCAGCGCCTTCTTCAACCGCGCACACTGCGGCCCCGTCGTCCTATGCGGACTCGCCGCTACCCTGCGCGCGTACTTCCCGCTCAGCGGTGCTGGCTTAAACAGAGGAACGAGATCCATGGTCCTGCCTCCATCGGTAGAAAATAGTCTTCACAATGTCCTGCACCTGCCCGTCTGCCAGGCTGAACACCGGCGCCACTACGTACGACCTCGGCTTCGCCGGAGCCTCGAGGTGTTGAACCGCGTCCTTCTTGTTCGGTGTCACCAGCTGCGCCAGCTCCAACACGCTCGCGTTGAAGCTCGCCAACGACACCGCCGGCAACGGCAACCCGTTCACCCCGTCGTCAAACCTCTCCGGCAGCTGCGTCACCGCGTCCACCAAGAACTGCACGAGGTGCTCAATCCACAGCATGGGGCGCATCTGCCTCGGCCCGTACACATTCACCCGCCCCGTCTGAATGTACGTCTCGATCATCTTGTGCAACGGCAAGTCCCACCTCATCTTAGGCGAAAGACCAAACACCGTCCCGAACCGCATGATCAACGCCTTCTGCCCCTTGCAGTAGTCGAGCATGTACCGTTCCCCCACACGCTTCTGCGTCGCATACTCCCCCTCCGAGTGGATTGACATCGACGACGCCTGGAAGATCCACACCCCCCGCCTCGACGCCTCCATAGCCAGGTGCTTCACCGCGTCAGCATTGGTGAGCGCCGTCCAATACGGATCCTCCTCGCACTGCTTCTCACCCGACGACCCCGCCAAGTTCACCACCACGTCAGGCTTCCAGTCCCAGAGCTCCATCCGGTGCTCTCGGTTCCTAATATCCCAGGCGCTCGGACTACCTTGATCATGGTTCCACGCCAGCGATCCCGCCGTCTTCGGCTTCAGATCCCAGCCCGACACCTCCACCCTCGAGTCCATCCGCAATGCCGCACACAGCGCCGACCCAATGTACCCCTCGCTCCCAGTCACAGCCACTCGTGTTGGTTTCATGGCCTATTGTCCTCGCCTTTCTCCATCAAGTCATAGTGAATCAAAAACAACAGACCACAAACAGCGTGCGCCAGAGGGTGTTCGCTGCTCTCCGGATCTACAGACTCCTTGTCCCACCACCACGCCGTCATGTGCCGCATCACTGCCGCATATAACCGGCTCCATTCCATCCCTTTAACCCAGTTCCACTCCCCATACCCAAACTGCCCGTCCGGGCGCGGCTTCGTGTACGCCCCGTACTCCAGCACCTTCAACACTTCTCGTATTGACGACACCGGCAACAGTTCCCACCTGCGCTTGTCTGCCCCATTATCAAACTTGTCTGCACTCATATCCCCACCGCCTTCTTCAACCGCAACTCTTCTTCCTCAAGCCACTGGGCTGCGGCTTCCAGTCGCAACGTGTCATTGCAAGCCAAAAGCTCTGCAATAGTTTTACTGCTAAGCCTCTTACAGAGCGCCCTCAACCTGCGCCTCACATACTCCAGCTCCACCTCTCGGCGGTCTAACTTAGTCATAGTAATTACCTCCGTGACCCACAATTCTCATGCCCAGCCCACCCCCTGTCAACAAAAAACACCGCCCGGCGTCCACAATTGCTATGGCGGCCGGGCAGTCGTTTGGGTTGTAGTTGACTTAGGGTATCCACTCCTCGCTATTGTCGTCCATCCAAACCTGCAACAGGTCCTCAAGACGATACCGCAGCTTCTTCAGTCCGCCGCACTCGTTGTATCTGACGAGGGTGTCGTTGTCTGTAGCTTCGCGAACCTCAGCCAGCAACACCAGCAACAAGCGGGCAGTTAGTGCCAGCATCTCATCCGGTTTCGATTTTTTCACAGCCTACCTCCTCTCGCTTTATCCAACGCCCTCAACACCGAACACACCGCAATCGTCACCAACGTCCCCAGCCCGTACCCAACCGCCATTGAAAAAGAGTCGATCATGTCACACTGGCTGCCAAGCGCAGTCCTCCAAAGGTATAGTTACCTCCTCTGTGCCAACTCCTCTCCACTTCTGAAACGCTCCCCTCAACGCACGCGCCGGGCTATCCCCGCCTGTACACACCCGCCGATCGCCCTCTGTCCACTCCGCACGCCAAAGGCCTGGAGGGATCCCTATCCCATTCCAGTACACCTTCGGCCGTGTCTCCGACCTGAACCGGAGATACTCGTGGCACAGCGGCCCCAGCTTCTCGTACAGGTCGCTCATACCTTCGCCTCCCGTGGATCCCACGTTGCTCGTTTATTGAAGCTTCGGACGTGTTCGAAAACATAATTTCGTGCCACTGACAACGAACGCATTGCAGAAGCTAACGTATCCCAGCCCTGCCTGTTCTTGTTCCAATTGAATGTGTCCCAGCTGTGTCCAGTATTAACGTACCGATACACCCAACACGTAATTGTCACACCGTGACAATCAATGGGATGCTTCAGCTCAAACGATTCTTCAAACTCATTCATGTGTCACCTCCTTGTGGCCCCCCAACCCACAACCGTGTCTCGTCGGCACAATCCCCCTGCCCACACCTCCTTTCCGCTCCTGGCTGGAGCTCAGTTGTACTGACTGATTGCCAAGCACTTGTCCAACGACGCCTGCAAGAGCTCACTCTGGCGCCGCGGAGTGTACCGTTTGATCGACTCGTTCAGGTGGTTGTACAAGCACCACGCGTCCGCGTCCGGGAAGTTCCCCGTGCGTCGTATGATCCACGAGGAGAACGTCCGGTCAGCTGCCCTCTTGGGTAACCAACCCTCATCCTGCCAGCCGCGAATCCGCCGCAACCCGTCGGGAACGTGGATACCTCGCAAGGTGCTCATCATCTTCTCGAGCCCGAGAATGGTGGTGTCCATGCTGCCCACGTACTCACGGATCAGCTGGTCCCAAGCGTTCCCAGGCACGTGCCGACGCCGGAAGCCTACCTGCTCCCCCCTCGGCACCACAAGCCCGTTCTCGCAAATCTCAACCAGCAAGCCAATGTTCACGCGTAGGGATCTCCGCTTGTTGTTCGCATGGCTCACAACCACACCCGGACACCAGGTACGCCCAGGCACTCGCCACACAAGCGAGCAATCCATCCTATCACCCAACACCGAACCGCGCAACTCCAGACGCTCACAGTCCACCCTAAGCGGGGACCGGTTTCCCTCCTCGAGCAAGACCCGCGCCACGTCGAAGTGAGGTATCGGCCGGTGGGTCTTCGTAGGCTCTGGCGTCGGCAATCCCCGCAACTCGTCCAAGGTCAAAATCGGGGACAACGCGTCTCGAAACTCCGTGGCGGGCCCACCACACCCAATCGGCTCAGGCACACACCTATCACCGCTAATTGCTGTGGTTCTGCCCGTCATGGTCTCCAGAAGTGCTTCCATTTCGGGGGATTTCTCACTCGGTTGCATAGCTCACTCCTTGTCCATTATGTCCTTATAAAGCTCGTTAAGGTCGTATCCATTATTTAAGTCGTCTCGATTAGCAATATAGACGCGCACATCCCCCTCGAAGACACAAACAATTACACCAAACCCTCCCATATCCTTTTCCGCTTCCGCCACCGCCTCTCTAACTGTCATATCGCAGTAGGTTTTAAAAAAGGTGGAGTCGTTGTCGTCGTAATATCCCACAACAGTAAACTCTGGCTTAGGCATAACTCACTCCTTGGTGTCTATAACCTGTACAAAACCTGTCTTGTCCTTCACCTTGCCCTTGACCGTCAACCCCACAACCACACCCTTGGGATCCAGAAAACGCGCGTCCGTTTCGTCACCGTCCACGACCTCGGCAAAGAACCACCGCTCGGGTAGCTCACTGAACACCACGGCCACGTTGATCCCATGCGTCAGCATACGCACGGCCTGTTGTGTGCTCGTGTCCTCACTCGCCGAGTACGTCAAGTGATAATTCTCTGGGTACTCACCCTTGCTCCACCGGTAGACGCTCTTCGCGTTCTTGGTGTAGTCATAGAATTGCACCATAGGGAACTCCCCCATAATCTCCACAAGCTCGAGCGGTAGCACGTCACTCGTCCCGTTGAACCGTATCGCGGGAGTGAAACCCTTGCGCGCAGCTGCAGCCACGTGCAAGCGCAACTCTCGCCTGAACTGCTCCCAAAACGTGGTGGGCTC
>JBDHHA010000280.1:0-3560 GCA_039589615.1 Gemmatimonadota bacterium
CAGTCAATGATCATCGATATGGACGCAAGTCACCGCCTACGACAGCGTCTTCCCGACCGGAGCCGCCGAAGGGCGGTTCGGAACCGCGGTGACAGTCGAGGGTACCGGGCCCCGGGTGGGCAGTCAGCTGACCGTCTCCAGAATGTCTCCAGGACTGGGGTCGACTCCAGGGGACGGGAGGGGACTCCAGGGGACTCGATCGACGGCGCGAAGCGGCGTGGAGTCAAGGTCTTGAAACGGAAGTCGTGCACCATCAACCGCTTAGTTGATCGGCCTGGATCGGGTTCGACTCCCGCCGCCTCCACCATTATAAAACTTTTATTATCAATAACTTATGCCGGACGCGGGAATCTGTCCCGCGTCCATCTGTGGCTATCTTGTTCTGCAGCAAGGACAAGCGCCAGCAATCCCCTCGCGTTCCACATTCTTCGACTCGCTGCTCGGCTTGCAGGACATAGCCCGTGGAGCGCTCACCCGAGAGTGGAGAACGCTGTGAAAACGATTGCTACGACAGGGAAGGGACAGCCCGCACGAGCATGGTTCGCGCATGTGCGCTCTCGACAGGAGAACACCACCGCACGGACCGTTGTCGCCGTGGGACCCGGCAGATGCCTTGAGGTCGGTGGTAGCCTTGGTAAGCTTGGTCGTTCCTGGCAGCCGGGCGGAACTGACGCCAACGTACCCGGTCCGACCTGCCTGTCGTCGAGCGACGACCCGGCGAGAACCTCGCCGCGCTTGAGAAGCCAGTCGTCGTGTTGCAGGACGGAGTCCAGTAAGATCGACGAAAGACTGATGTTCATGGAGGTGTATGCATGAGATACGTGCTTTTCGCCCTCGCTGTGATCGCGAGCTCCGTGGCCGCCTTCGCCTCGTCCGACGCAGAGCTCATCGCCGAAACAACGGCCGCACTCCCGGGGCATCTTGCCGCTAAAGCCCGCGTCGTCGTGACCGACGCTGACGGGAAGGAACGGGTTCTGCGGGCCGGTTCGAACGGGTTCGTCTGTCGCCGTGACCTCTCCTCGCCGGGTTTCAGGACGGTCTGTCGAGACCGTGACGTGGAGCGGTACCGCAAGGACGTCGCTCCCGTCAGGGCCCGCGCGTCCTCGGCGCCCCAGCGGCTAGCCTTGATCGAGGCGGCGATCGAACAGGGACAGACGACTCCGCCTGTACCGGGTTCTCGTGTTTATCTCCTCAGTGGGCCGGACCGAGAGAGCGCAAAGCTCCTGCTGGCCATCTTCTTGCCATGGGCGACCGGAGACACCACGGGACTGCCGACGGAGAGGACGGATGGGACCTGGCTCATGTGCCCCGGTGCGCCCAACGCCCACATCATGGTCGGGGACATCCCCCATGGCCAGGACGAAGACGAGTGGAAGGCGTGCGGGCGTCAAACTGGCGAGACTCGCTCGAAGCAGTAAGCGCGACCCTCCGAGGTCAGTAACGAGTTGTCAGGCAGTTAGAATGAAAGTCATGCGCCATCAACCTGCAGTAAGGACAAGCGGAAGCAGTTCTCTCGTTCCGCCTCCTTCGATTCGCTGGTGGGCTTGCTGGGGAATGGCTCCGAAGGCTTAGCGCCCGGCTCGTAACCTTCACATCCAACTTCGTCATAGACGGTGAATTGGCTGGTGCACTCGAACTCTCGGAGAACCGTGATGTCTTGTCTTCCGCCCAACGGGTTGAATGAGGTGGCCGTGCCCGTACGAGTACAGGTCCAAGCGCCTGCCACGAAGCCGCTGAATTCGGCCAGGACACGGGGGGGGGCAGGTTCATCCCCTCTCCAAGTGTTCCCATGATCGGGGGAGCAGGCTACAACAACCAGACCTATCGTTATCAATAGGCAACAGCTTGCCACTGTCCTTTGTCCTTGCGGCCCATACGCACCGGGTCTACCTGCTGTTCCACAGGGTTACAAACCCCGGTACCAAGTAACGGATGACGTCACTCGGAGCCGCTGACGCGTACTGCCCTCTGGCCCCAGGGACCGGGCTCGAGAGTGAGGGCGATGATTTCCCCGGCCTCGCGTTCCAGACGTAGCCGATAGCCTCGTTCGCCCTCGACCAGCAACTCGCTCGTGGACACCGGTGTCAGGGCGACGGGCTGGCCAACAGGAAAGTACAGGTTATCCACGTCCGCGCCCGTCGCCTGCAGGGCATCATCCACGCGCCGAATGCGGAGCGGCGCCCAGCGCGAGAAACGGTACTCGCCAACGACCGCGTTCAACTGCTCCGGGGTCCACTGGACAGGGTCGGTCGGGCCGGACTCGGGGAGCGACGGTACGCTGGCGAGCACGGCATTCCAGGCGACCTCGGCGCCGAGCACTCCGAGCCACTCGTAGAAATAGGGCGCTTCCGTCTTGACCGTGCCCGTCGTCACGGCGATGAGCACATCGCCGTCGCTCTTCGTGTGAAAGGGCTGGATGGCCCGCCCCATGGAGGTGTGAACCTGGATTGCGAGACGCTTCAACTCGAGGGCCGGCATGTCCTCGTTGGTGACGAGAAGGGTGATGGTAGTGTTCCGGGTGGTGCCTTGGGAACTCGCCGGCGGGATTCCGGGGAGGGAATTTCCCATTTCCCTCCGGAGCAACTCACGAGCCTGCGGGCACCGGCCGCCGGCGTCGGGACCGCAGCGCACTGCGAAACCTTCGCGATCGACGATCCCGCCGCTCGGATTCACCACGGTGAAGACAGCCAGCTTCGTCTGGCCGACCTGCCGGAAAGCACCACCCTGTCCGGAATGCTGGGGATGCCCAAAAGCCCATCCCTGCATCGTGAACCGGCCGGCGCCCTGCGCGCCCAGTGGAAACACACCAGGACGGGCGGACTCCAGCGCGGCCCGGCCGAGGGTCTGGTCGGGCGTCACGGTGTTGAGGCGACGCGAGCCCAGATCGAAGATGATGGCGCCCGTGACATCGGCGATCCTCTTCCAGTCGCCCTCCTCGATCCATCGCTCCTTGAGTCCCTCGGCGACACCCGTTGCGGCAGAAAGACCGTAGGAAGATCCTCCTGCAAATGTCACGGCGTTCGTGAAGGCGGAGTCCTGCTGTAACCGCAGCGTTTCGGAGTTGACAATCCCTGGCGCGCCGCCCCGCACATCAATGGCGGCCTTGACCGGTTCGGGAAAGTAAAAGACCGTCGTGCCGGTCGGGCCCTCCGGGTACGCGGCGATACCGATGTGCAAACCGGGAAAACCGAACTCCAGAACAGGTCCGGTGATGGTGGTGTCGGGAACGAGGTGCTGCTGCCCGAAGACTGGCGTGCCAGAACAGATTGCCCCAGCCGCGACGACCGCCCACAGGAAGTTGGCGATCATGCGATCGCGGCTGCGAGATTGGCACTGCATCTGGATTGATCTCCCGTCCTGTCCGGGACTCGAGCGACAAGATGTGGTTCCGTGACGGTGAGGCTGCAGCCGTCGCGGCGAACGCGTCACTATACCAGCAGCATTCTCGTCTCCAAAATGAATCTATGAAGCAAGCCGCCTAGGGGATAGCCTCCGAGAGTCGATCGGCAGGATATCTCGAAGAGCGAAAGGAGGCTTGCGCATGCGCTATGTTGGCCTGG
>JBDHHA010000281.1:0-3547 GCA_039589615.1 Gemmatimonadota bacterium
CGCACGCTCTACGAGGACGCCGACGTGGTGCTGCTGCGGGGCCGCTTCCCCCTGGCCTCCAGGGTCGGCTGGTCGGGCGGCCAGGACACCGTGGTCGTGGTGGGGAACGTCGAACGCTGCCGCGGCCCCGTCGAGAAGGGCGTGGCCTCCATGGAGTACCGGCCAGGGAGTCGCAACGCCCTCGCCCTGGTGGGCGCCAGAGGGCTGTGCCGGATCGACGGGCTGATCCAGCCCCTCGATGGGCCCTAGTGTCCCGTCCATCGACAAAGGAGGACCGACACGGTGGCCAGTGCTCACGAGATCCGCGAGCTGATCGCACAGACCACCACCGGAACCCGTCGCCGACACGTTCCCCGGGAGGAGGCGGTGAGCTACCGGCTACTGCCGTCGCGCTCGGCTGATGCGGCTCGCACGGTGCTCGGCGATTACACTGGCGTTACCGCTGTTCGCGCAGGCTAGAGGCCACACTCCTCTTTGATCTGGGCCATCCGTTTGTCGATCATCTTGTTGTACTCGCCAGCTGCCACCTTCCACTTCGTCGTCTCCGTCAACGTGAGAATTCCGAGCGCGGCCCCAGCCGGCGTGAGTGACGAAACTCCTTCAGCAATTCGCTCGACCACGTTGGCCTTCTCGCTCTCTAGGACACGCAGGTCGCCCTCGGCCGTTGCGCAGTTCACGGGCGCCGGGTTCTCGACCGTGTGCAGGACCTTCTTCTGCTGCGTGGCGCAGCCGCCAATCAACAGGGTTCCAAGAACTGCGGCGAGTATTCTTCGGCTCATGTTCAATTCCTGTCGTTTTGACGCCTGCGAGCGCTGATCTGGCCCATGCCAGTATGCTCTTCAGCATCTGGTGTCAACGACTGAGAACGCCTTCCTTCAGGTCGTCGTTGGGCGGTTCTGGACCGAGTCAGATGCCCAACAACGCCTGTTGGACGCCTTTGTCCAGGCGGGGCTTCGATTACTTCAGCTTGTACTTCGCCTTGAACTCCTTGACCATGTCTGCTGAGACATCGCTGATGTCCCAGCGACCCGCCAGCATCTCCTTGGTGAGCTGGTCGGGCACGGTGCGGTCTGGAGGAAGAGGCGCGTTGGGGCCGATCTGGCTCCACGCTTCGTCCGTAGAAACGACGCTGCGTACCTGGATATCGTCCTTGGTGATGTTCCAGACCAGCATGTCCTCCGCCAACGTCAGAGGACCGTCATAGGTCTCCCGGACATATCCATAAACCGAATCGCGCGTGTCCGACTCGTTTAGAAAGTGGTAGGCGATGGCGTGTCTGGGCTTGATCGTGCTCATGACCTTGCCGAAGGCCTGCGGCGGAGTGTGGACATAGGTCCCGATTCCCAAGGAGGCTCCGGGAGACATGCTGTAGAGCGTGACCAGCTGCTCTGGAGTCAGGAACGCCTCGTGAATCGCCACGTCCGCGTTCAAGGCGTACTTCGTGTACCAGGTATTCGGCATGGTGTCGCCGCCGATCACGATCTTCAGGCCGTTCCATTCCAGGGCGAAGCTGACGGCACCGTCCCCAGCGTGGATCGCCGGCCAGGAGCGGATGGTCACCCCGTTCTCCTGGTAGACGACCTGGTTCTCGACCTTGTAGTCGAACTCGTGGACGATGATCTGGCCCGGCCTGGACGGCAGGTTTGCCAGACGGGTCATGTTGTCCCAGTTGTACGCCTTCATGAAGTGCTCGATCGCGTACTTGGTCCCCATGTCTTCCCGCGCGCCGCTCGGCCCCCAGATCTCCAGGGGGACCGTTCGTCCCGACGTCCAGCCGCCGGCCCAGAGGCCGGGGAGATCGCCCCAATGGTCCGTGTGCAGATGCGAGAGGAAGATCATGTTCAGGAAGTCGAAGGGGATCATCAGCGCAGCCATGTTGGCATTCGCACCGGTGCCGATGTCGAACAGGAACTTGTCGCCGTTGCCGAGCTCGACCAGCCAGCAGGTGGCCGCCTGGCTCCTGCGCGCCGCCGGCATCCCCGTGCCCAGGGCGATCAGACGGATCTCGCCCTTCTTCAGAGGCTCGGTGCCCGGGTAGTAGACGTAGCGGTCCGGCGCGGTGCCGGTGGGCGACTTCACCGCCCCGCCCGCCCCGAGCAACACGAGCAACAGGATGGTAAGAGACACGCCAGCGAAGAAGGCGACTGCAACACGAAGGCTCATGGTCGTGATCTCCTTGAGTCGACCTGCGTGGGAGAAACGGGGGCCAACATCGTACGTCTTCAGAGTGATTCAGACAATCGGACTCGTTTCGTAAGAGACACCTTCTGCTTGGGGTGTGCGGCTATGCCGCTCTCCTCAAGTTCTCTCTCTTGCGAGACATTTTAAAGTGTTGTGGATCGCCACGCGCGGAGCGTGAATCTCCGCACTTATATGAACCTTCATTTGGGGGCGGGCGCGTGGAAGCGCGAGACGCGCCCCCGCCAGAACTCGACCACCGCTTCGTCCTCGCTGCGCGGGGGCTCGCCCACGCTGACCCCCGAGCCGATGCCCACGCCGGAGCCCACGTAGCTCCCGCTCCCCATCCCGACCGAGAAGCCGGGCACGCTCTTGCGGTAGGTCCAGACCTCCGCCACGCCCTCCTCGGTCTGGGTCTCCACCTTTCGGTCCGGCTCGCCGAGCGCCATGGCGACCATCTCCGGCGTGTATCCCACCTCGATGCGGCCGTCCCGAATGTCGTGTTGGACGTCCGGCGGGTAGCTGTCGAACAACGCCTGTTGCTTGTGGATGCGGGAATCGATGGTGTTGCACGCCGTCAGCGCGAGCGCAGCGGCGACAAACAGTGCAGTGCAGCTTCGGGTTCGCATACCTCCTGGCCTCCCCTGTGTCGGGACCGGGAAACCATACCCCCGAATTCCCAACGGCACGCGGTTCGGCTGGCCGCTCAGCGCTTCTCGAGAGCCGAGATGAGCCTCGAGTGCTACTTCATCGAAACCGGCGTAAGGCGTCGCTGTGAAAAGAGTTTTCACCCCCTGATCGGAGCGCTTCCCGCGAGCGCGCGCGACGCTTGGCGAGGTCCTGCTCGGCTCGGCGGGGAGGGGGATTCTCGCTCTGGCGTCTTTGGTTACTTTCCCGGGCTCGACGTGCAGTCCAGCGTCCGGTTCGTGCGGACGCATTCATCCACGACAACGTAAAGGGGACACCGAATGAGACGGTTCTTTGCGACGCTTCTTGCGGCGGCGATTGGTTCGGCACTGTGGGGCACCTTCGCCCTGGCCAAGCCCGACAAGGTCGGTGGCCTCAACGTGCCGTTCGGCCGCGTCCCCCAGGAGATCAAGAACAACCGATATCCCCGCACCTATTTCCCCGGCACCGAGAGGGTGGCCGCGGACGAGATGCGCATCACCGCCCTGGGGACGGGCATGCCGAACCAGTCCCCCAGCAACGTAGCCGCGTCGTTCCTGGTCGAGCTCGGCAACGGCGAGTCCTTCCTGTTCGACCTCGGGACCGGCGCCTCCGACCGGCTCGCCGGGCTCGAGCCCGACTACTCCACGCTGGACAAGCTCTTCGCGAGCCATCTCCATACCGACCACGTGGGCGACATCGC
>JBDHHA010000282.1:0-3544 GCA_039589615.1 Gemmatimonadota bacterium
GAGAAGCTTGCGGCGTTTGCCATCACCGAATCGGAAGCGGGATCGGACGCCGGCGGGATTCACACCACCGCCACCAAGGACGGCGACTACTACGTGCTGAACGGCACGAAGCAGTGGATCACCAACGGTGGCGAAGCCGAGATCTACACGGTGATCGCGCTGACCGACAAGGACAAAGGACCCCGCGGCGCCACCGGGTTCATCGTGGAGAAGGGGACGGAGGGACTCTCTTTCGGGAAGAAAGAGAACAAGCTCGGCATCCGGGCCTCGGCTACCCGGGAGGTCATCTTCGACAACTGCCGGGTCCACAAGGACAACCTGATCGGGCGCGAAGGAGGGGGCTTCATCGTGGCCATGCGCACGTTCGACCACGCGCGTCCCGGTGTGGCGGCCCAGGCGGTGGGGATTGCCCAGCGGGCCCTCGACGAGGCGGCACACTATGCAAGGGTGCGGAAGCAGTTTGGGCACCCCATTGCGTCGTTCCAGGGTCTGCAGTTCATGCTGGCCGACATGGCCATCGCCGTGGAGGCCTCGCGAGCGCTGGTGTACTCCGCTGCACGGATGATCGATGCGGGTCTCAAGGGCTTCACCAAGGGCTCGGCGATCTGCAAGACGTTTGCATCCGACGCGTGCGTGAAGGTGTGCATTGACGCGGTGCAGATCTTCGGCGGGTATGGCTACATGAAGGAGTACCCCGTCGAAAAGCTTCTCCGGGATTCCAAGATCACTCAGATCTACGAGGGCTCGAACGAGATTCAGCGGAACGTGATTGCCGCCAACCTCCTCAAGGAGTCCATGGCGCAAGACTAGGCGCGGTCTTCCCTCCGCAAAGCAGCCCGGCGCGCCGCATGCGTGTCGGGCTGCGATGCGTTGGGTGTAATTCTTTGGGGACGTCAGTCGTTTCTCAGGTGGTTTACTGGAGTGAACGACTTGTTCAGGTCTCGTATGGAAGAATCGATCGCGTTACCAACGGAATCCCCGCTCAGACGAATCGGCCTTCCGCTGGCATTCCTGCTGTCGCTGGCGACGGCGCAGCAAGTGGAAGGTCAGGGGAGCGTCACAGGCGTTGTGCGTGACGAGGCCGGCGTGCCGGTGGCGGGTGCGCAGGTGCAGGTGCTGGAGAGACGCCTCCGTACGCTCACGGAGGCGGACGGCACTTTCGCCTTCCAAGCTGTCCCGCTGGGGACCTATACCCTGCGGGTTGCACAAATAGGCTACCAGTTCGGCGAGTTTGAGCTGGCTGTGGCGGATAGCTCGACCCAGGAGCTGTTCATCACCCTGAGTTCCATACGACTCCGCCTCGCCGACATCGTGGTCACGCCGGGCCGGTTCGGTGTGATGGAGGCGTCCGACGGCACATCCCGGCAGGCCCTCACCCGAGAAGAGATGGAGACGATGCCGCAACTCGGTGAGGACGTGTTCCGGGGCATGCGACGGCTACCTGGGGTGGCGTCCGACGATATCTCCACCCGCCTCAACCCCCGCGGAGGAACCGATCAGGAGTTGCTCGTGATGATCGACGGCCTGGAGCTGTACGAGCCGTATCATCTCAAGGACTTCGACGGCGCATTGGGGCTCATCGACGTCAACTCCATCGGCGGCGCCGAGCTGGCCACCGGCGGCTTCTCGGTGGAGCATGGCGACAAGCTGACCGGAGTGCTCGACATGACCTCGCGGCTCGCGCCGGTGTCAGGGACGCGCACGACGGTCGGGCTGAGCTTCACGAACGCCAGCCTCATGAATCGTGGGAGCTTCGACGCCGGCAACGGGCAGTGGCTGTTCGCCGCGCGGCGCGGGTATCTCGACATCGTGCTGGGTCTCACCGGTGGAGACGACGATCTCTCCCCCCAGTACTACGACATCTTCGGCAAGGTGCAGCACCTGGTCCATCGCAACCATCGGGTGAGTGTGAACGTGCTGCACGGTGACGACGATCTGTCCATCGATGAGAGCGACGGGATTCTCGAGACGGGCTGGAAGAGCAGCTACGGCTGGCTCACCTGGGACGCCTCGCTCACGGAGCGTTTCTCAGCGCGTACTATAGCGTGGCTGGGCCGTGTGACCCGTGAACGGTTCGGTGATCACGACATCTTCAGTAGCGGCGATTCGGTCCACACAACGGTGGACGACGATCGGGTGTTCTCGTTTGCCGGCGTACGGCAGGACCTCAGCATCGACGTCACCAACCGCGTGATGTTCAAGCTGGGCGGTGAGATCAAGCGCGTGGCATCCACGTATGACTACTTCAGGGCCGACCGAAGTAGGGCTGTCGCCACTCGCGGCGGCTTCACTGGGCGCATCGAGACGGTAATGGTAGACGTCGATCCGGTCGGCCACGAGGCGAGCGGGTATGTGGCAACCCGCGTGCGGCCGGTTGACCCCCTCACGGCCGAGGTGGGTGTGCGGTTCGACCGGATTTCTCACACCGACGACAGCGACCTTGCGCCGCGCGTGCTCATGGCGCTCCAGCTCACGCCGCATACCACACTTCGCGGGAGCTGGGGACGATACTTCCAGTCCCACGGTATCCATGAGCTCGAGGTGGCCGACGGCCAAGTCGAGTACTTCTCCACCGACATGGCGGAGCAGGTGGCGGTTGGTGTGGAACACGAGTTCCCCAAGGACGTCACCGTGCGCGTGGAGGCGTATCGAAGAAACATCGCCGATCAGCATCCTCGTTACATCAATGCGATGTGGGAGCTCCGGGCATTCTACGAGGCGGAGGCGGATCGGATGCTGATCGATCCGACCCGTGGCAGGGCCCGTGGCCTGGAGGTCATGATCGGCCACGAACTGGGGCGCCGCTGGGCGTGGTCCGCGCATTACGCCCTTGCCAGTGCCGAGGATGAGATCGAGGGGGAGTGGGTGCCGCGGAGACACGATCAACGCCACACCATCGGATTCGACGCCACCTATCGCCCAAACAACCGTTGGCTGCTCGCAGGTGCGTGGAGTTTCCACACCGGCTGGCCCACCACCGAAACGGTGTTCACGACCGACACGCTCCTGGACGGGTCGGTGAAGTTCAACCGCCTGTACCCCGACTTGCACGGCATCAGAGTCCCGAGCTACCACCGCCTCGATTTCCGTATCACGCGGAACTTCCAACTGGGCCACGGTGCATTGCAGACGTACATCGATCTGTTCAACGTCTACGGGCGGACCAATATCCGATCGTACAACTACTGGGCGACGCTCTATGAGGATGGGACAATGGTGGTTGGGAGGAACAACGGTCAGGAGCTGCTGCCGTTTCTACCATCGATTGGATTTCGCTATGAGTTTTGATGGGCGGGTTCTTGTCGTTGCCCTGGCGCTGGCGCTGACGGGCGGGGTCACGACGTCGTGTGGCAGCGATCCGCCGATGGCGCCGGAGGTGACCTTTGTCCGCGAATTGCAGCAGGTCCTCGACGACGTCCTCGAATCCATCAACGGCGTGGGCGTCTCGGCGGCCCTGATCACGCCTGACGGCAACCGGTGGGTCGGCGTGAGCGGCGTTTCCCAGGAGGGGGTATCCATCGCGCCGGACATGCTGTTCGACATG
>JBDHHA010000283.1:0-3448 GCA_039589615.1 Gemmatimonadota bacterium
GGACATCACGACGGCAATCCCGCAATGCATCGCCGACCGAAAGATCACTCGGCCGCGCTCGATGGGATAGCTCTTTGACAGCCAAGCCACGAGCGGAGCGTACACCGCCCACAGGTACCAGAATGGGAGAACAAAGGCGATGGTGGGGAGGAATGGGCGCTGTTCTGCCTCCCCAATGTTCATGATGTACAGCCACGCTGCTGCGGCGACGCCGAGAGCTGTAGCCGCAAGCACCAGCTGGAGTATCCGCCGTAGGCGAGGCAGTATGGTGCTCCATGGTACTAGCATCGCCGCTCTCTCGTAGCGTCAGCCACCGATCCGGGGCCGGCCGGAGGCGAGGTAGCGGTGCGCTCGTGGTCAGCTCTCCATCTGGCGCGCCACCGCTGTTTGATGCGCTGGAGAATGGATGGGAATACAACGAGTCGTCTAATCGGGTCGATGAGGCTCATGTAATAGGGCGTGACCCAGCTGACCCGCTTGGCGTAGACCCCCCAGTACAGCGCGTATCCAGACTCCACAGGCTCGAGCGCAAACGCATAAAGGGCTTGGGCGGCACACGTCTGTATCTCGAGCAGTGATTCGCGTTTGAAGTAATAGACGAACCCGCCCACTCCCGGCTGGAAGATCGATTGAGCGCGGTCGGTTTCCGTGAGTCGTTGACGCACAGATGACAAAGTGTCGAAACATGCCTCGCTTGCCAACCCCAGCACGCGGGCAGCGAGCATGTAGGTAGCAAGGGCCGCCGCCAGCACAACCGACTCGTCACCCGAGACGCCTGCAGCCATCGCCTCATTGACGTCCACGAGGGTCCTGCCGGTTCCGCCGCCGGGCAAATGAACCACCCACACATCGTGCAGCGGGATATCCGCGAGAAGCGTGTGTACTCGTAGGTCCAACGACAAGTACGCCGCGGGCGCGATGGGCCGGTGCAGGCCCAACGTAAAGGCCCACAGACACGCGAAGTTCATAACCGCTGCAGCCAGGATGCCACCGGTGCACATGAGTGCGCCCCGGACTCCCCCAACACCGCGCACGGCGCCGACGAGCCCGAATGACACGGCTGCGATCAAGGCATACGGGCCGATTCGCAGGGGACCGATGAGACCGGCACCCATCAAGGCGCCGCAGGCGACCCACGGCGCCACCATCGCGACCTTCTGCGGCAATCGGTGGCGGTGGATCAGGACACCTGCGGCAACGAGACTGACCGCGGCGATGTTACCGAGTAGCACGGACGATACACCCGCGTGCGATGTCAGAAGGAAGTGAAGGACCGTGGGCAGCAGTCCCGCGCTGACTCCGACGGCAAGCAGGACATTACGGACGCTGGGTTTTCGGAGCATGTCGGCTGTCAACGAGGTGCGTGAGCGCAGAACAGTACTTCGTAATGGAGAGAATCGTGAAACATGTCGCGATGAGGTTCGTTAGCCCTCGCACCCGATCGGCTCGGTTCCCTTTGAAGAACGGAGAAGACCTCTATCTGAAGCTTGTGCCGGTGCCCCCGTGTCCCGTCGGCGAGAAAACAGAGGACCGCACCGACCCTGCCTCTTCACTCCCCATGGCCTTCACGCTCCACCTACTGAACGGGCAATCCGGAACCCCGAATTGTTGCAGCGGTCGTTTCGAGGCCATGAGGTGCGACGAAAGACACGTGCTTCAAAGGCATCACCACCCCAACGTCCTCCGCGCAGGATGCGTTTGGTGCCTCCGGTCGAGTAGGGGTCTTTCACAGCGGTGGTGTCATACTGGACGTAGGTATCGCTTACCCACTCCCACGCGTTTCCACTCATGTCGTAGAGGCCCAAGCTGTTTGGCGGGAAGCTTCCGACGGGCATGGTCCCCTTGTGATAGGACCCCGGTTCCAGATACGGCTGCTCGCCTTCATCACCCCGGAAATTCATCTCCGAGGATCGAGCAGTGTTCATCCCGTTCCCGAACCTAACATCTCGGCCTCCTTCTCGGGCCGCATATTCCCACTCGGCTTCCGTCGGGAGCCTGTAACCTCTTACCCGCTTCAAGTCCGTCGTGGGGTCTCCCGCCTCATCTAGGAGCTCGCCGCTCACTGCATCATAGGCCACCGGCAACCCCGCCTTCTCACTCAGCCAGTTGCAGAAATGCATGGCATCGTCCCAGGAAACGGCCATGACCGGATGGTCGGGCATTTGCTCGAACCCCGGGTTTCTCCAGTTCGTTTCCGGGTTGTAGCCCTGCCACCGTCGCTCTTCGGCCGCCCAGTACCCAGCGCCTGAGTACCTCAGGATCTCCTGATGAATCTCCTGCATCTCTTCTCGAGAGAGCTGCCGTGAAGTAGCCCTTTCGATGATGGCCTTGCTCGCCTCCGGATCAAACGGACCCTCGGCGGACGTCTCATAGCCGGTCTCAGCAACGAAAGCCCTGAATTCTGCTACCGTTACCTCGTGTGGAGAGAGGAGGAAGTCCCGGACGGTCACAGGGTGGGTTGGACGTTCGTCCTGCCCCCCTTCCGCGAACACGTCACCCATCAGGAACGAACTGCCTTCAATGAGGACCAGCTCCGGCTCGTCCCACCGAACCCAAGTATTTGCGAGCAACAGGAGCAGAGTAAGAGTAAGTAGAGAAAAGCGCTTCTTCATCGTTGGCCTCCTGCGTGCGACAAAGTACAATCCACCTATCCCTTCAGTTGTCACTCTCCCGGTATCGGCGTGGAGCTGATCCCGCGGTCGATTACGTCGCCATCCGGCTCGAAACTGACCTCGGACGCGGAGAACGCTTGGGGAATCTCTCGGTCACGCGCCCTCGACCCTAGCTTGTCGCCTTCCGGAACGTGTCCGTGAGCATCACCGTGGAACCCCGATGACGCGACCGCACCAAGGATCCCCCCACCGGGCTCAGAAATCACCGGATGCCGGGATCGCAATCTGAGCGTTGCCCATCGCTGGTCCAAGCGCTTTGCAGGGAGTGATCCCGATGCCGCAGGGAACATCCGGGTCGCGATGGCGGAACGAAGGCTGCGCCGGCCGACTAATACTCTCGCCAATACTCTCAGCTAAAGGGCGAAAGAATACGCACGAGACGCTTGCTTGGTGGCCTGAGAGGGCTCCCTAGGCGCAAGATGATTGCCGGTACGCTACTAGTTGATCGAAACTCCCAGCCATTGCTCAAGGGCTGAGAACACCTGTGTCCTGCCGGTGCCAGAGAGAGCGCGGATATCAGCATCGTGCCCGCTTCCGGGATTGATGATCCTGATTGAATTGGTGGATCCGTCCAGCTCAATCGCGGCTGCTGTCCACGGGTCGTCGCCACCATAGATGAAGATCATATTGTCGCCTTCGGACGCCACCCATTCACAGATGTCGCGCATCACTTCTGGCCTGTATACCAGTTGGAGTCCATGAACCTCCCGGAACGCCTGCACGATGTCCATCGGCTCTGCCGTGAGCAGGTCTTCCAGGTGACTCCTGTCGAAGGC
>JBDHHA010000284.1:0-3437 GCA_039589615.1 Gemmatimonadota bacterium
CGGGTGGGCTGGATGTGCCGCTGCGGCGAGCGGCTTCGCGTCTCGGATTCCCACGCGAAGTGCGATCGCTGCGGCACCTCCTACGGTGAAGTGGGGGGGCGACTCCAGGCCGATTGACCTCCGTCCTCCGACCCGGTAAGTTTTTGTCCCGCTTACACTTGGGAAGAATATGCCGGTACCTCTGCTGGACCTGAAGGCGCAATTCGATACGATCCGGGACGAGACCATGACGGCGCTCCTCGAGGTGATCGAGAGTCAGCGGTTCATCATGGGCGAGGCCGTTCCCGAACTGGAAAGGGCCATCGCGAAGCTCAGCGCCGTGGAGCACGGCATCGCCTGTGCCAGCGGCACCGACGCGCTGTTGCTTCCCCTCAAGGCGTTGAAGCTGCAGCCGGGTGACGAGGTCATCACGACACCCTTCTCCTTCTTTGCGACGGCCGGCGCGATCGCCAATGCCGGTGGAACCCCGGTGTTCGTGGACATCGACGCCGGCACGTTCAACATCGATCCCGCCGCGGTGGAAGCGGCGGTGACGCCGCGGACGCGGGCCATCATTCCGGTGCATCTCTTCGGACAGATGGCCCCGATGGAGCGCCTGCTTCCTCTGGCCGAGCGCCACGATCTGGTCATCATGGAAGACGCTGCCCAGGCCATCGGTGCACGCCGCGAGATCGATGGCGAGTGGCGCCTCGCCGGCGAGCAGGGCTGGGCCACGGCGCTTTCGTTCTTCCCCAGCAAGAACCTGGGTGCGTGGGGTGATGGCGGCATGGTGGTCACCAACGAAGACGACCTGGCCGGCCGGCTGCGGTTGCTCCGCACCCACGGTGGGGCAAAGCAGTACCACCACGATGAGATCGGCACCAACAGCCGGCTCGACACGCTCCAGGCCGCTGTGTTGCTGGTCAAGGTGAAGCACCTGGCAGATTGGGCCGAGGGTCGCCGCACCAACGCGGCAGCGTATGATGAGGCGCTGGGCGAGATCGGCGGCGTGACGCCGCCCACGGTGGATGACGGCAACGAGCACGTCTACCACCAGTACACGATCCGGGCGGACCGCCGCGACGACCTGAAGAATCATCTCCTCGACCAGGGGATCGGGTGCGCGGTCTACTATCCCAAGCCGCTGCACCTGCAGCCGTGCTTCGATGGATTGGGCTGCCGTGAAGGGAGTTTCCCCGAGGCGGAACGGGCCTCTCGGGACGTCCTGTCGCTGCCGGTCTATCCGGAGCTGACGACACAACAACGCGACACGGTGGTGGACGCAATCAGAGGATTCTACGGATGAACAACGTTCGGTTGGCCGTGGTGGGCGCCGGCAACTGGGGCAGGAATCACGTGCGGACAATCTCCTCCATGCCCGACGTGGACCTGACGGCCATCTGCGACACCGACGAGGCACGCCGGGCTGCGCTGTCCCGGCAATATCCCAGCGCCGTGGTGACCGACTCGCTGGACCAGGCGCTGGAATCCGCCGACGGTGTCGTCGTGGCGACGCCGGTGACGTCCCACGTGCCCGTCGCACGAGAGGCCCTGCAACGTGGTCTACCCGCGCTGGTGGAGAAGCCGCTGTCCCTGTCGGGCGATGAGGCAGACGGGCTGGCTCGCATGGTGGACGACACCGGTGTGGCGGTGGTGGCGGGCCATCTCTTGGTCTTCCATCCGGCGGTGGAGTATCTCAAGGGGGCCATCGCCCGAGGCGAGCTCGGGTCGGTCTACTACCTCTACAGCCAACGGGTAAACCTGGGGCAGATCCGCCCCGACGAGAACGCCCTCTGGAGCTTCGGGCCCCACGACGTGTCGGTGGCGCTGGAGTTGTTGAACGAAGCGCCGGTGCGTGTGGCGGCCCACGGGAAGAGCTTCCTGCAGCCCGGCATCGAGGACGTGGTGTTCCTGCTGCTGGAAATGTCCTCGGGGGCCATGGTCCACGTGCAGATGTCGTGGCTGGATCCCCACAAGGCACGACGCCTCACGGTAGTGGGATCGAAGAAGATGGTGGTATTCGACGACATGCAGGCTCGGGAGAAGATCAAGGTGTTCGACAAGGGGGTGGATCACCCCCCCGACTACAGGTCTTACGGTGAGAGCCTCGCCGTACGTGAGGGGGACATTCTGATTCCCCGTATTCCCAACACCGAGCCGCTCCGGGCCGAGTTGAGCCATTTCGCGGCGGTGGTTCGCGGCGAGGAAGAGCCACGGTCCGGGGTGCGGGAAGGCGTGCAGGTCGTCAGGATACTGGAGGCGGCATCCGAGTCACTACAGAGCGGGGGGAAGGTGGTGGAACTGCAATGACCGCTGCCCAGGAGTTGATCGCCAAGGCCGAAGACCGCAGCGCCGTGTGCGGTGTGGTGGGGTTGGGCTATGTGGGACTGCCCCTCGCCGTGGAGATGGCCCGGGCCGGGTACAAGGTGGTCGGTTTCGATACAAAAGAGAGCGTGATCGAGACCGTCAACGCCGGCCGGTCACATGTGGGGGATGTTCCGTCGGAGACGCTGAGTGAATTCACCACCGCCGGGCGAATCGTGGCTACTGGGGACATGTCGCGACTCTCCGACGTCGACGTCGTGGCCATCTGCGTGCCGACTCCCCTGAACAAGACTCGCGATCCAGACGTGTCGTTTGTCATTGCCGTCGCGGACTCTCTCTCCAAGACGATCCGATCGGGGCAGGCCGTCATCCTGGAGAGCACCACCTACCCGGGAACCACTCGCGAGCTGCTCCTGCCGCGGCTCGAGGAAACCGGCCTCAAAGTCGGGGAGGATTTCTTCCTGGCGTTCAGCCCGGAACGCGTGGACCCGGGCAACGCGACATGGCAAACCCGGAATACTCCCAAGGTGCTGGGTGGCGTCACCGACGCTTGTGGGCAGGTCATGCAGGCGCTCTACGAGCCGGTGTTCGAGACGTTGGTGCCGGTGTCGTCGCCCGAGGCGGCGGAGCTGGTAAAGCTGTTGGAGAACACGTTCCGCACGGTGAACATCGGGCTCGCCAACGAGATGGCCATCGTGTGCGACAAGCTGGGTGTGGACGTGTGGGAGGTCATCCATGCCGCGGCCACGAAGCCCTTCGGCTTCATGAAGTTCACGCCCGGTCCAGGTCTGGGGGGACACTGCATTCCCATCGATCCCCACTACCTGGCGTGGAAGATGCGGGGCCTCAATTACACCACGCGCTTCATCGAGGTGGCGGGGGAGGTCAACTCGGAGATGCCGGCGTTCTGGGTGCGGAAGGTGGCGGAAGCCCTGAACGATGAGGCGAAGTCGGTCCGAGGGTCCAAGGTCTTGATCGTTGGCGTGGCCTACAAGAAGGACATCGATGATGTTCGGGAGAGTCCGGCCCTGGACATCATCAGGCTGCTGCTACAGCAGGGAGCCGATGTGGCGTACCACGATCCCTTTGTGCCCGAGCTCCGGGAGGACTCCGTGTCCCTGAACTCGGTCCAA
>JBDHHA010000285.1:0-4244 GCA_039589615.1 Gemmatimonadota bacterium
GAGCGAGCGCGGGGGCGCAGTGGCTCGGGTCATGGCGGCGCTTTCCAGGAAGTCGCCGAGCCCGGATCGATGTGTCAGCAAGTGCTCGATGCGAATCTCCGACGCGACGTCGGGTGATACCCAGCCGGGGCCGAGATAGCGCCCGATGAGATCCTGATACGTCAAAAGGCCTCGCTCGGCGAGCTGCGCGATGGCAACAGACGTGAACAGCTTCCCGACAGAGCCGATGTTGAACCGTGTATCGACGCTGGTGGCTACATCTGGATCCCTGTGTGCCAAGCCGACGGCACGCCGAAGCACAACACGCTCTCCATTCCCGATGAGCACCGTGCCGGAGAAGGCCTCTGCATCCGCGATGCGGTCGAGGAATGTGTGCATGGTGTCCAGGATTTCGGATTCCGGAGCTCCCGATGGCCGGTCCGTGATGTACGAGGGCCCGCGATACCACATGGTAACCCGGTGCGGCCGTCGCCTTTCGACGGAAACGCCAAGCGCCTCGTATGAGTCGGTAAGCTGATTCCTGACCTCGGTAATGATCCTGTCCCGCGACGAGCTTCGAACCTGCACGACCGTCAGTGTGCGACTCGCTGTATGGATCCGCATCAGGGCATCGACACGGGCATCGACGGCACCATCGATGAACTCCCGGACGAGGTTGCGTTCAACGTAGGATCTGACGGTGTGATAATCGCCCGAGTTCACGACGCTGAGGAATTCCGAGAACCTCTCCGCGGCCGGCGTGTCTGGCAGCTCAACGTGCGTCTGCCCCTGCAGGGGGATAGCGAGAACGGTAAAGGCCGCAATGCCGGCTATTCCTCGACCAAGAGCCGTTACCCAATGCGCCGGGATTGTCGTCATCAGCAGTTCTCCTATCTCGGCTGGGTGCCCGACTTCCCGAGGGTGCTGTAGCCTACTCCGTTCGTAGTGTCGTCATGGGGTCCGCTCGTGACGCCTTCAGGGCGGGCACCAACGAGGCCACCGAGGCCGCTCCGAGAACCACCGTGCCCACCGCCACGTACGTGATCGGATCGGTGGGCGTGACGCCGAAGAGTACGCTCTCCATGATCCGGGACAGCGCCACGGCGCCCGCCAAACCAACGGCCAGGCCAATCCCGCCGATCGCCAAACCATTGCGGAGTACCATCCGGGTGACGCGCGCGGCACGGGCGCCGAGGGCCATGCGAATCCCGAACTCGCGCGTCCGCTGTCCTACGGCGTACAGCATCGAACCGTACACGCCGCCGAGTGCGAGCGCGAGCGACGTCAACGCGAAGATCGCTGCGATGATAGTGTAGAATTTGGGGACTGCCCGGTATTGGCCAACCCGGGCGGCCATCGTCGTGATCTCCTGGAGCGGATATGCCGGGTTCGCCTCGCGAACAATGCTCCGGAGCCGCGGCCCGATAACGCTCATGGGAAGGTCGGTGCGGACGGCGAACTCGATCTCCGACGTGATTGGCGCCTGCTCGTAGAGCAAGTAGAAGTTGTTGAAACCCGGGCGGGTCACGCCGAAGTTTGCCACATCGGCGACTATACCGACCACCATCACCTCGAGCTCACGGAACCGGATGGTCTGCCCGACGCCGTCGGTTCCGGCAAAGATGTTGCGTGCGAGGGTTTCGTTGATCACCACGCGGAGTGGATCACCGGTAGCGTCGCTCTCGCTTAGGAAACGTCCACGCAGCAGCTCGGCCCCGAGGGTCACGAAATAGTCGACGGTGACGGGATTGGCGATAACCCAATCCTGCGACGCCCCCGTTTCGGGGTGCTCCACCGTCCCCGCCCAGCAGCACATCGTACCTTCCCGACCCGCGCCGAACGGGAACAGCACGGCTGCTGCCGCTGTCCGGACCTCCGGCGTGGCGCGAACCCGGTCCAACACCTGCGAGGCGAACAGCGCCTTCTGTGTCCCCTCGGGCGGCCGGGTTCCGAACGACACGCGAGCCACGAGGGTGTTGTCCGGGTCGAACCCCTTATCGACGGCCATGAGGCGCACGAAGGTGTTGAAGAGGAGGCCACCGCCCACCAGCAGCACCACGGTGAGCGCGACCTCCGTGACGAGGATGGCATTGCGCAGGGACATCCTGCGCCGGGTTCCCGTTGCGGACAGGCTCCCTTCTCGCAGGGCGACGTTCAGATCGGGGCGCATGCCCCGGAGCGCCGGCGCCGATCCAAAGAGGATACCCGTTCCCACCGACACCAACAGCGCGAACGCCAACACGGGCAAGTCCACGTGCACGGTGTCAAGGCGGGGTACGGCGGAAGGAAGAATCGCCTTCATGGCATCGAGTCCGCCGACTGCCGCCAACGCACCCAGGGCCCCCCCCGCCAGCGCAATGACGAGGCTCTCGAGGAGCACCTGACCGGCCAGGCGAGAGCGCGACGCGCCGAGTGCGGCACGCAGGGCGAGTTCCCGCTCCCGCTCCGTCCCTCTGGCCAGGAGGAGGTTGGCCACGTTGGAGCAGGCGATCAGCAGGAGCAAGGTGACCGCGCCCAGGACCGCCAGCATGGGGCCGCGGACGGCGCCGACGGTGGCGTCGAGGAGCGACACCACGGGGATGGGCCGGGGCGAACCGTCCCGTCGGGTGTTGCCCTGCGGCATCTCGACGGCGAGCCGTTGGGCGATGGTGGCCATTTGCTCGCGGGCCTGCTCCACGGTGGCGCCGCCGACGAGCCGTCCGGCCACCGTGAGGATCAACCTGCCCGGAAGCTGAAGTGAGGGGGCGCGAGCATCGAGAGGCAGCCAATACTCGGGACGCCTCTCGGTCATCGCCTCCGGCACTTCGAAAACGCGATCCAGCACGCCCACGATGACCACGGGATTGCCGTCGAGGTTGATCGTGCTACCCACGGCGGAACGGTCACCTCCCCAGATCCGCTGCCAGCCGCCGTAGCTCAAGACGGTGACCTGCGGTGTGAGCGTGAAGTCGTCCTCGGTGAGGAGGCGTCCGACCGATGGACGTGCACCGAACAGCGGGAAGAAGTCCCTGGTGACCCACGCCGTCGGCACCACCTCGGCGTCGCCGGTTCCGGTGGCGATTTGATCCCGCCCCCACAGCCCAACCATCTCGTCGAACGAGGTGGCGTTGTCCCGCCAGGCATTGAGGTTTGGAATGGAGATAGCGGGATCACCGAGAAACATCAGCCGGTGTTGGTCCGGGTATGGCAGGGCGGTGAGCAGCACCCCGTCCACCAAGCTGAATATCGTGGTGGTCGCACCGATCCCGAGGGCGAGCATCCCCACAGCGGTAAGGGCGAAGACGGGTTTTCGCACCAGCGTCCGGACGGCGTAGCGAAGGTCGGACAGTATCGTCACCGTCCGCCCATCCCGGGGATCCCGGCCGGAACCGTGAGGCCCGGACCTCTGCTGCCGGGTTCCGGATGCGCGGCGCGCGTCCGCCCGGTCCGTGAGCCCGTCGCGTGCCATGCTGAACGCCGTGTGACACCAAAACCGCACCTTGCGGACCAGTCCCGCATTGTAGACTTCGGCGACATAGAGATCGCGGAACGTTGCGAGGATGTCGTCGCAGCATTCCGATCTGGTGTTCGGGGAGTACGCTCTCAAGAAAAACTTGTAGGTCCACTCCGCCATGGCAGGGGCGGGCACGAGGCCACCACGCCGGGCGCTCACGCTCCCGACCTCGAGATCAGGCGGTGTGCCTCTGCACGGCGGGTGAGCTGCCGCATCCTCGTCGCCTCGGCCGCGGCGACCTCGTCTCCCCGGTGGCCTTCACCTGGGCGTCGATGATCAATCCCTGTTTCACCATACGCTTGAGGGTCCGGTGGAGGTTCGCCGGATCCAGCGTGACGGTTCCGCCGGACACCTCGCCGATGTGCTTGACCAAACCGTAGCCGTGGCGTTCCTGGTCCGTCAGGGAAAAGAGGATGAGATAGTCGTTGGGGTTGAGCGGGAGAAACGACTCAACTGCGGATTCGTCGGGGTGTGCCACGTAGCGCTCCATTGATTGTCCCATGACTAATAGTCAAATGACAATTAAAATGCAAGAGGCAATCCGGATTGGCTTGGGGGACCTATTGGGGGATAAGGGGTTACGGTTGTGCTTACGTTGTAAGCAATATAGCTTACGCTGTAAGCAAACTCTCAAGGCGGACGCATGGCCCTCGGTGAATTCGAACAGATCGTGCTTCTCGCGGTGCTCCACCTGGGTGAAGACGCATACGGCGTGGCGATTGTCGACGCCGTTGAGAACCGGACAGGGCGGTCGGTTTCCCGGAGCGCCCTC
>JBDHHA010000286.1:0-3427 GCA_039589615.1 Gemmatimonadota bacterium
TCAGATCTACGGTCCGGATGGTACGTGGATGGCTGACATTGCCGACCTTCCCGGCCCCGAGAGACTAGTGTACGAATGGACAGGGCGGGAGACATCGGGGAGCGGGCCCTTCGGGCGATGGTCATGGGCCGCGGTGCGGGATGACGCCTTCAATTTCACTTCCTCGGAATTGTTTGAAGTACTCCGCTTCCACCTGGGAACAGACGCGACATCTGTCATCCGAGTGCTTGCTGAACCCCACCCAATGACAAGCCAGGACATCGCTGACTACAAGGCAGAGCGCATGGCACGGGCGCCCGAGAATCCGACGGGTAGCCAGGCGTGGCGACGGTGGCTCGCGGACGTGCCATACCCTTCCGCTTTTCCGACATATCGAGGCTTAACGGTGGACGCCGACAGCAATACGTGGGCGGAGCTGTACAATCACCCTACGGATCCCGCACCAAAGTGGATGGTCCTCGATGCCAGCGGGCGATGGTTGGGCACGGTCGTGATGCCCGAGCGATTCACTCCGCACGACATCGGTGAAGACTATGTCCTCGGCGTATGGCGTGACATGGACGACGTCGAGCATGTGAGGATGTACGAGCTGTTGAAGCGAGTTAGCTGATCAGGAGCCGCCTAACAAGCGCATGCAGCAGACGGCGCGTGTCTTCAAGAGGAAGGTCATTGCATTTATGCGCCAGGATGAATCTTCAAACGGTCTACGTCGTGTCGCCCGCCGGCTGGTCACGCCGCAGCTGATGCGCAGAGCCGTTAGGCCGCATCATACCGAGGGTTCGCTATGCTAGATGCAGAACGCACCGCTCGGCGCTTAGCGTTCGGTGACACAGCAGGCGCATATGATCGGGTGCGCCCGAAGTACAGCACGGCTGCGATCACTGCCGTTGTGGACGGGGCACGGCTGGGCCCAGGCGACCGCGTTCTCGAGATTGGGTGTGGTACGGGCCAGGCAAGCGCCGCTTTGGCCGGCCGGGGCTTGTCGGTCGTGGCCTTGGAGCCGACCCCTCAGTTGGCTGCTGTGGCCCGCGAACGCTTGGCCCCGTTCGATCAGGTCCAGGTGCACGTTGAAACGTTCGAGGCCTTTGCGGATGATGAGCCGTACTGCGCGGTGGTCGCGGCGTCGTCCTTCCACTGGATCGACCCGACCGTCCGGTTGCCGAAGACCCACGACCACCTCGGCGATGGAGGGAGTCTCGCGGTATTGGCACATCTCCATCCGCGTCCCTATACCGGCTTTTTCCGGCGAGCCCAGGAGGTGTACCAACGACTCGTCCCAGAGTGGGGCGCTAGCACGACGGATGCTACGACCAACGATGTGATGCAACAAACGACGCTGGATCTGCAGGGCGGTGGCCTATTCGAGATCGTCGTGCGCGAGGCGTGGGATTGGAAGCAACGGCTTACGCGCGACGACTACCTCTCGTTGCTGGGTACGTTCTCGGATCACCGACTACTGGGCACCGCGCGCCTCAAAGCGCTGCAGGACGCGCTGGGCGAGCTCATTGACCGGGAGTACGGTGGCGCGGTCATGCGGCCGTACCGTACACTTCTCACCGTCGCTCGGAAGTGCGGGTGACACAGTGCCCATGCGGCCTAACAAACGCACGCAGCAGACGACGCTGCTCGGTTCAAGAGGAAGGTCCTTGCAGTCATGAGCTTGCTAACGTTCGTTACACGATCCGCATCCGGAAGCTGGGGAGGTAGTACGCCGCAGCTGATGCGCAAAGCCGTTAGGCGGCGTTGGTCTGCCTTGATCGCACTCTCTCTGGTAGCCGCCTGCGGCGACAATGTCCGAGACCCTGGCACGGCAGTCGTCCGCGATTCCGGGGAGGTGCGGATTGTGGAAAACACCACGCCCATGTGGCAGCCCGGACAGGAGTGGCGCGTGAGTCCGGAGCCAGCGGTGGTTATTGGAAGCGGCGAGACGGAGAAGGAGCAGTTGTTCCGCGTGGTGGGGGCGTTACGGCTCAGTGATGATCGCATCGTCGTGGCGAATGGCGGCACCAACGAGATCCGCTTCTATGAACCCGGGGGGGTCTTTGTGTCGGCGTCTGGCGGCGACGGTGAGGGACCAGGTGAGTTCCGCAGACTAGTTGCGGTACGACGTCTGCGCGGCGATTCGTTGTTTGCGCAAGACGCGCGCCTCTATCGCAGTTCAGTTTTCGATGGCCAGGGCCGGTTCATTCGGACGGTTCAGCCGCAAGCGTCACGGGGAGGGAGCACCATGGAGATCATGTTTGACGACGGCATGGTGCTGGGCTCCGGCATCGTGAGGTTTGATGTGGGTGACGTGGAACCTGGTCTCTTTCGGATGGCATTCACATTCTACCGCTTCGATGCTGCTGGCAATGTTGTAGATACGCTGGGCGCGTATCCTGGATTTGAGGTTTACATGGTGCCAAGACAAGGGGGCATGCCCTCGACCTATCCACATCCTATGAGCCGCGCCACGTACTTCCAATTCTTGCCTGACGGTTATTATGTGGCGGACAACGACACATACGAGGTACAGAAGTACGCTCCAGATGGAAGGCTCCAGCAGATCGTCCGCCGGTTAACAGCGCCAGTGCAAGTCAAGCCGCAACACATGGAAACGGTGCTCGAGCGGGCGTTAGCAGCGGTCACGGACGACGACCAGCGCCGCAGGACGGAACAGCTGTACCGCGATATGCCCGTACCGGAGACGTTCCCCGCCTACGGCGGTATCGCGCTGAGCGTGGAGGGCTATCTGTGGGTGCGAGAATACGATCTGCCCGGTGCCGCAGCCAACAATTGGTCGGTGTTTGATGCTGAAGGAAGACTCGGAGGCACGTTGAGGCTGCCCCCGCGCTTGCAGCCGCTCGACATCGGCCCGGACTACCTCCTCGGTCTTTGGCAGGACGCGGACGACGTGGAGTATGTGCAGCTCTACGCCCTCATCAAGCCGGGACGGTGAACAAGGGCCTCTTGCCGTTAATTGCGGCCCTGACCTTCGCCGCCTGCGCGACCGACATACCTGAGCGTCGGGGCTCCGTGGTGCGGGACAGCGCGGGCATACGCATCGTGGAGTCAACGTCACCCCGATGGAGCACCGCTGAAGCCTGGTCGGTCGATCCGGCGCCCCTGCTGGATCTTGCTACCTCTGGGGCCGGTCCACCACACGAGTTCTACCGGGTCCGGGATGCGATCCGTCTCCCGGACGGGGTCATCGCCGTCGCCGACCACACATCGGGCGAGATCAGGTTCTTTTCGTCCACGGGAGAGTTCCTTCGGGCTGTGGGTCGAAGGGGAGAAGGACCGGGCGAGTTTCAGAGGCTTACTAGCATTCATCAGTTTCGCGGCGACTCTCTCATCGCGTTCGACTACTGGGCAAGACGCGTCACAGTACTGAGCCCCCAGCGCGAGGTGTCCCGAATCATCACCCTGCGGTTGCCCTTCGTGCGGA
>JBDHHA010000287.1:0-3399 GCA_039589615.1 Gemmatimonadota bacterium
CTGCTGGTGGACCTCAAGGCCCGACATGAAGCCCACCGCATCGTAGTCGGCAGGCGTCATGTCACGCAGGTTCTTGTCCCGGAAATCGAGAGCCGGCTCGCGGCGGGGGTTGAGGTCCGTTGGGGGGCGCGGGCCCGACTGGTTGGCGATACCGTCGTCACTCATGGGCCGTGAAAGATATCGTCACGACGGCGTAACGGCAGTGGAACCCTACTTGACGCGTCCAGGTACCTGGGCACAGGTTCTTGCCGGGTTAGGGCAGACCCTCCCAACGTTGAGACATTCCCACCGGAGGAGCACCGTGAAGCTTATGAGACACGTGTATCGTGCGGCCGGCGTCCTGCTGGCCGTCGGAGCTATCGTCTTGACGGCCGCCGCACCGGCCGCTGCTCAGGACCGCCCCAACATCCTGGTCATCTGGGGCGACGACATCGGCTGGTTCAACATCAGCGCCTACAACATGGGCATGATGGCGTACCAGACGCCCAACATTGACCGCATCGCCAACGAGGGGATGCTGTTCACCGACTTCTACGGACAGCAGAGCTGCACGGCGGGCAGAGCCGCGTTTGTGACGGGCCAGAGCCCGGTCCGCACGGGACTGACCAAGGTCGGCATGCCCGGTGCCACGTTGGGGCATCAGCCGGAGGACGTGGGCATCGCCGAGCTGCTCAAGAACCACGGCTACCGGACCGGCCAGTTCGGCAAGAACCACCTGGGTGACCTGGACGAGTTCCTGCCCTCATCCCACGGCTTCGACGAGTTCTTCGGCAACCTCTACCACCTCAATGCCGAGGAGGAGCCCGAGGACCCCGACTATCCCCATCACATCCCTGAGTTCGTCGAGCAGTTCGGTCCCCGTGGCGTGATCCACAGCTATGCGGACGGGCGGATCGAGGACACCGGCCCACTGACCAGGGAACGGATGAAGGTCGTGGACGAGGAGACGCTGGAGGCGGCGCTGGATTTCATCGAGCGGGCACACACCGCCGGGGAGCCGTTCTTCGTGTGGTGGAACTCCACCCGTATGCACATCTGGACGCACTTGAAGGATGAGTCGGTGGGTGTCACCGGCCAGGGGATCTACGCCGACGGCATGGCGGAGCACGACGGCCACGTGGGGCAGCTGCTCGCCAAGCTCGACGAACTCGGCATCACCGACAACACCATCGTCATGTACTCGACCGACAACGGCGCGGAAACGTTTAGCTGGCCCGACGGCGGCACCGTCCCGTTCCGGGGCGAGAAGAACACCAACTGGGAGGGCGGCTACCGGGTCCCCTCCATGATCAAGTGGCCCGGACACATCCCGGCCGGCGTGATCTCCAACCAGATCATGTCCCACGAGGACTGGGTCCCCACGCTCATGGCCGTCGTGGGGGAGCCGGACATCAAGCAGAAGCTGCTTGCCGGATACGAAGCCAACGGCAAGACGTTCCGCAACCACCTGGACGGGTACGACTTCCTGCCCTACCTGACCGGACAGGTTGATGAAGGTCCGCGGCGGGAGTTCTACTACTGGACGGACGACGGCGCCATGGCCGGCGTGCGGTACAACGACTGGAAGGTCGTATTCATGGAGCAGCGCGCCCACGGCTTCCACGTGTGGGAGGAGCCGCTGGTCTCGCTGCGGTTCCCGAAGCTCTTCAATCTCCGCCGAGATCCATTCGAGCGCGCCGACCACGAAGCCATCGATTACCTGCACTGGCGCGTGGACAAGATCTACATGACCTACGGCGCCGGCGCGCTCGTGGGGGAGTTCGTCGCGACGTTCCAGCAGTTCCCCCCACGCCAGCGCCCCGCAAGCTTCTCGGTAGATCAGATCATGGAGCAGTTCACGAAGGTGCACGGCAGCCCCTAGGCCGGAGCGGCACAGTGGCGGGGCCGCGCACGCGCAGCCCCGCCACATCATCATCCGCAGCGCCATATCCCAAGCCCCCGGGAACCCAACCGCGCTGACAGGAGTTCCCTACGAGGCCACCGCAGGAGAAAGCCGTGTCGATTCGACCCGTCAAGCGAGTGATCCAATCGCAGCCCACCCTGGAAGGCGCTGGTGTCCGGCTGCGCCGCGCGTTCGGGTTCGGCGACACATCCGACTACGACCCGTTCCTTCTGCTCGACGACTTCCGCAACGAGAACCCCGACGACTATCTCGCGGGATTCCCCTGGCATCCCCACCGTGGCATCGAAACTATTACGTACGTGCTCGCCGGCTCGGTGGAGCACGGCGACAGCCTGGGCAACAGCGGTGCGCTGGGTTCCGGTGACGTGCAGTGGATGACGGCCGGGCGCGGAATCCTGCACCAGGAGATGCCGCAAGGCGATCCCAAGGGGCGAATGCACGGCTTCCAGCTGTGGGCGAACCTGCCTTCCTCGCTTAAGATGACCGCGCCGCGTTACCAGGACGTCTCCTCCGCCGACATCCCCGAAGTGACCGATGACGACGGCACGCGGGTCCGCGTCATCTGCGGAAGCTTCTGGGGCAAGACCGGCCCGGTGGACGGCGTCGCGGCCGATCCCCGCTATCTCGATGTCTGGGTCCCGCCCGGCACGCGCAAGACGTTGCCCGTCGAGACCTCACGTCACGCCTTCGCCTACGTGTTCGACGGCGCGGGCAGCTTCCGGGACGCGTCGGAGCCGCGCGAGGTGCGAACGGACTCTGTGGGCGAGCCGGTGGCCTCCACGACCGTCGAAGAGGAAGCCGCGAACCGCTCGCTGGTGCTGTTCGACCGCGGCGACGAAGTCACGGTCCAGGCCGGCGAAGAGGGCATCAGGTTCCTGCTCGTGTCGGGCAAGCCGATCGAGGAGCCTGTGGCCTGGCACGGACCCATCGTCATGAACACCCAGCAGGAACTGCAGCAGGCGTACGCCGAGCTGCGCGACGGGACGTTCATCAGGTAATCGCGCAGGGGGCCGGACCGGGGTCCCCGCCCAGCTGGATAACCCTTCCACACCACGAAACGCACCCTCGCGCAGCGTTTCGGCGCCGCCTGTTTGGCTTGCCGCAGCCACAATTGTCAGGAAGCCCCCTAACCAAGGGGGTCCCGACGAGGATCTTGCATCATGACTAGTTATGACTATTATATGACCATGACGGAAGTCAGAATCGCGGAACTCAAGGCGAGGCTCAGCGAGTACCTGCGGCGGGTGCGTCGGGGTCACTCGATCACGGTACTGGATCGGGACACGCCCGTCGCCCGTGTGGTTCCCTACGCCGAGCCGGAGCCGCTCCGCGTGCGCGAGCCGCTTGGGCGCCGGCGACTCCACGAAATACCGCTCCCGCCGCCCCCCAAGCTCGATTTCGACGTCGTGGAGCTGCTGCTCGAGGAGCGCCAGGTCGAGAGGTGATCGCCTACCTCGATTCCTCGGTACTGCTGCGCATCGTGCTGGGCCAACCAG
>JBDHHA010000288.1:0-3379 GCA_039589615.1 Gemmatimonadota bacterium
GTCGTGGTCGTCGTGGTCGTAGTGGCCGGTGTCTCGCAGTCGATGAACGTCACCGTGCCGCTCATCGAGTAGTGCCGGCCGGGCCCGACCACGAGCGTGAGCGCGATCGTGTCGCCGATGAGCACCGCGCCCGACGTGCGCCGGGTGCCGGGTGCCGCCTCGACATCGCGCAACGTCACGGTCCGCCCCGCGGTGGCGAACTCGAGGTCATTGCCGGGCCACACGCTGTCGTTGTTGTCGCCCTGGTAGCGGACCCGGCAGGTCTGGCCGGCGGCGCCGGTCGGGTAGGTGCCGAGGTCGACGCGGGTGCCTTCGTCGTAGAACGATGACCCGGCGAACGCCTCGACATGGATTATCCCTCCCGTCTGTGCGTCCGAATGCGGGGATGTCCATGCGATGCCGGCGACGAGCACGACGAACGCCGCGAGTACGGCGACCGCGTTACGCGGATGGATTTGGATTGTCATGGTTTGGTTCCTTCGGTGGTGTGTCGTTTGGGGTTCGGATTCCGACCGCCCATTTCGGGGCGCGGTGTAGCGCGAGGTAGGCGGCGGTGTCGTCGGACAGTCCCGGGTCGAAGTGTTCGGTCATGTCCGGCCGATCGAAGCGAGGCGGTCTTTCAAGACGCGGACGATGTCGGCGGGTGGCACGTCGGGGGTGTGTTCGGGTTCGTCGCGGATCGTTGTCAACGGATCCCATGCCCCGGGTCGGGTCGTGCCGTCGATGTCGAACACGTCGCGTTGCTCACAGACGACGGACACGTCGTAACCGACGGGTGCTAGTTCCGCGGTGGCGTGCTCGAGATAGCGGCGGGCCGATTCGATGACCTGTTCGGCGGCCATTCCGTCGACCGGGTCGGTGGTCCGCGAGTTGAAGATCCAGAGCTTGCCGACGAACGTGTGTGGCGCTGGCCGGTTCTCTGTCCAGTGGACCCGGTAGTTGTATTGGGTCGACCTCACGCTTCGATCGCCTTTCGCCGCGCCGCTTCGAGCTGCTCGCGGCGGGCCGGCTCGACGTAGAACCCGCCCTGGTCGTTGTCCCAGATCGTCGGATACTTCGTCGGTGTGAGCTTGTTGGCCCGCGACCGGAGCACGGGCCCGGCCGGTGGATGTTGGTTCATCGTCTCGTCGTCGCAGTAGCTGTCGAGCGCGGCGAGGACGGCATCGAACGACGAGTCGGCGAACAGGTGAGACCACGCGTCGACGGTAGCCGCGGTGATCGTCGCCGATCGGCCGGGCCAGAACTCTGCGATCCGCGCGAGCAACATCTTCGTTTCGTCGACAGTCATAGGCTCAGGATCCGTTCAGCTTCGGACCCGGCGAACCGATCCTCGTCGGTCGGTGTTCGCTTCGGTTTGCCGAGACTCGACCAGTGCTTCGCCAACGCTGTCGGGGTGACGGTCTTGTCTCCCCACTTCGCTCGCAGACGTCGGACCCGGTTGGCGATCTCGTCTGGCAGGTTGTCGGGGTTGCCGTTCCATCGTCCGCGAAGGTCAGCGGCGACCATTCCGATCCGCTTTCCGTCGTCTCGCGAAAGCTCTTCGAGATCGACCCCTGTGGCTACCGCTATCGCGTCAAATACAGGATCCCGTTGGCGGTCTGTTGGTTTCGTTTCGCCGACGCTAGTCGGCAAAAGGGGTTCTGGTAGTTGGTTACCTTTGGGTTCTATTACGGTTCGGGTGAACTGGGGTTCGCCCCGTGGTGTCGCGGAGTTCGCCCCGTGGTGTCGCGGAGTTCGCCCCGTGGGTGTCGCGGAGTTCGCCCCGTGGTCGTCCTCGCGGGGTGGACTCTGTTCGCCCCGTAGAAACACCAGTCGATACGGAATCGGTCGGCGGTCGGCTCGCAATCCGGCCATCCGGTCAAGTGCCGATTGAGGAAGATCATCGACTTCCTCGATTAACCCCGCATCTCTTACTCGATGGACTGCAAGTTGAGCACCCCGTCTGGTCATGCCCACTTTCTCGGCGATTCGTTCCATTGATGGCCAGGCGATCCCGTCCTCATCGTTCGCGGCATCGGCGAGTGCTAGAAGCACAAGACGATCACCAGCGGATTTCGTGGCACCACGCGGCAAGGCGAATACCGTTGACATCGCGATCAGGCTCATGGCTCACCCCGTTCCGGGGAGAGGACCGGGGTCTCTGCGAGCCGCAACGCGATAGCGGCAACGCGGTCCCAGTCGCAGCGATTCACCGCCAACTGCAAGAGTGCCACGAAATCCGACCACCAGTCCTCGTGTATCGGTGTGGTATCGCCGATCTCATCAATCCACTCGTTGAGTGAATCGATGTCCTGCAGTATCACGGGATAGAGCGTGTAGATCGCGTTTGTGAGGCGATCAACGACGCCGGGTAGGTCATCGGCGATGCCTTCATCGTCCGCGAGGATCAGCCGGTCCCTGTCAGCCATGGTGTGTACCTTCCTGGTTACAGGTCGGGTACACTGATCGCACCCGACCTTCACACACGGGACAATAGCCGAACCGGCCCCCGGGCATCGCACAAGCGACCCGGGGGCCGTTCGCGCTCACCGGAACCTACCGATCACCAGAAACCCGCCCGCCGCCAACCGCCCGCCGTCCTCGTTCATCATCGCCCGCAGCTCGCCGGCCGGGACATGATCATCGCACCACGCCATCCCGCGGACGGTCGTTGTCGGTTCACCCGGACACCCGCCCGGATGATTGCAGCCCTTCACCGGATCCAGCATCGGCCGCAACGTGTCGCCCCGACCCCTCTGGCCGTGCATCGAACACAACCGCGACCGCGGCGCCGGCCGCTCGCACCCTTCGATCGCGCAACTCACGGCGCATCCTTCGGGGTGAACTGAACCGCCACGCCATCGGGGTGCTGGCGGGCCGAACACCACAGGTTGTGTTTCTTGGCGTAGTCCCGCGCCGATTGCACGAACCGGGTCCGGGTCGAATCGACCTGGATTTCCTCGTCGGCGAAATGCCAGATCGAACCGTCCGCGTAATCAGCCCAGAAGGACCAGCGGATCCGCCGCGGCCAGTCGTCAAGCTTCTCAGCCATCGTCCATTCCCTCGATGCGGCGGGCATGGAACACGCGCCGCCCTAGCGGATTCGGGCGGTCGCGCCACCGCGGTTCGCGGAGCATCTGCCGCGGCGACATCCCCGCCCGCATTCCGTGTTTGACATCGCCGTACTTCACCGCGTCGGCGAAACACGCACCGTCCGGGCCCGCGTGCGGGCACTGATCGCAGATCACCCGCGCTTCCTGATACTGCCTCGCCGCTTCGGCGTTCGACTCCGGGAAAAACACGCCCGTATCGACACCGCGACACGCCGCGTCTTCGAGCCATTCGGTCATGTCTTCGGCCTCGCGTAACCATCGTCGCCTCGCTCCCACCCGCCGAGGTC
>JBDHHA010000289.1:0-3752 GCA_039589615.1 Gemmatimonadota bacterium
CTCATCCGGACCATTGCCGAGTCTCCCCTCAAAAAGGGCGAGCTCTGGGTGGGCACCGACGACAGTACCGTGCAGGTTTCGCAAGAGGGTGGCCGCAAATGGCGCGAGGTCTCGCCGCCGGATCTCCCCGAATGGACCACCATCACCGCCATAGACGTATCTCCCCACCGGCGAGGGACGGTCTATATCTCCGGTGAACGGCACAGGGTGAGTGATCGCACACCGTATCTCTACAAGACCACCGATTACGGCAACACCTGGAAGCGAATCACCAAAGGAATTCGCGAAAACGACTACTCGTGGGTCGTCCGGGAGGATCCGGTGCGGCCGGGTCTGCTCTACGCTGGAACGGAAACCGGCGCTTACGTCTCCTTCGATGCCGGGGACGCCTGGCAGTCCCTGCAGCGCAACCTGCCGCCGGTGATGGTCATGCATATGCTCGTGAAGGACGACGACCTGGTGGTGGCAACTCATGGGCGGGGCTTCTGGATCATGGACAATATCTCGTCCCTGCGCGCCCTCACCTCCGAAGTCGCCTCGGCCCCGGTCCATCTGTTTGAAGTCGTTCCCGCTCTCCGTCAACTTCGGGGAGGGAGCGGGTGGATGGGACCTACGGACGCAGCGAGGAACCCACCGAGGGGGGTGATGATCGAATACTACCTGGCCCAAGCAGCCACCTCAGAGGTGACGCTCACTATCACCGAGGCCAACGGCAAGATCATCAAGCAGTTTTCCAGCGAGTCGGAGGGCAACGCCAGCCCCTCCACCAGGGCAGGAATGAACCGCTTCTTCTGGGACACGCGATATCCGGGTACCCTGATGCCCCCGTCCGCTGGAGCATTGAACGGTTTCAAGAGCGTCGATTATTCACCGCCCGAACTGCCGATTGCGCCTCCCGGACGATACATCGTCCGACTCTCCGTGGAAGGACAGGCTTACGAGCAGCCTTTCGAGATTCGGAAAGATCCGAGAGTCAAGGCCAGCGACGCCGATCTCAGGGCCCAGTTCGACCTCATGGTTGACCTCCGGGATCGGTTTTCGGAAGTGGCCGACACCGTGATCAGAATCAGAGAAGTCCGAGCCCAGCTTGACGGGCATCGGGCTGAGCTGCCAGAGGGTTCCAGGGTCAAGGCCGACGGGATCCTGGAGCAGTTCAGGCAGATCGAGGGCATTCTAACGATATGGATGGGGTCCCAGGCCCACCCCATGATGTGGGGCCCCCCGGGGTTGACCGAAAAGCTGAGCTCGCTCTCAAGTGCTGTCGGCGATGCCGATGCCAAACCCACGGAATCGATGTACGCGGTATTCGAGGACCTATCGGAACGCTTCGAAGTCCAACGGAACCGGTTGAACCGGGTCATTGAAGAAGAGCTTGAGCCGCTGCTGGCCCGCTCACACTAGCTAGAGAGGTACGTTGCCATGAGAACACATGCGTTCATCAAGATCACTTTGCTCGGGTTGCTGCTGATAGGCGCGCACTTGGGGTCGCGGGCCATGGCCCAGGATGCCGACGCGCTCCGTCCGCTTCAGGTCGATGACTACTTTGCCCTGAAGAGCGTGGGCGGCCCGCACATCAGCCCAGACGGCGCCTGGGTCGCTTATACGGTCGGGACCAAAGACCTCGAGAATGACCGCTCCGAAACGCGGCTCTGGATGATCTCCACCGCCGGCGGCGAGCCGATGCCCATGACGGCCAAGGGCAGCTCCGTCTGGCGGCCCAGGTGGAGCCCGGACGGCAAGTACCTGGCCTTCCTGTCGGTACGCAAAGGGGCAGACGAGCAACAGGTCTTCACGCTGAACCTGCGCGGCGGGGAGCGCGTCCAGATCACCGGTATCAAGCAGGGCGTCGAGGGCTACGAGTGGTCGCCCGACGGGAAACGACTCGTGCTCGTGATCCGCGATCCGAAGCCGAAGGCCAAGGCCCCCGGACCCTGGGTGATCGACCGGTTGCAGTTCAAGGAAGATTATGTGGGTTATCTGAATCGTCAACGCGCCCACCTCTATGTCTTTGACGTCGAGACGAAAGCCACCGTGCAGATCACCTCCGGCGACTACGAGGACTATGATCCGGCCTGGTCTCCCGATGGGAGCCTGATCGCCTTCACGAGCAACCGCACTCAGGAGCCGGACGCGAACTACAACACCGACATCTGGCTGGTGAAGCCGGACATTCCTTATGAGAAACAGAAGCCGGTGCGGGTCACGTCCAACCCCGGGTCCGACGACTCACCCATCTGGCACCCCGACGGCGAGAGGCTCGCCTACATCACGACGACCCGGACCGACGTTCCGGTGTCATACCTGCAGACGAAGGTCGCGCTCATCCGTGTCGGTGAGGACGAGCCCGTGCTTCTCACCACGGAGTCTCTCGACCGGAAGGCCTACCAGCCGCATTTCGCTCCCGACGGAAGCCGCATCTATGTCCTGCTCGAGGATGATGGCCAGGTCCACCTCGCCGCCGTGTCGGTCGCCGACGGCAAGCTGAGCCGGCCGATCGCCGGCCGGCGCCGGGTCGACACGGCCGCCGTGGCACCCGACGGCGCCGTGGTCGCCCTCGTCAGCGAGCCCCGGCTACCGGGAGAGCTGTTCGTCCTCGACGCGGAGCCGTCCGCCACCTCTCCGGAGCCGCGCCGCCTCACGCATGTCAACGACGAACTGCTGAAGTCGATCGTGCTGGCGGACGCGGAGGAGCTGCGCTTCCCCACCCTCGACGGAACCGAGATCCAGACCTTTGTCTACAAGCCACGGTTCTTCGACCCGAAGCTGCGCTACCCGACCATTCTCTGGCTTCACGGCGGTCAGGAAGCCCAGTACGATTATGGTTTCAACTTTCGAGTCCAGCTCTTCGCCGCCAACGGCTACGTGGTGGTGATGCCGAACGTTCGGGGCTCAGGAGGCCGGGGGCTCGACTTCACACTCTCGAACCACCGCGCCTGGGGCACTCACGACACTGAGGACGTGATCGTGGCCACCGACTATGTCGTGAAGCTGGGCTATGCGGACCCCGAACGGCTCGGCATCGGTGGCTGGTCGTATGGAGGGACGCTCACGAACGACGTGATCACATCCACAGATCGATTCGCGGGCGCCATCAGCGGGGCCAGCGTCGGACTGTGGACCTCGACCTACGGTCACGATCCATACCAGCTGTGGTTCGACACGGAACTCGGTCCCCCGTGGGAGAACCGCGATCTCTGGGATAGCATCTCACCTTTCATGGAGGTGGAGAACATCACCACGCCGACGCTCTTCATCGGAGGGGAGAAGGACTGGAATCAGCCGATCATCCACTCCGAGCAAATGTACCAGGCGATGAAGCAGCTGGGCTGGTGGTATACCCGGACGCGCACCATGGCATACGGCGGCCGATCTACCAAAAAGATTTGCTCGGACGTTTTCTAAACTGGTTCGACAGGTACGTGAAGAATCCGCAGTCCGATAACTAACAAGAAGAAACTCATTGCCATGACAAAACCAAAATTTAAGGTACCGCACACGCTGGTCATCCTCTTCTCGATGGTGATCCTGGCGCAAATCCTTACTTACGTCGTTCCCGCCGGGAGCTTCGATCGAGTGGAGACCGAGTCGGGGCGGATGCAGGTGGTTCCCGGTAGCTTCCATCTAACGCCGGACGTGCCAGCCGTTTCACCGTTCGCAAGCTTGACGGCTATTCCCAAGGGTTTTAGCGGCGCTCACGAGATTATATTTTTCGTTTTCATCATCGGCGGACTGTTTGCAGTTCTCCGCGCCAC
>JBDHHA010000290.1:0-3311 GCA_039589615.1 Gemmatimonadota bacterium
GATCCCGGCGGCGATGCCGGAGAAGACGTTCCGCAGCGGGGGGAGCACGCTGCTCGCCCGGGACATCGACTTCACCGATTATTCGAATCCCGCTTCGGGGAAGGGGTTCGGTACGGCGGGCGACCCGGGGGACCAGCGGGCCCCGGCGGGGGCGCAGACGGGATTGTGCGACGCCTGCCACCGGTTCGCGGGCAGAACCAACGGCGGCACGGACAGCGTGACGAACCGGGCGCACACGCACGAGGGGATCACGACGGACGGAAACCAGGACGTCGCCTCCCAGATGGATTTCGCGAAGGACTGCGTCGAGTGCCACGACACGCACGGCTCGACCAACCTCGAGATGGTGAAGACCACGATCAACGGGGTCGGCCCGGTGACCTTTACCTCCCGGTCGGGTGCGAATTCGTTCGACCCGGTCGAGGCCGGTGCGAACCCGAACGTGGATTCGGTGTGCGTGGTATGTCATGAAAGCGTCGGCGAGAACGCCTCCCTGAACGTGGACCACAACTTCCGGACCTCGACGGTCAACCCCGACCACAACGAGGACGCCAACTGCACGTCATGCCACTCCCACGGGAACGCCGCGGACGCCACGAAGTTCGGCTTCCCGCAGGGAGGATGCACCGGTTGTCACGGGTCGTCGTCCACCGGCCAGTATTGGCCCGACGGCACGGGGGGGATTCCCGCCTATGCGGACAACAACGCCGGTGCGCACGATAACCATGTCCTTGCGATCGGGCAGTATCTCGGGTACGGGGATTACAACCCGACGATGTACGACGGCGCGCAGCAGATAGCGATCTGCGCTTTCTGCCACCCGAATCCCGGCGAAGGGGGCCATTCGACCGACGCCGCGGGAGATGCCGGGGGCGCGGGCAGGGTCAACGTGTACAACGCGACGGACAATGCCAGCGCATATTTCCGGAAATTCACCGGCGGCGGCGCCATCGACAACGACACGACTGCCGGTTGGAACTACGACTACGCAACGCTCAGCTGCTCGAATCTGGTCTGCCACAACCTCATGCAGACACCCACCACGACGTTCGGGGACGGGTCGCGGACGGAGTCGATCAACGGCGCGGCATTCTTCGACCCCGTGCAGGGGAACTGGAACAACCCCCCGAACCCCGACGGCTTCCTCGTGTGGCAGGACCGCACCCACGACGGGACGTTCGCAAACAAGTATTGGCGCGTCGGCTGCTTCATCTGTCACGGTTGGTACGGGAGACCGCGGGCGACCGACGACACGATTGCGACCTCGGACGTCGACGAGACGTTCCACAAGATGCATGCGGGGCGGTCGATGGCCGATCACGGCCTTTCCAGTCCTCCGCCGGCTCCCGAAGGCAACGACGGCGACAGCGGAATGGCGTTCGCGTGCTTCCAGTGCCACCCCGTGAGTACGGACGGCACGAACAACAACGCCGAGCTGGGAAGCTACGTGCAAAACGATGCGGGAACCTACTATGGCCATCTCAACGGCCAGGTCGAAATCGATTTCTCCAGTCCGGTCACCGGAAGGTCCTCCGAGAAGCTCGAGGTGGTGTACGGCGGGGGCGACGGTTCCTACGGAAAGGGAACCAGTTTCGCCTACCGGGACGGCAATTACACCAATACGTGCACCAGCGTCTACTGTCACGGGGAGACGCTCGCATCCAAGCCGACGGTCCAGCCGGCCCGGATCAATCCCCAGTTCAACAACACCGGGGTGGGATGGTGCGGAGGGTGTCACGACGCCGACTATCGGAACGACACGCCGAACAGCGGGGACGAGAGAAGCAGCAGCGCGGCGACGGGCAAGATCCAGTCGAACGGGCATATAAAGCATTACGGAAAGCCCGCCAACGACTGGAACAGCAATCCGGCGGAGGACGATCTCTTCGGGCCCCTGTTCGGGTTGCAGAGCAAGAGCTCGAGGACCGGGAATGAATACGGCACCGACTACATGGCCCGGTGTCGTGTATGCCATTACGTGACGAAGCCCGGAGATATTCCCGGGGTTCAGGAATTCTGCAATCCCTGTCACGGCTCTTCCGGAACGTCGGTGAGCATCGTGTCGGCCCGTCACATAAACGGGCGGGTGGATTTCCGGAACCTGGACAACACGGCCTCGGAACTTGCCGCCACCACCGCCTGCAACAACTGCCACTCCACGGCGGTCGTGGGCGGGGAGACGCAATCTGGTGAGGAGCTGGCCAGAAACAACTGGGACAACACGACGTACCGGCTCCCTTGTCTCACCTGTCATAACGGTACGGATCCCGCGTCGAATTACGCAGACGGGACGGGACCGACGAGCAATGCGATCGATGCCCCGGACATGGCGGGAGACGGCGCCAACTACGGGGCCGAGGTGCGCGGGCACAACCGTCCGACGGGAAGCGGTCCCTATCCCCTGACGGGGAACCCGGCGGCGAACCGCTCTTGCGCGGAATGCCATGACCCGGCGTCTCTCCACATCGACGGCACGGACAACACGACGTACACAGGGCACCGCCTGCTCGGTACGGTGAACGGGACCGCCACGGGGAACACGGTGACCGGCCTTTGCGAGGCGTGCCACACGACGACGGGCGCAAGCCCCGCGACGAAGAAGAGCGTCAACTCCCACGGCAACGCGGGGTACACGGACCGGCTGGAGGCGGTGTTCACCAAGCTGGACTGCGCCCAGTGCCACGAGGCGCACGGGATGGTGAACGTTTCGGCGGCGCCTGCGGGCGTGAACCTGTGGATGATCAACCCGACGATCACGGTGACCGGGGGCACGACCGTTTCCCCGGTGCGGCTGTTTGCCAAAACGGGCGCGAACTCGTTCAACAACTACGACCCGGGCTCGGGGAACGAGGGTGATGAGGCTTTGTACAACGCCAACGCGGCGGACCAGCTGTGCGTGGTCTGCCACGCCAACGCGAACAACCCCGGGTACCAGATGACGTACAACATCTCGGGCCGTCACGCCGCCCCGAACTACACGGGGAACGAGGCGGGGAAGGACTGCTCGGGGTGCCACTCGCACAACCAGGACGGCGATATCGGGACGGTGGACGGCCTGATGCCCCTGGCGTGCAACGGGTGCCACAGCTACCCGGGCCTGGACAACACGGGGGTAAACCTCAAGCAGATGAGCGGCGGGCACTGGCCCCACGTGGGCCAGCCGTCTCCCGTGGGGACGGGGAGCAGCCGGGAGTTCGCGTGCACGCTGTGCCACTACAACTACGACCACAACCAGTCGGATGTGGCCAGCGGGCAGGCATGGCCCGGGACGTACTACGACAACGTGAACATCGACTTCGATCCGTCGTGGA
>JBDHHA010000291.1:0-3289 GCA_039589615.1 Gemmatimonadota bacterium
CCTCGCCCTGGGGCATCTCGTTTCCGTTCTCGTCCACCACCTTGACCTCGACGATCGACTTGCCGACCGAGCGGTCCCGGATCTTCTTCGGGTCGATGTCGACTCTGAAGGAGGTGGCCGGTGTCATCTCGGTCTGGCCGAAGATGTCGACGATCATGGCGTTGGGGCACAGTTCGAGAATCCTTCTTTTCAGGGGTGCGGGACACAGTCCTCCGCCGGTGGCGGCCATGCGGAGTGAGGAGAGGTCGTGTTCTCCGGCTTCCGCGTAGGACACCAACTTCTTCCACCCGGTGGGCACGTTGGCCATGTTTGGGATCTGTTCTCTCTCGACCAGGCCGAGCACCAGGCCGGGGTCGAACTTGATCGAGTCGGGCAAGACGATGATGGAGGCGCCCGACAGCGCCCCCATCATGATGTTGGAGTAGGAGGCGTCGTGAAAGAAGGGCAGGGACGGATACATGTACTTCTTGGCGTTGCGGTAGCCCGACTTGGCGAGGTCGGGGTCGGAGAGCACCCTGTAGGACCGTTGTTTCAGGAACGCCGCGGTGCCCGGTCGTTCAATGAGCTTTCTTGCCAGTTTGGTGCGGAGGACGGGGCCGATGAAACGGTTCTTTGGCAGCGGCAAGGCTTCCAAGATCCGCTGGTGCCGCTCGGCTGGGACTTCCATCACCAAGGTGCGGATGAGAAGCTCGGGCAAGATGGTGGAGTACAGGTCCAGGTGCGCCTGGTAGGTGAGCATCACGCCCTTGGGAAGGCCAGTGGTGCCGCCGGTGTAGATCATGACCGCCACGTCCTTCCATTCGTTTCCTACCTGCGGATCCGTATCCTTGGCCGAGGCGGTCATCTCTTCGTAGTCCAGCACCCCCTCGAGCCCGCTCTCGCCCCGGCAGATGAAGTGCTCGATGTTCTTCAGCTTGGGGGCGGCGGCTTCGACGGACTCTTTCCAATTCGAGTCATAGAGGAACACCCGGGCGTCGCAATGGTTGCCCTGGTATTCGAATTCGCGGGGTATGAAGCGGTAGTTCATGGGCGCCGGCACCCCACCCGCCACCTGGATGCCAAAGTTGATCTCCAGGAACTCGGGCGTGTTGTGGAAGACGAAAGCCACCTTGTCGCCTCTTCTCACGCCGAGTTCGACCAGAGCGTTGGCCACCTTGAACACCCGGGGAACCAACTCGCTCCAGGTGATGCGCCGGTCGCCGAAGATGATGATTTCGCCGTCGCCGTTGTGCGTGGCGCAGGAAATGAAGCTGTTGGCGATGATGTTCGGTGAATATGCTCCCATTGCCGCCTCCTCCACAGCGATGATCATGCCTGAAGGGCTCCACCCTTCGCTTGAAGAACGTGGCACCCCGAGGGAGCATCAGCTCGCAATCGGCCCCGGCGATACAACGGTCCGTCGTAGGTCACCACAAACGCGGATGTATTCCTCCACCATCTCGCGAACCACTCCCGCGACCGGCTTGACTGCGTCTACCTGAGCCACGCTCTGCCCTGCGCTCCACAGATCCCGCCAGCCTTTCCACTCTCGTTCCGGATGCTCTCTGAATCCCCGGATGGTATTCGGCAGCCAGGTTGCAGGGTTTCCGGTGATCTCGCTGGTGGTGACGATCTCTTCGGGAGCGGCGTCGATCACTTCTTGCTTGTAGACGTCTGTCGCCCCCGACTCGGAAGTGGCGATCAAGCGCGTGCCCACGACCACCCCACAGGCGCCCACGGCCAGGGCCGCTGCCATCTGTGCCCCGGTGCTGATTCCGCCGGCGGCGAGGACGGGCAGGGACGTCATCTCCCGCAAGTACGGCACCAGAATGAAGGTGGGGATGTTGCCGCAGTGGCCACCGGCGCCGGATCCGACGGCGACCAAACCGTCGGCACCCCGATCCCTGGCTTTTAGACCCTGCGCCGAGGAGATCACATCCGCGAAAACGATGCCGCCGTTCTTGTGTACATCGTCGAGAATGAGGGCCGGATCCCCCAGAGAGCTGATGAAGAACGTCACTCCGGCATCCAGGCAGATCCGGAGCTGTTCCTCCCAGGGAAAGCGACCCGACAGATGGATGTTCACCCCGATGGGCCGGTTGGTGCCTCGACGTATGTTCTCGAGAGCTTCTCTCAGTGCCGCCGTGGTCGGATAGTTGGGGAGGGGGAAGGCGCCCAACGCTCTCGCCTCCGAGACGGCGATCGTGTACTCCTCGTAGCTCACCAGGAACATGGGCGCACCCACGATCGGGTAGTCGATGCCCAACATCTCCGTGAACTCGGTCCTGATCTTCACGCCTAGCTCACTGATCTTTCTCTTCTTCCGAGCTGACTCCGTGGGTCAGACCCGATTCGGCGCCCTGAACGTCGGCCGACGACCCGCGGACCGCGGGTCTCCGACCCGGCCGCGGCTTGCCCGGTCGTCGATTCCGATCCTCAGCTCGCCGCCGGGGCCCGGGCGACCTCCGCCTGCTCCTCGACCATCTCCTTGCACTCGGCGATGGTTCTCCTCGCTTCGGCCAGGATCGTCATCCGCTGCGCTTGAAGTGAGCCCTCACCGTGAAGCGCGATGGTTTCCCGATCCGCTCCCGTCAGTCGACGGATCAGATCGAACATCCGCAAACGAGTCTCGGCGGGGATCCCCGCCTTGGCTTCCAGGTATTTCTGGATGTCCGCCTGGAGCTCCGGAACCTGGAAGTCCCCGTACGTGGGTGCCGTGACCAGCAGGCCTCCCGCCAGATCCTGCACGATCTTCACCACTTTGTGGTACTCGTCGGCGAAATGAAACTTGGCGATGTTGGTGGACACTGGGTTCGGGACGGCGATGCCGCTATGAGTCACGTAATCCAGGCAGGCAGCGCGGGAAAGGGAGCGCAGCACCTCCAGGTAGATCACCAGTTCCGTGATCTTCTCCCTCACCTGGGGAGCTTTGGCGACCCCGTTGTACTCGGCGATCGCCTGCGCCACGCCCAGGAACTGCTCGGACATGGGGATGCGATAGGCACAGCCCGTGCGCCGGTGCAGGAGCGCGAAGTTGTAGACGAGTGCAGCGGCGGATTCCCACTCACCGCACAGGAACACCCGTTCCCACGGAACGAGAACGTCGTCGAAGATGATCAATGAGTCGGTATGCACACGGATCGGCCGGCTGTTCGGAAACTCGAGCGGGCTGATGTGTGACTTGAACGGCCTTCCCACCTGCTTGAGACCTTTGGTGTCGACAGGGAGCGCAAAGGCGACCGCGTAGTCCTTGTCCGCTTCGGTCATGGCTCGGCTCGGTATGACGAACAGCTCGTTGCTGTAAGGCGCG
>JBDHHA010000292.1:0-3477 GCA_039589615.1 Gemmatimonadota bacterium
GCACACGACCCGCATCCTATCCACCCGGCCCACACCGAGTTGATCCCCCGTTGACACCTCCGGGCAATATTCACCTCGGCGGGTAGGCACAGCGGAGCGGCGCACATCCGAATCGAGGCTCGGCCTCCACCGAGGTGCAGACGACAACAGCCTGCCCGCCACTCCTCCCTCCCTTCTTCCCGAACGCCGGAGCCCCTCGGCCGAAGAGGGAACTAGTGAGATCCTACAGCGTGGGAAGCGTGCCCGCCTGTCCTGCTCAGAGACCCGTAATCGTCCGCACCGATCCGTCCCAGAAACAGCTCGCAACCACGCTCAGCCCTTCCGTCTGTGCGCAACTATCTGAGCATGGAACTGCCGTCCGTGTAGGTCGTGACGCAATCGCCGACACCCCCGCCGCAACTGGCGACCAGCAATGGGATGGCGAGGACAGAGAGGGATGCGATCCAACGTGATAGCTGTTTCATGAGGGATTCCCGTGACAGAAGGGGCATCTTACCCCGCTGATCCGGTGACCGCCAGGCGTGACGCTATACGCCCTCCCTCCCCCTCTTCGCCAAAGGTTCACCCCAGTCTCACCTCAATTTCATTCCGCGACCCCCACATCCCCCTTGATTCCCTGCAGTACCGGCACGACTACCCACTACTGATCCTCTCTCCCTAGGAGCTACCATGCGCCAACCCCGTGTTCTTTCCACCGTCGTGGTGGGGTTGCTGGCCATCGCGCTGTCCGCGCAGCCCATCGTGGCGCAGCAGACGACGCTGCTTCCCGACCGGACGGTCGTGGGCATTGCCAATACCGTCTCCGGCGCCCGCGCCCTCAACAACCTCATCGAGTTCACCGGCTACAACCACGACCGCACGCCCGAGGAGTGGGCCGGTACGTACCTCGAGACCGAGGTCATCGCCGGTATGGCCCGGGAGTATGGCTTCAGCGACGTCGAGGTCATTCGGTACCCCGTCACCCGTCCGGCGTGGGACGGCATCCGCGGCGAGTTGTGGGTCACCTCACCGGTGGTGTGGAAGGTGACGGACTTCAAGGACATCCCCACGGTCCTGGCGTCGGGGAGTGTGACCGGTGAGTACGAGGGTGACGTGGTCTGGTTGGCAGACGCCGCCGACGAGGCCTCCTACGACAACGTGGACGTCCGCGGCAAGATCGTGTTCAGCAACACCAGCACCGGCGGCGCCTTCCGGACGGCAACGGCCCACGGGGCGCTGGGTGTCGTGAACGTCGCCACGCCACGGCCCAGCGTCGTCCCCGAGGCCATCCAGTGGAGCGGCATCGGCAGCCCGCAAACCGGATTTGCCTTCAACATCTCGGCGATCATGCAGCACGACCTCGACCGCCTGATCCAAGCGGGACCGCTCCGCATGCGGGCCGTGGTGGAATCGGCCATGCGCACCGTGGACAACGAGGTCACCACCGCCGTGATTCCCGGCGACGGCTCCACCGACGAGTGGGTGTACTACTCGGCCCACCTCTTCGAGGGCACCACCAAGCAGGGCGCCGCCGACAACGGCTCGGGCTCGGTCCTCATCCTGGAGGCCGGCCGCACCCTCATCGAGGCGATGGAGCAAGGCTATCTCCAGCGCCCCTCCCGGAACATGCGGTTTCTCTGGGTGGCGGAGTTCAGCGGCACCAACGCGTACATCGACAGCCATCTCGACGAGTTCGCGAAGGTGACGTCCAACATCAACATCGACATGGCGGGTCAGAACGTCACGATCAACAACAACGCGACACGCCTGATCCGCATGCCCGACTCCCGAATGCACTACATCGGCGACGTGGCCCAGGAGTTCTTCGAGTGGGTGGGCCAGAACAACACGGAGCACATCCACGAGCGCCGCACCGGCTACGGGTTCAGCTTCCCCATCGTGGATGCCTACGGCACCCGGGACCCGTGGCGCTATTGGATCGAGCCGTACTACGGTTCCAGCGACCACGTGGTGTTCCTCGACCGCGGGGTCCCCTCCGTGTTCTTCAACCACTGGCCCGACATGGTGTACCACACGAGCCACGATCGGCCCAACGGGATGGATGCCACCCAGATGAAGCGGTCGGCGTTCATCGCGGCGGCCATCGGCGCCGTGGTGGCGGGCTCGCCCGACGTGGACGCCCAGGTGGTAGCCGCCGAGGCGTTTACCCGGGGCGGTGAGCGCGTCGCGTCGCAGATCGGCGACTGGAGTCTCCACCTCGCCTCCCTGCCGGCCAACGAGCTGGCGGAGGGGTACAAAGCGTTCGAGGCATCGTTCACCCAGTGGTACGTCCGCGAAGCGATCAATCTCGGTTCCGTGCTGGAGTTGACCCGGGGTGCCACGTGCACCGATCCGGCGGCCGACACCGCGGCGATCGAAGCGCTCCTCGCGCGACAACAGGCGGCGAAGGAAACCGACCTGGGGACGATCTGGACCTTTTACGAGGGATTGGCCCGCTCACGGGGCGTCCGCGCTGCCCGCCCCTCCCTCACTGACGACGAGCGTGACGCCCAGCGGATGGTTCCCAATGTCGAGAGCCGGCCCATCCAGTCCCGGGGCGTCAGAGCGGAGGGACTCCCGGGCTTCACCAGCATGGAGGTGCGGAACTTCATCGACGGTGAACGGTCTGTGCTCGACATCTACCAGGCCGTGAACGGAGAGTACGGACTGGAACTCGGTCTCGTGTCATTGGATGCGGTCGAGAACTACCTCAACGCATTGGTGGAAGCAGGGGCGGTGAGGATGCGGCAACACCAGCGGTAAGTCGTGACATATGAACGAGGGAAACCCCCGGGCTGCCCGGGGGTTTTCTTTCAACGCGTCACGCCTCGGTGCGAAGGGCCGTCACCGGATCCACCGATGCGGCACGTCGGCTGGGCAGGTACGCGGCCGCCAGTGCGGCAAGAACCAGCACGGTGGTGCCGCCGACGAGCGTGGCCGGATCGGTGGGCTCCACACCGAAGAGGAGGCTCCGCACCAACCTGGTCAGCGCAAGAGACGCCGCCAAGCCCGCCCCAACGCCGAGGACCACCGGCACCATCGCCTGGCGGATCATCATCCCTCCCACGTCCCAGCGCCGTGCCCCGATGGCCATGCGAATGCCGACTTCCCGCGTGCGCTGGGTGACGGTCAGGCTCATCACGCCGAAGATCCCGACGGACGCCAGGATCAACGCAAACACCGCCAGCAGCGAGAACAATTCGGCGTTCATGCGCTGGGTATAGACGAACCCGCTCACCACCTCCGCGTACGGCAGTACGTTGATGATTGCGAGAAAGCTCTCATAATCCCGCAGCCACCTGTACAGCATCGGGACCGATGCCGAGGGATCGATGGACGGCGTGATCATCAACGCGTTGCTCGTGCCATACGGGTGTTGCGGACCCGCGACGAAGGCCATCGGTTCGGGATCGATCAGGAAGTTCCGCGCCATGACGTCCCCGGTCACGCCGACGATCTCGAACCGGCGCTGGGTTCCGTCCGGGCTAGGCCACCACA
>JBDHHA010000293.1:0-4255 GCA_039589615.1 Gemmatimonadota bacterium
AGCAGGTCGGCGTATTGCATCAGAATCTCCTCGTCTTCGGGATGGCGGGATACCCCCCGAACCTCTCTGGGTGAAGCCGGTCCCTCCCCGCAGCGACCTCGGCGTCACCCACCTCTCGGCACGCTTGCAGCGTATATCCTGGGCACTCCGATAGCGAGAATCCATCGCTAGTGTCGAGGTTGACGCCACACTCAACCGAACCGAATAGCCAGCGGCATCTTCTCCTGGTGTACCTGAACGGGGGGAATCCAGACTGGTAGGCGTTCCTCGCCCCCAGGCGCAGGCGGATACCCCCGCCACTCATAGACATGCCGACGATGTCCGCTTCGTGGGAGATGGCTGCCGTAGGGTCCCCGAGGAGCCCCTTCGGAATAAGCGTGATGCGGACCTGCTGGCCGATCAGACCATCCGAAGCCTCCAGTATCTCGGCAACCTCAAGTGAAGCGTTACCGATGAGCACATCCACGCCGCCGATGTCGGCCTCGCTGGTTTGCTCGATCCCCTGATTGGTGATCGGGGCGGGGTAGTAGGCGTTCCCCTTGAACGAAACAAGCGTGGACTCTGTGGTCAGCCGGATCATCTTGGGCGGATCATCCTTAGTCCTCACCTCGTACAGCCAGACGAGCGGGTCGGAGCTGTCCAGCTTGTTCTTCTCAATGACCGCTGTGAGGGGTAAGTCTTTCACCATATCAAGTCACCGTCAGGTTCACCGTGCGCGAAACAATCGTCCCCTTGACGGCGTAACCTCGGGGCTCCCACTCCCCTCGCGGGCGAGGCCAGTGGCGGCTCGGGTTGCCGGGGTCCGAAGACACCATCTCCTTGGTGTGCCCGTAAGCCAGGCAGGCGTAGTTTAGTGTCGTACACGGGCCACGTCAGCATCACCGGCTTGTAGCCGGTGTCGTCCGGGTCTGATGTGTTGCGCTCATACTTGAGCCATAGGCGGGTGTGGTTCGCCGCCTGGTTGGTCGCTGGATCGTTGATCGACTCCTCGATAATCCCGTAGGTAAAGTTCGCCAGCGTTAGGTCGCCAACCCCGCTATCGAGAACTCGGTAGATATTCCAGACCCCCTCGCCTGTTGTGACCGTCCCCCCCAGTGTGCCGTAGGTGGTCCCGTCATAGTTCTTGTTAGAGCTTTGGGCGTCTCGATCAAAGATCACGGACGTATCGCGGTGATCGGTACGGGCTCGGCGGCTTTGCCCAATAGAACGACCACACGTTCCAGTCCTGCACGTCCGACACGGCTTCGGGGCCGTCGCAGAAGAACTGGTCATTGAACCCGTCCCGGTAATACTGCGCCCCGTAATTCGCGTTATTGAACTGACCGACCGACTGGATCGCCAGGCCCGCCGCTGGGTCTTGCTGAGTGTTGAGCTTTGCGCCAGTCGTAAACGACAGCCACGGCGACCCATCGCCATTGAGCGCACCGTTGGGGCCGTACGCCTTGGTGCATGGAATGTACGGCGACTCTTGCGTCTGGCCGGGCCACCACAGCTTTTGCGTGGCATTGGGGTGTAGCGTCAGCTCGCCACGAGTGATGTTGGTGTTGATCCAGTAGTTCTTGTTTGACTCGTCATTAGCTTCATGGTCGATGTCTATAGTGAAGCTGTAACTATCCGCACTCGTACCCGCTGGCACTCGGAAAGTAATAAACGCAGAACTCGACCCCGGCGGAATAACGACCTGGCCGGGACGGCTCCCGTCAACCATCTCGTAATGTTCACCGAGCGTTGTATTCAAGCCATCCGTGACGGTATACCACACGTTGATCGGCTCGTTGGTGTTGTTGAACCCCGCCTCCCTTTGGACCTGCACGTCAAACGTCTGACCCTGCTGTCTGTTCACCGGTAGATCGCTGGAGGAGATGTGCTGAACGCGAGGAGGCGCGTCTACGCTTGATATGAATAGGCGGAACTCGCTGTTCCTGAACCCGTCAAACGCAACTGACTGAGCGCCGGTCTGCTGCATCTTGAAGGACATCGCTCTCTCTGCAAACCAAGTCGTTGCTTGGTTGAGCAGAGTGACCGTGATTGTTTTCTCGGTCTCACCCTCCGCGAAGATTAGCGGCGATGCCCCAGCGGTAATGTTGTAGTGAACACCGACCTCGGGCTGATCGTATCCGGCGACAGACTCGATGGTGTACGGGATCACGCACCCACCCGTCGGTGCTGGGCTCGTGGTGAAGTTGTCTACATGCACCCCAGGAGAGCCGCCGCTACTATCAACGGATCCGTCCGGCATAGAGGTCTCTTCAATCAATACCACTCGAATGTCGTAGGTGCTACTGTCCTCCGCTACATGAGCCTGGGGGAAGGAGGCGTCAAAGTAGTTCCCCTGGGCGTTCGTAGATACCGGATCGTGGTTTGCGAACGAGCCCGTCGGAAGATCAAAGTCATACGGGCTCAGGCACTCGTCTAACTGGAACTCGTAACCCTCCAGCGCCACGACGCCTCGGGTGATCGTGCTGACCGACTCCTCGGTGAACCGGACGAATACCTTGTCGCCGCTTATGGGGTCCTGCCACTGGAACGGTGTCGCCGCGCCCCGCACGGAGGCGAAGCTGCGTAGTGCGCTGGCCTCAGAGGAGGATTCCGCGTTGACTGTAACGGTCCATCTCCGGCGACCCTGAGTCTGGCGGGGACGAACCGTCTCCAAAGATGTCCGGGTCCTGGCCCGGTTGGTAATCCAGAAGTCCTCGACCGTTACCGGCCAATGCGTCGGCACCGTAAGCTCGCCCGAGGCTCCGTCAACCTCCGTCAGAAGGGGCACCGTCAAGAACGTCGAGTCGTCCTCATCCCCACCAAACCCCCCGTCAAGAGCAAAGTCCCCCGAGAGCGTCTTTGGCGTTAGGCTGTTTACGAGCAGAACATCGGTTGTTTCCTGAATGGGATCGACGCGATCCAAGATCCAGCCTACGCCATCCCCTCCCGTCGTCGCGGCGCTACGATCATCAAGTATGATCCCGTTCAGGCCGCTAATAACTCCCTGAATCTGAGGAGTCATCGTCACCGTAGAACCGTCGATCTTGATTCGGAAGGCAGGCCGCTGCGTCTGACTCCCGTTGTCGATGCTCTGAACCTCGAAGTCGAGCAGGAACTCCGTGCCCAGGAAGAGGGTAGGGGCCGAGGCACTTGTCGCCAGGACAGCGTAGGAGTTGGTTGCGCCATCGTAGTGACGCAGCTCAACCTCCCAACTCCCTGTGATCTTCTTGACGAACGCGACATACCCGTTCTTGAATGCGTCTAGGCGGGCATTTCCGTTTTGGGAGTCGGCCTGCTGACTGTACTCGCCACGAGACACCGATGAACGCAGCGCGACTCCGACCCCATCACCATCATCGGTGAGACCGTTATCCAGGGTACAGGCTAGTTCGTAACGAGCCTGCGGCGCGTCAATGCTGGTCTGCTGCGACAAGTACCAGCCCGTAGTCTGGTGGACGGTAGAAGTGTCTACGTTCTGGCCGATCTCGACTTGGTCAGCGCCGCCTGACTCGTCCTCGATCTGCCCATAAAACCCGTTGCTGTAAGAGCTGCCTTGGGTCTCTTGGTTGCCGTAGAAGTCGCCAGAGTAAAGCGACATCAGGTTGCGGCCAGTCTCGGTTGCCCCCGTGATTCGTATTCGACCGGCAACCTCCCGACAAGCCAGAAGGTCACGCCGGGCCATCGTGTCCTCAAACAAAGTAGTCGGGTTATTGCCTCCTGTGTTTGCTGAGAACCGACTGACCACACCATGTGTAGCTATGCTTGAAGAACCGTAGTTCCTCGGGGTGGGCAGTATGAAGCCGCAGCGCCCTGCACCCGATACCGGAGAGGTGTCCGAGTAGGTGGCGCCCCCGGTGTTCCACGTCACACTTCTTGGTGTGGTGTTGTTGATGTAGAAGCTGGCCGTAATATCAGCATTCGCGCCGTTTGTGGCCACCTCGGCTTCGATTCTTACGGGGGAAAACCTACCGCCGTCTGGTAGCGTCACGTTCTGCCACGGCAGAGCGGCTCCCGTCTGTTCTTGCCAGGCGAGAGTTGTCCATGTGCCAGAGGACACCTTCCACAGAACCCAATGGCCGTGAGCGCCCGTTCCGGGGTTACGGATAACGCTGCCAAAGATGTAGCCGCTGAATGATGGGTCAATAAAGTGGAACCCGTTAGTCGCGTCTACGGCACCTCCCTGCGCTCGCATACAAACGCCGTAGAAGTAGAACGCATTACCGTCGTTGTCGCTATCAAGGGTGCCGCTGGCGTACAGCGAGGGGCTGTACTCGAC
>JBDHHA010000294.1:0-3228 GCA_039589615.1 Gemmatimonadota bacterium
GTAGCCGTAGGCCACGGGGGCGCCGGCGATCGTGACCCTTTCGATCTGTCCCGTGCCCCCGACGTACGCGAACTCCCAGACCGTGTTGCCTCGCCCGTCGATGATTGAGATGAGTCGGTTCTGGCCGTCGTAGTTCAGCGTCGTCGTGATCCCGGCGGGCTGGTTCTCGGTGGGCGGCGTCGTGATCGTCTGCAGATTGTCGCTGGCGTCGTAGGTGAACGACCACGTCCGGCTCGCGGGATCGGTGATCGAGCTGATGTAGTTATTCACGTTGTGGGTGATCGTGTACGTCTTGCCGCGATCGTCGGTGAACGAGGTCATTCGGTACATGCCGTCGTAAGTGAAGTTGTCCGTGTTCCCGTTGCGGTCCGTGTAGACGGCTGGCATACCGAGAGGGTCGAATGTGACCGAGTTCCCCCACTTGTCGGTCCACGTGTAGCCTCCCGGTGCCCCGGTGACTTCGTCCTCCGGTGTTTCGGGCGGGGGGACATACGCGGCGCCGTTCCACATGAAGGGATCGATGCGACCTGTCGGATGCCGGATATCGACCCGGTGCCCGCCAGGCGCGTTGGGGTTCTGCTGGTTGATGACGATGTACTGCGCCGTCATCTCCCAGCTGGGGAGGATCTGGTTGCCAAGCTGGCTGGAGCCGGAGATCATCGACCGCCAGCGAATGGCGAAGATGTTGTCCGCCAGAACGCCTGGCGTCTTGAACAGGAAGTGGTCCCACATCATCTCGCCGGTGCGCACGTCCACGCCCTCCGGCGACATCGCCAGGTCCGAGACCATCTTGATGGCGCTCTCGGGCGACGGGGAGTTGTTGGCCCAGAACGGATTGACATACGGCGCGGCCTCGGCGCGTTGGTGCATGAGCGTCGTGAGCGCGCCTCCAACGAGTATGAGCACGAGCAGCGCGCAGACCTTGCCGGTGCGAGAACTCGGGATCAGGTGCGACATTTGTTCCCCTCCACTGTGCAGGAAGGCGCGCCCTCCCAAGTTTCTCGATGCGCGCGCCCTCACAGCATTGCACCCAGCGTAGGACTGGGCGCACCCCGGTCAACCCGGGTAAAACGCACCGTGCAAAACGCACCGTGCAAAACACACCGTGCAAAACGCACCGTGCAAAACGCACCGTGCAAAACACACCGTGCAAAACACACCGTGCAAAACGCACCGTGCAAAACGCACCGTGAATACTGTGCGTGATTGCTTGCGTCGCGGCGCAAGTGGAGTGGTGAGAAGGGCTTGGGGCGAGGGGCTGCGAAGGAAAAGGGGGCTTCCCGTCTCGGCGTGCTCCCCGGTCTCCTCCTTGGAGGCGGCCACGATGGGCGCTCCGGAAGTGCGCGTGGGGTGCCTGCAGCGAGCGGAAGAGCCACCTGCTGCAGGCCCACGTCCGAAGATTGCCCCGCCAAGCCACGGAGAAACGTCGAACCGTGACGTGCGCGGGACGCCGGAGGGGCTGGCGAGAACCGCCTGTGGGCGTAGCATGGCAAGCGGGCCATGGCGCAAGGAGGGCTTCCCATGCACCGCACTATCCTGCTGCTGCGCGGCGCCGACGGTGCCAGACAATCACGCCGCCGCACAGGACGAGCACGGCGACCGCACTTGCGCCCTCGAGCGTGATACGGAGAAACGGCGTCACGGCGGCGTAGCCGGAGTCGAGCGAGTCATCGAGGAAGTACAGCCACGGCAAGTCGAAATCGTCCTCGGTGACCTCGCCGTTGAAGCGGACGCTCCCCGGCACGGCCTCGATCACGCGGTCGTCGTCGTAGACGCTCGTGATGCGGACGCGTAACGGATACCAGATCGGCCCCGCGTTTCGCAACTCCTCCCAGTGGGTTTCCTCTGTGGGGCTGTAGATCCACTCACCGAGCCGGACCACGGGGCCACCCTTGCCGCGTTGCTGCGAGAAGCGAACGCCTTGAGCAGGACCCTGGCTGCCCAGGTCGTGCTCCACCGCCCGGCAAGGAAAGTAGTCGCAGTCCTCCGCGAGCCAAAGCAGATCCGGGAACTTCCCACTCTTGTTGGTGACCATCAGTTTCACGCACGGATGGCCGTCCACCGGCTCGCGCCCCAAGAGCTGCACGCATCGTTCGCGCAGGAACTCGCTCAGGAGCTTGTTGTCCCAGAAGAATCCGCTCTCCTCAGCGATCCAGGGCTGACTGCTCTTCTGGCGGGTCCCCTGCCAGACCATGGTCACCGGCTCCAGCTCCCGCCGCAGCCACAGCACCTGCCGTGTGTCCTTGTAGTAGATCGACTCGCACTTGACGCGGCTGCCGGTGAACCAGCTTTGGACGCCGAACGGCCGGCTGAACTTCGGCCCGCGATAGAGGCTCCGCTCGGGGCTCCAGGCAAAGAAACGGGGGCCGATCCGTTCCCCGTCCACGGTCTCGTAGTAGCTGGCCGCGAAGGATCTCAGGGCGCCGTCGCGCGCGTCGAGGACGGCGAGGATCTTCTCAATCTGTGGGTCCGCCGCGAGGCAGAGCACCAGTCCCGCGATCCACACGGCCCGATTGTAGTTCCAGACAGCGCCCCGAGGCGGGCGGCTCAAGCCCGGCGTGCCGCGAGCCTCTGTATGCCCCAGATCACTGCCACCACGCCGGAGCGCCGCCTGTGATGGAAATGGCCAGAGAAAAAGGGACCCCCGCGGCCACTTGAAAAGGGACCCCTGTTTGGATGTTCCGGGGGCGTCCCACCGGAGCGAGCGTAGCGAGTGGAGGTGGGACGCCCCCGGCGGCCACCGGAGCCCGCACCCCCCTCCTGGAGCCTGACGGAAGCCCACATCTTGCTCGCGGAGGCCGCCCTCCCGTGCGAGGGAGAGCATCCGCGAGCGCTGTCCTGCGGGGTCCTGGGTCTTCACGAGCGGGTCACCTCCTTCCTCCGACGACGGGGTCGCTTGGCCTTGGCGTCCTTGAGACGGTAGCTCGCGCCCTTGGTCTGCAGGACCGTGGCATGGTGGACGATGCGGTCGATGACGGCGGCCGCGGCGGTGGCGTCGCCGAAGACCTGCGACCACTTCGCAAACGGCAGGTTGGTCGTCACGACCAGGCTGCGGCGCTCGTAGACCTTGGTCACGAAGTTGAAGAGCAGGTCCGAGCCCTCGCGATCAAAGGGGACGTAGCCGAGCTCGTCGAGCACGACGACGTCGTAGCGCGCCATCTGGTCGAGCTTGCGGGAGAGCCGGCCGTCGCGCTTGGCCTCGACGAGCAGGTTGCAGAGCTCGGCCGC
>JBDHHA010000295.1:0-3226 GCA_039589615.1 Gemmatimonadota bacterium
CCCTTCGGCTCAACCCACTCTCCGTCTCGCAGGACCTTCGTGCCGGAAGGGCGGGTACGGGTATGCGACAGGTTGCCCTGCACGTCCCGCATGAAATCACGCTGCTCATCGGTAAGATCGTCCCGCCAGCTCACGTCGGTACTCCTTACGTGATCCACTCGGGTGGAGGACCGGGATCTAACAAACCCTGCCGATGTCCCCTCATCGCACTCCGGATCAACCCCTTTCCAAGCTCCATGCAGAGCGTCTTGTCATCCATCGTTTGCGCCAATCGCTTTTTGATTGCGACGCAAGACACACGATATGTACCATCACTTTCAGGATAGTCGGCGTCACAATACACGACGGATGATTCGTTATCCGTATGGTTGCCAACTATTAGACGCCCCACCATTTCCTTGCCCGTGATGTCGGTCGATGTGTATCCGAATGAAATACGATCACGCAACTGGTTGATCCGAACAGTCTGGTCGCGATCATCGACGGCTTTCACCCGCTTCATCCAGGGAAAAAACGCGGTAGCCCCAATTGCCACTACGGCTTTGAACCATGTTCTTCGTTTCACGTTGGCGCTCCTTGTTCCCCGCTTCCATTCCCTGGGGACATCATCATCGCCAGCGCCTGTTGACCCGGCCCCTCTGTCGGTCCGCCCCCACTGGAAACATTCCGCCTGACGTACTCGTGGGGCATTCCCGGCACATTGCCGCTCGGCATCCGGTCCATGGGCTCGGCCGTAATCGGCCTGCCTGACGATCGGATCAGTTCAGCCAGTTCCGTCAATCCGTTGTAGCGAGTCATCAACCGCCACATCCCTTCGGTGTCCAATTCGTCCCCGACTTGGGCAAACAGCATCTTGGCCTGGGCTATCTGCATCGCGCGGGGGATCAGGTCCATCAACATCCGCATTCTCTGCTCAGGAGACCGGACGTGGATGCTGAATGGGTCTACCTCGAACTCGAACAGGAAAAACTCCCTCGTCCTCCGCTCTGGGCCCCACACCGCGTCAATCTTCAGGTCCGTCCCTTCAACCCGCTTGATGAGTTTTCGGGTACCTTGGGGGTCGCTGTAGATGTACCACGCCAGATCGGTCGTGACTCGCTGGAGGAATCCCGTGAATTTGTCGGACAACTCGTCGATCAGGCCGTTCGCACCAGCAACCTCTATCTCTTGCTGGGTCGCGGTGGGGGCGTTGCTGGCAAGCCCGCCCAGCGAATCCCAGTTTCCTCCTAGCCAGGAGGCCAGGCTGATGAGTCCCTGGGTGAATGCGTAGGACTGCTGGTCGATACCGCCCGTGCGAACCTCACCTATGTCCTTCGGGTTCTGTACGACCAACACCTGTCCATCTTCTGCATCCTGAATTGTCTTGTCGTCACCAGCATTCTGGGCGTGCGGCGAGATCGTCGGGTTGGTCTTCTGCCGATCGAGCTGGTCCCCCAGCTTCCGGATCGCCCGGTTCAATAGCTTCGCCAAACTCTCCAGGTGCGAGCCCGGCGAAACCGGCATGATGTTGCCGGGGATCGGGTCGAAGCACAGCAGATGGTAGGGGCCGTTCTCCGGGCCCTCCCAATGCACGGTGCGAAGCGGCTGTCCTTTCCCGTCCGGTATCGTAATCAACAGCCCCTCTCTCGGGAGCCAGACGTCCCATACCGTGACGTACTGGCGCAGGTCGTCGCGGAATACCGAATCCTCCACGCCCATCCTTTGGACGCTCTCTTCACCGGGACTCTGCCGCAAGTCCTCATCCTGGCGGGACTCCTTCGTGTCCATCGTCGCCACGACCGATTGGTCCCACATGGGGTTTTTCAGGTCTTCGAGCGGGAGCCGGTATCGGTCTCCGCACCAGTCAATTTCCTCCCACCGCTTGGCGTTGGTGTCGTAGGCGAAGTTCTCCAGCAGCACCGGATCACAGAACGGCTGCTCGGCGTCGTGCAAAAACCCCTTCGACTCGTCCATCCCTTTTTCGGTCACTGCCACCTTGACGATTCCGACACTTTCCAACCCCTGGTGGACCACCTCCTTCATCGTGTCCTTCAGGTTGATCTCGCGGAATAGCTGCTCGCAGGCCAGGGACAACTCGTAGGCTTCGGTTCGAGCCTCCGGAGAGCGAGACCGCACGTTGACGCGGGGGTCGCCGCTGATGAGCCGCCGCTGGTAGATTCGCAGGGCGAGATTGTAGACGTTCAGAGGCGTGTCGACCTCTTCCTCGTTCGTCCCGTAGCCGTGACCGGAATAGAGCGCCTGACGCTGCTTGTTCTGCTCCCGGAACGTCTCCATCTCCTTCTCGGCCATTGCGATCTGGTCGTGGAGACGCTTGATGAAGTCGGCCGTCAGGGGCCCGGATTCGTCCGGCGCAACAGGCTCGCCCAACCGCTCCGGCAAGGGGCGGTCCATTCCGACGGCGGCTGGTACGCCGCCTCCCAGAAGTGGATATGAGGCGACCATTCACCTATTCCTCAGTCCGCGTCCCTGCGGCGAGACTCCCACATCTCGCCCATTTGCGTGGATGCCTGCTCGTCGAGGGTCTCTTTGTCGAGAGGGGAAGCGAGCATGTCGTTCTCGTCCCACACCATCGGCCCGAAACCATCGTCGACAAGATCGTCCGTCGAGCGGGCATCCCTCGCGGCGTTTTTGACGCGACGGGCTGCATCGCTCATGTCAGGACTCCTTGGGGATCGACCCCGAGACGCCCGACGACTTCGCGCTGCCGTGGCCGAAGTTCTGGGGCGGCTTGCTCCCAGCTTCCTTGGGGGCACCCTGTTCCCCTTCGACGGAGCCGAGTTTCTTTTCGACGGCTTTTCCTGCTTGGTTCTTCACGGAATTGACCCTCCAGGACAGTGCTTAAATAGCGAGCACGGTGCCTAAAAAATAGGCACACCATACAAGATTACCGCTATTGCGGGAGAATGTCAACACAAAAGGGGGAGGGAGGTTTGCCTAGATTAGTGGCAGCAACCCGGTAGAGGGGGGGAAGATTCCTGTGCCGGCTACGCTTCTTCGGGCTTCCGGCTTGCCCATCATGTGGACCCGATCAGGAATTCCTCGCGAGGCCGGCACGTCGGGTCGACAAGCAAAGTATACGCGGTATACGCACTCTATACGCACATTATGCGCGTTCCCGATCCTCGTGGAAAGGCCCAAGGCTAACCAGTTCAGTAAATTCCAAACTGTACCACCAGGCGTATTTTTCTCCTGTGCCTGACCGGAACTGAACGGAGTAATTTGGAAG
>JBDHHA010000296.1:0-3194 GCA_039589615.1 Gemmatimonadota bacterium
CTAACGCTCGGACTGTAGACCCCCTACTCGTAATGCTCGGACGGAAAAAGGGCAACGCATTGGCTAAGTCCTTTGTTCGCTGCCCCTCTCCCGTGTCCTTAAAATCCCTCGGGCCTCTGGCCCCTGCGGGTTCGACTCCCGCCCCCGGCACCCCGGATCTAAAGGTCGGACGGAGTTTTCAGTAAGGACGACCGTTTACTTTCGGTGGTCCAGCGCACCAGCTCGAAGCCGGTGCCACACGACGGCACCGTCTGGATGACGTCGCAGCCCTCGAAGGCCATCCCGTCGAGGGTCTCTCCCGTGACGCAAGTCTCCTCGTCGCCGAAGGCGATCCCGGTCTCCTCAGTGCGGTAGTGCGACAATAGATCCGTGAGGCCGTCGTCGTTCACGTCATCCAGGTGCCCGCCCTTCATGTGTGTAGGTGCCGCTCCATCCGGTCCGAAGCCCAGTGTGGTCACATCCACTTCCGACACGTCGAAGGTGTCCGAGCCGAGGATCGCCACGGGGATCACGCCACGGTTGGAGGGGTTGATCGGGTTGGAATCGCTGTCCGGCTTGATGTCGATTTCAACCTCGCCCGGGCTGACGACCTTGAGCAGTCGATCGCCGCCCCCCTCCAGGATGAACAGGTCTCCTGCCTCATTCACCTCTACGTCGTGCGGACTGAGAAGACGCACGCTGGTTGCCGGCATGGCGCCGTGTTCCGCGTAGATAGAGCCACCTCCTGCCACCGTTGTGATAATCCCGTCAGTGTCCACTCTGCGAACGACGTCGTTGCGCGCATCTGCGACGTATAGATTCCCGTCTTCGTCCAAGGTCAATCCGCGGGGAAAATTCAGCTCGGCCAGCACGGCCGGACCGCCGTCACCGCTCATACCAAAACTTCCGGTGCCCGCTACAGTCGTGATGATGCCGCTGGTGTCCACTCTGCGGATTCGGTGGTTCTGATGATCGGTGATGTAAAGGTTGCCCGCCGCGTCCAGGGCCACGTCAAGAGGACCTTTGAGGCTCGCCTCCGTCGCAGGTCCGGCGTCGCCGGAGAAGCCCGGAGTCCCCCGGCCCGCCACCCGGTAGATTCTCCCGTCGGCCGCGATCTTGCGCACAGCATGGTTCCCGGGCTCGGCTATGTAGAGGTTCCCCAGACCGTCCAGAACCATCCCGGCGGGGAAGTTGAGCTGGGCGAGTACCGCGAGGTCGCCGTCTTGGCTCTCGCCCGCGGTCCCGGTGCCCGCCACCGTTTCCACGAAGCCGGCCGCATCCACCTTGCGGATCCTGTGGGATGGTTCGGAGACGTAGAAGCCGCCGGCCGCTGTTGCGGCAACCCCCCAGGGATGCATACGCGCGAGCGTGGCGGGGATCCCATCGTCGTCGACCCCCAAGGGGTTGCCGGCCACGGTCGTGATCACACCTTCCGCGTCGATCCGACGAACGCGGTCGTTACCATAATCGGCGATGAGGATCGGCCCATCACTTCTCCCGGCACCAGAGTCGTGGCGGTCCTGAGTTAGGCGCTGATGGCGGGAAGACTCTGGCCGAAGAGGATCTCTTCCGACCAGCACCAGAGCCTCGGCGGACCTGAATCGGGCGCTGATGGCGGGGACACCTTCGCCGAAGAAAGGCTCCTCCCCATTGCCTCCGTGGGTCGTGATCATTCCGCTGGTGTTCACCTTGCGGACGCGATGGTTACTCGTGTCGGCGGTGTAAAGGTTGCCCGCGCTGTCCAGCGCTACGTCACCGGGGAAGTACAGCTCCGCATCCGTTGCGGCCCCGCCGTCTCCGCTGAATCCCGAGGTGCCGGTCCCTGCCACCGTGGCGATAATGCCGCTGGAGTTCACCCTACGGACGCGGTGGTTGTATGAATCGGCGATGTAGAGATTGCCCGCCGCGTCCACGGCCAGACCTTTGGGGGCGTTCAGCTCCGCATCCGTTGCAGGCCCACCGTCACCGCCGGAGCCACCAGCACAAGGTGGTGGAGCACAGTTGCCTCCGGCCACCGTGGTGATCACACCGTCGTGGTCGACCTTGCGGATGGCGTGCCTAAAGGGAGAAACATCCGCAATGTAGAGATTGCCCGCACCGTCTAGTACCAGTCCTAGCGGGGCGAGACCTGCGCTCGTGGCCGGCCCCCCATCGCCGCCCGGGAGAATCGGTCCGCCTCCGGCCACCGTGGTGATGACTGCGTTCGTATCGACCTTTCGTACGCGGTTTGCACTGGTGAAGTAGAGGTCTCCCGAGGCATCTGTGGCCACGGCCAAGGGGTTGTCGATCCGGGCGCTGGTCGCAGGACCGTTATCACCACTGAAACCCTGTTCGCCGTTGCCAGCCACCGTTGTGATGATGCCGTCGGTGTCCACCTTTCGGATGCGGTGGTTGTCGTAATCGGCAATGTAGAGGTTGCCCGCCGCGTCCACGGCCAGACCCGCGGGAAGGTTCAACTCCGCATTCGTCGCGGGACCGCCGTCCCCGCTGAATCCAACGGCTCTGTACGTACCTGCAACAATCGAAACTTCGCCTCCGGAATCGATCCTGTAAACTCGTGTATCCGATGCGACGTAAAGCCGCCCCGATGGATCCGTCGCAACGGAGCGAGGGCTGAAGGGCACGTCGAGGGCCGACGCCCCTGTGGGGTTGTAGACTCCGGCAACTGGCTCAATAGTGGCCGCTGCGCCCGCCGGCACGGTCAGCATTATTAGAAGGACGATCTGGAGGCTCATTCGGAGGAGAGCTCCTCCTCGCCCGGCCGAGACAAAGTCGTAGGATTTGGCACGATTCATGACTCCTCCCTTCCGCCGGTCTTGACCAGCCGCCCTTCAGCCCCACCTGCCGGGGAGAGGGCCGAGGGGATCGGCTCCACCTGTCGTGTTTGAACTCTGCATATAAGAAACCGGACTCAATGTCAAGGGTAATTTATACAAATCCACGATACGAATAGCATGTTCCTGTCATCTGACTTGTCCTTTCTATTTAATCCATCCGGGGATATGCAGGAGCGAAAGGCGAGGTGATCGTCGTCACTCATTGCGTGTAGACGACCGTCAAAGCGCGACCGGGTTCGTTGCGACGGATCGCTGGCAGGAAAAGCCGGTCGCCATCACCCGCTGCGATTCGGGGTTGTGGTCAAACGAGCAGGACGAGAAGTCAGGCTGCGATCCGGCTGTATCGGTGGTGGAGTCCGCCAACCATAGGAATCTCAA
>JBDHHA010000297.1:0-4825 GCA_039589615.1 Gemmatimonadota bacterium
GTGCTCTTTGCCGGCGACCCCATCACTGAGCATCTGCAGGCGGTGGAGGGCCCCTACCGGGTCATGAACCTCCAGGTGTACCCCTCCACCAACGCCGAAGGCGCCGTGCTCATGGCCTACGGGATCCCGGAGCTTCTGGGGCACCACGGCAACGAGCTCCACGCCTTCGACCAGCTCACAGGCGGGCCAGGGCCCGATTGGACCAACCTGCCGTTTTTCGGTCGGGGAGACCTGAAGCTCCTGGACCTCTACGGAGCCCGTTACGTCATCGGACCCAGCACGTGGACTGACACCCTCCCGGGCTTCACCCTCGTTCTGGGCAACGTCGCGACAGCAGGGGGCATCTCGGCGAACCTCTTCGAGCGTGCAGAGGATATCCCGTTCGCGCGCATCGTCCCCGCGGCCCTCAAGCTCCCCGAGGAGCAGGTTGTCGCCACGTTCACCGACCCCCGGTTCCCGGTCGATCGGGTGGTTGTCGTCGACTCCACGTACCCCGACGAGCCCCCCGGCCTCTCGGCCATCCCCGACAGCGTCCCGTCGTCGGTGACGGTCACCGAGTGGCGGCCTGGGCACATGCGCCTCGAGATCAACCCGGCGGCACCCCAGGACGCCTTCGTGGTCATCGGCGAGAATTGGTACTTCGAGTGGCAGGCTACAGTGGACGGACAGGCGGTGACCCCGATCAGAGGCAACGGAGCGGTCCTCACCGTGCCCGTGAGCGCCGGCGCCCGGGAGATCGAGCTCACGTTCGAGAGCGACGCGTATCGGACGGGGAAGGGGATCACCCTGGCCTCGCTTCTGCTCGTCGCCATCGGTCTCGCCGCCCCCGTGGCCGTCCGGAGGAGGAAACGTGGCTGAGCGGGCCCTGGTCATCATCCCCACGTACAACGAGGCCTCGAACGTCGCGCAAATAGTGCCCCAGGTCCTGGAACAGAACGCGTGCATCGACGTGCTCATCGTGGACGACGGGTCCCCGGACGGCACGGGGAGCATCGCCGATGGGATGGCGGCGGAAAATGATCGGCTTCACGTCCTGCATCGGGAGAAGAAATCCGGGCTTGGCACTGCTTATTTGGCAGGCTTCCGGTGGGCCCTGGACAGGGATTACGAGTTCATCTTCGAGATGGATGCCGACTTCTCACACGATCCCAAGCACCTGCCGGAGTTCCTGAAAGCGATCCAGGACACTGACCTCGTCCTGGGATCGAGGTATCTTGAGGGCCGGGTGACCGTGATGAACTGGCCCATCGGCAGGCTTGTCCTGAGCTACATGGCCAATGTCTACGCCCGGGTCGTCACGGGTCTCAAGCTCTGGGACGCCACGGGGGGCTTCAAGTGCTTCCGGAGGCGGGTGCTGGAGGCCATTGATCTCGACCGGGTTCACTCAAACGGCTATGCTTTTCAAATCGAGATGAGCCTCCGGGCGGTGAAGAAGGGCTTCAAGATCCGGGAAATCCCCATCGTCTTCATGGATCGCGCCGACGGGACCAGCAAAATGTCGGGTCGGATCGTCCGCGAGGCGATCTGGATGGTGTGGAGGCTCAGACTCCAGTCAATTCTGAGGAGATTGTGAAGGGAACCGTCGTCTACAAGATGTCGGCCTCGGGCAACGACTTCGTCATGGTCGATGGCCGCACCAGTGCCGTGGCAACCTGGACTCCGGAGAGGGTGCGGGATGTCTGCGCCAGGCGTACGGGCGTCGGCGCGGACGGCGTCGCCGTCATCGAGCCCGGGTCCGGAACCGGCACGATCCGCTTCACCTATTTCAACAGGGACGGGAACAGGGCCGCCATGTGCGGCAACGCCTCCCTCTGCGCCACTCCCGGCCCGGGTGCTGACGGGAGACGGTGATCGGGCGGAAATTGGCTTTCCCGACGTGGCTGGGCTCACGGTTCCGGATATTGAAATGGCCCCGGGAGAGCGCTCCATCCACTTCGTGAAGGTGGGAGTCCCCCATCTGGTGGTGGTCGTGGACGAGATCGACGCTCCGGCTGCAGCCCCGGAGGAGCGGGGTAGGGCCCTCCGATCCCACGATTTTCTGGGGGCCGAAGGCGCCAATGTCAATTTCTTAGGCTGCAACAACGGAATGTGGCGAATCCGGACCTTCGAGCGGGGCGTGGAGGCGGAAACCCTGGCCTGCGGCACCGGTGCCGTGGCCGCGGCGGCAACCCTGTCCAACGTGGCCCAGGTTGACCTCCCATGGCAGGTCAAGACGAATTCGGGGGCGATTCTCGAGGTTTCCGGTGAGCCCGCTGCACACCCGCTGCTGGGCCTCTCCCAGCCGCGCCTCACGGGACAGGCGCGGATGATCCTGCGGGGCGTTTTACTCTAACCCCTTATTGTAAAACCACCTTGCCAGCAGCGGCTTTCCACAGCCGGAAGACCCCGATGGGGCTCGCTGGACCCTCGGAACATGATGTCTCCCATTGGAATGCGAGCTTTGTCCACATAATTCCCCAACGCTACTTGACATAACATATCTTATACGACAAGTCGATGGGTGAGAAAAAATAGGCGAGCCCACCCGAACTCGCCCTTTGCATCTCCAGCGTTCGACCCTCTCTTGGCCTCTCAGAGGCCCGACCTGCGCCCCGTTACCGAGCGGATGCCCGCCGCATCTCCGCCAACCGGAACGTCGCCTCGGTCACCGCCGGGCTGTCCTCGCTGGCCTCGATGATCTGCTCGTAGGCCTCCGCAGCCCGGGCCGTATCGCCGATGGCCCATGCCACCCGGCCCAGGTCCATCAAATACTCGCTTTGAATGAGGGCGTACGGAGTGGCCTCGATGGCCTGATCATAGGCATCCGCCGCCCGAGCCAGGTCTCCCATCTCCTCCAGGGCGTTTCCCAGAAGTCCGGCCGCCGGCCCCACAAACTCCCGCTGCGGACCGCCGTCGAGAAAGTCCTGGAGCTCGGCCACAGCGAGGCCTGGCTGTTGCTGCTGCATATGCACGTTGGCCAGGAGAATCACCGCCTCTTGTCCTGCCGGCGTGCCGCCATACGAGGTGATGATGCGCGAGAGGTCGGATGCGGCAAGTTGGAAGTTGCCCGCACCGGCGGCGACGCGCGCTTGACCCAACTCCCGGGCCGCGAATTCCTCTTTGCGAATCTGCGCGGCACGGGTGAACCACACGCCGAACCCCAGGAGAACAACGGCTACCACCCCTATGGTAAACTGCCTCTGGTGGCGGGCGAACCACTCGACGACGCGGTCCCCAGCGTCCGATCCTGTATGGAGGTGCGGCTGCTTGGCTTCGCTACCGGCTGGCTTTGTGTCCTTCTCTTTATTCTTGCTCACGGATCCTTGCGGCTTTCGATCGGCAACTTTTTTCGCCCCAGACGTCTTGGGGCGCAATGCCCCCGGCGTGACTCGAACACGCGACCTACGGTTTAGGAAACCGTTGCTCTATCCAACTGAGCTACAGGGGCGTTTCGCAGCCTCAAAACATAACCATGCCCTGGGCCCACTCCAACCTCCCGTCCCAGCGCTCAGTCGTAGCTCAGGAGGGCCCTAACGTCGGCCCCGCCGAGCTTGTCCCGGCCGCTCAAGAAGCCCAGTTCCAGGAGGAAGGCCATGCCCACCAGCTTGCCACCAGCCTGCTCCACCACCCGCCCGGCGGCCTGGGCCGTGCCACCCGTGGCCAGCACGTCGTCCACCACCAGGACCCGCTCGCCGTCCGCGATGGAGTCCACGTGGACCTCGATGACATCGGTTCCGTACTCCAGGGCATACTCCACCCGGTGCCGCTTCCACGGCAGCTTCCCGGCCTTCCGGGCCAGGACCAGTCCGGCCCCCAACCGCAGTGCCACCGGGGCGCCGAATATGAACCCACGGGACTCAATGGCCATGACTTTTTCCACATTCTCATCCTGAAACGCGCCGCAAATCTCACCCACGGCTGCGTCCAGAAGTTCCGGATCCAGGAGAAGCGGAGTGATGTCCTTGAAGACGATCCCCTTCTCCGGAAAGTCCGGCACGTCGCGCACCGCACCATAGAATTTTTCTCGGAGGTTTTTCGACACCTAGAAAACTCCCTATTTAATTGATTTCAAATGATTTAAAGGTACTGACCTCAGATGTTACTTCGGTTTTTTCCACGTTTTCCACAACGCTCATCGTGGGTCCCTTCTCCAGCGCACTCTCGAGATCGTGTAGAATGGACACGGTACCCTGCCCCATGACTTCCACCCGACCATCCCAGAGATTCCGCACCCAACCCGTTGCCCCGGTCTGCCTCGCCGCCCGGAGAACGAACCATCTGAAGCCCACGCCCTGGACCCTGCCAGAAACGATCCACCGGTACGCCCGAATGGCAGAGTCGTCGCTATCCATCTCTAACCACCATGATCCGCGGCCTCGCCTCCACTCAGTCGATCGATGGCCAACGTAAGGCCCAACCCCAATCCCACGAGGGCCATGGCGCCAACCAACTGCCCGGCTGTGGGACCAAAGAATTCCACGGGCCAGTCCGCCGGATCCAATCTGGCGAGGTCTCCGGCGGCGAGCACCATGCCGTCCACCACATCCCCCGGTTTTGGCAGGACACCATGCCGAAATGGCCACAGACCGACCACCGCTCCGACGAGAAGCCCCAAGAGAGCTCCCAGCGTGGGCTGTTTGTGGCGTTTGAGAAGCCACCGAAGCAGGTTGCTCACCCCCACGACCCCCACGATCACGCCTACGCCCACGGGAATCACTACGTCGAGGGCCCCGAGCGCCACCCCCAGATCGGCGGACACTCCAGCCCCTGAATCCCCCAGTATTCCCAGCTTGAGCTGGTCGATGGCCCCCAGGATCACCTCATATTGCCCCAGGAGCAACAGTAA
>JBDHHA010000298.1:0-3661 GCA_039589615.1 Gemmatimonadota bacterium
CACGAACTCCTTCCCCTTGTGCTTGATCTTGTGTTTGACCTTCGTGTTCTTCCACTCGCTGCCGACGTCGGTCACGGTGAACTGCACCGCCTGGGTATCCCCCTGCACCTGCGTCGCCAGGGAGGGATAATCGGCCACGAACCCCTCCGGCGGGGAGATCGCGGTGGACACGCCCCACTCGTCCAGGCTCTCGAACAGGAACGGATACAACTCCTGCGTGCCGGTCCACTCCACGTATTCCGGCTCGATGATCAACAGCTCGGAGCCCGTCACAATCTTCGACTTGCCCGCGGACTTCTTCCCGTCCGCCTTCTCCAGCACCTGCAGGTATTTCCGAACCGTCTCCTCCGCCCCCACCGTCCCCACCGAGTTCCCGACGTAGAGACCCCCGAACAGCCCGATGAGCAGGTATTCCCCGGGCGCGACGTTGATTGCCGCTCTCCCCGAGGAATCCGTTGTGCCCTGCGCGTCCGGAGGAAAGCAACCCAACCAGATCTCGGCGTAGTGATGCCAGGAGACGCCGTACCCCGCCGCGCAGGAACCGGACGACTTGTCGTAGACGCTCAAGGGCATATCCTCGATCGGGATCTTTTCCGACCCGGGATGGGTTCCTAACCCCACCCTGTGACGGTCCGCCTGCACCAGCACCGTCCCCCAGGAGGGAAGATCGGGCGTGGCCGGGTTGCAGTCGTCGTCCCGGTTGTTGTTCGGGATCTCTGTCGCCCCGGGGTTGATCAAGTCATTGTCGTCATCGCAGTCCGCAAGCCATGGTTCTCCGGGAACATCGCTGTACCCGAACGGGGCGTAATATCCATCCTGGTCTCCGTCCGCCGTCACCTGGAGCCGGACCAGGGCCGAGCGCTTCCCCTCCCAGTCCTCTTGCGCGATCTCCGCGTATTGCGTGTTCGTCACATCCAGAATGAACGGAGGAAGGTAGGTCCGCATCGGAATCTCGGTCCGGACCAGGTACTCCCCGGGCAGGGGCAACGAGTAGTACGAGGTCAGGTCGTCGATCGCAACCTCCAGCGACCACGCAGGGCCCGGGGCCGACCCCGGCAGCGTCTCGATCGCCTCCACCTGGAGCGGCGTCGGACCAGACCCCTCGTCGACCAGGATCATCTTCGGGGGAGGAACGTGGGTCTTGCTCTGGATCGTACCCTCCAAAAGGGGCGCCGTGATCCCCTTCCCGTCCGGCCCCTGAAACGTCATGAACAGGTGGAACGGCTGCCCCCCAAACCCCCTAAACGTATACACATCGCCTACTTCCCGGTTCTGCAGGTACAAAACCGCCGGAATGGGGGCGCCCAACTTGTACAGCGGCCGGTCCGCCGCCAGGCTATCCTTGAACGCCAGGCTCACCGCAACATCGGGAGGATCGCCCGCCTGCCCCGGCGCAACCCCTCCGGATACCGACACCATCGTCATCGCCGCAAGGAACAGTGCGGCAGGAAGCGTTCTTCTCCTCTTCACGGCATGCCTCCTCATGGTCCGACGTTGTGGATCTGGATATACGAGATGGCCGCATCGCTGAACATCTCATCCCGGCTCCAGTCCGGGGAGTACTCGTACATCAGGCAGGTGGATATCTGCGTGTGGGGAATCCCCACGGCGTGCCCCAGCTCGTGCGTGATCGTGTGCTTGAGCACGTGCGGCTTGGAGTACTCCAGGGTGATCTGCCCCACCGTGGTCACCACGGGAAGCTCCACGCCTGCGTCGGCAGCCGACCCCGAATTGATGTTGAAGGTGGAATGATCCTGGTTGTCGTTCTTGAATCCAAGCACGTACAGGTCGCCGTCCAAAAAGGCGTCATCGATGATACCGGTCGACTCATACACCCCCTTGATCCGGTCGTCCGTCCCGTTGTCGTTGCCGTCCTCGACCCCCTCGATGGGGTCCAGAACGGTCGAATCCCCGAGGGTCGAACTATCCAGGTACGGTTTGTCCGTGAAGTAACAGCCAAGGGGAATCTCGTACGTGGTCGTGTTCAGACCGTACTGGTCGGCGTCCCCCAGCCCGCTCGCCCCCTTGGTGTCCCACGTCCAGTCCCGAAGACCACGCTTGTTGATGTGCCCGTCGGTCCCGCCATAGGGGGTCACGAGGTTGTTCGCCACCTCCGCCACGTCGATGTGGTTCTCCCCCACCGTCTCCACGAGACCGGCTTCCAGCGCGTGCACCGCGACGCCGGCGTTCATAAAAGCTTCCCCGATCGCAAAATCCTCCATAACCGCAGCGTTGTCCTGGTGGTAGTTGCGGAACGCGACGAAGAGATCCTTCATCCCCGTCGGATCCGTCCGGAAATGCTCCACGTCGATCCCCGGCACGTACACCGGGGTCTGGTAGACCGGGTCCGAAGACGGATACAGGGTCTTCCACATGAACCCCCGGTACTCCTCGAAGTTGGTCAGGCCGTCCCCCACGTAGGGGTTCCCCGCCCGGGTCTCGTCGTCCCCCGTCGGGTCCAGCCCCCCGTACACGTCCTCCCATGCGTCCGGAAGGGTGTCTTTGTCCGTATCCTTGGGAAGGGTGAAAGTTCCCGCGGCCGTATTCCCGTCGAACGTCGCCGTGGCATGCACCGTCGCCGACCCGCCGCAGTCGGCCGAAGTCAGCTCAAACGTATCCCCGGAGGGAACCATCGTAAAGTCCGGCGACGCGTCGTCGGACTCGTCGTTCGTGTAACTCCCGAGCAAATGGGTGCTCGTCAGCGAGAACGAGTAGGCGATCGAACCGGAAACATACTCCTGCGCGGCGGTATCCCACACCCGGGCAACAACCGTCGCGGGCGCCGGAAACGCGCCGCACTCTGGAAGCCAGCTGTCGTACCCCGCCATCTCGAACACCACCACGTACGCCGGGGGAACGTCCGGCGTGTCGGCGTTGCAGTCGTCGTCGATCCCGTTGTTGGGAACCTCGGGCTGGCCCGGGTTCACGGCATCGTTCGCATCGTCGCATTCCCCCGACAGCGCGCCGCCACCGGCCAGCAGGGCATCCGCGGTGTTATACCCACCAGGCTGGTCGCAGGCGTTCTGACGGGTGCCGTCCGAGTAAAAGTCGCCGTCTTGGTCCTGGTACCACAGGGGAACCGACTGGTCCGCGTTGGCAAGAAACGGGCAGCTGTCGCACGCGTCCCCGAACCCGTCAACGTCGGTGTCGTCTTGATTACGTCGGTGTCGTCTTGATTGTTGGCCACGCTCGGGCAGTTGTCGTCCGGATCGGCAACCCCGTCCCCGTCCGTGTCCGGAGGGGGCTCGTTCGGCTTCTTGTTCGGCGGAGCCTCATAGGAGGCCTGGCAGGCATCCCCCGCGCCCAAACCGTCGCTGTTGCGCTGGTCCGCATTGGGCACCTCGGGGCAGTTGTCGCATTCGTCGTAGATCCCGTCCCCGTCCGTATCGACCTGCGGCACAGGGTTATAATCCATCGGGCAGGAATCGCCGCCCACCGCGATCGGGATCAGGCCGAAGGAGTCCGGCTCGCCGTCCCAGTCCGTGTTGAGCGCATCCTTGTCCAAAACCCCGTCGTTGTCCGCGTCCACATCGCACGCGTCCCCGATAAAGTCGCCGTCTTGGTCCTGGTACCACAGGGGAACCGACTGGTCCGCGTTGGCAAGAAACGGGCAGCTGTCGCACGCGTCCCCGAACCCGTCAACGTCGGTGTCGTCTTGATT
>JBDHHA010000299.1:0-3144 GCA_039589615.1 Gemmatimonadota bacterium
TCGAACCGCGACAACGGCACGAACCACCTCTTCAAGGTTTCCCTGGCGCGTCACGCGGAGGATCCCGACGATCCGCTGGTGAAGGCGCGCATGAAGAGAGCCGAGGACGAGGAAGCGGAAGAGGATTCGGCGCAGGCCATGACGGTGGACCCGGAGGGGATCGACAAGCGTGCCGTGCAGCTCACCAGCGGCGAGAACGCCGTGACCAACTATTTCCTGTCCGCCGACGGGGAAACGATCTACTTCACCAGCCGCGATCAAGACGGCCAAGCGCTCTTTTCCATCGGCCTCGACGGCGAGGACCGGAAGAAAGTGGCCAGCGGAGCCTTTACCGGGATCACCCCGGCGAAGGAGGGCAAGAGCGCCTTCTTCTCTCAAAATCGCGAGGGGACGTCATTCGAGGTCCACAAGGTCGCCCTTCCCTCCGGGCGGACCGAACGTGTGTCCTTCTCCATTCGTGTCGAGGTCGATCACCGGGCCGAGTGGGAGCAGATCTTCGAGGAGAGCTGGCGCGTCATGAAGTACCGGTTCTACGACGAGAACATGCACGGGAAGGACTGGGACGCCATAAAGGCGAGCTACAAACCTCTCCTCGCCCACGTCGGGACCTACGAGGACGTGTACGACCTCGCCAACCAGATGATCGGCGAGCTGAATGCTTCACACGTGGGCGTTCGGGGAGGGCCGAGCCGCCCCATGGACAGCCCCTACCAAACCAAGTTCCTGGGCGTGGAGCTGGAGGCCGCCGACGGACGGTACCAGGTGACCCACGTGTACCGGGACGGCCCCGCCGACAAGGAGTGGCTGGACGTCGAGGTCGGTGACTACGTGTTGGCCATCGACGGACAGGACGTCAGTGCCGGCGACAACTACTGGACCATCCTCAACCACGCCCTCAACGAGTACGTGCCCGTTCGGGTTGCCGACTCGCCCGGCGGGGACAACGCCCGCGACCTGCGCATCAAGACCGTGACGTCCCTCCGCAACATTCGCTACGAGGAATGGGTGGCGGAGAACCGCGAATACGTCGAGCAGGAGTCGAACGGCAGGATCGCGTATGTGCATATCCGGTCGATGAACCGTCCCTCACTGGCCCGGTTCGAGAACGAGATCGACGAGTACTGGGACGCCCAGGGCATCGTGGTAGACATCCGGTACAACGGGGGAGGCAACATCGATCAGCAGCTCCTCGACATCCTGGAGCGGCGGCCCTACGAGTACTGGAACAACCGCTGGGCATCCCGGGCGTCGGGCCGGCGGCCCCGCCAGGCCATCGCCGGTCCCAAGGTCATGCTGATCAACAATCGCTCCGGCTCCGACAGCGAGGTGACACCCAAGGGATTCCGGGATCTGGGCCTGGGCCGGATCGTGGGGAATCCCACCGCCGCGGCGGTGATCGCCACGGGGAGCTACCGCCTCATTCACGGCGGCACGATCCGCACACCGGGATCGCTGGTGGTGGCGTACGATCCCACCCAACCCAACAACTACGGCGTCAACCTGGAGAACTACGGCGTTGCGCCCGACGTGTGGGCGGTGAACACACCGGACGACGAGCTGAACGGGTTTGACCGGGAGTTGAAGGCGGCGGTGGATGAGGCGTTGCGGATGCTGGCCGAGGGGCGGTGGCAGTTCACGACGGATGGTCAGGGAGGTGGGAACTCGGGGCGGTAGGAATTACTCCCGCCGGATCTGACAAGCACGGCCGGTCGACCTCGACCGGCCGTGCTTTGTGGGTTCGTGAGGTATGACATTGACATTTGTTAGCAGGTGAAGGTAGAGTTCATATCAGATTCACGAGGAAGGGGTACGTCTTCAGGTTCCGTCCTGCTGAAGTGCCCCTTTATTTTTTGTATGCAAGCCGGTGCCGGAGCGGTTCCAAGAATTGGAGCCTTTCGCGCGCGGTTTTTTTAGTAGGGCTGAGCACACCTTGGCGTTGGGACTGAGAACGGCCTTCAGCTTTTGCTTCTCGTAGAGATAGTTGACTAGAGACCAGAAGTCGCCGTCACTGGTTACTATGACTGCTTGGTCATAGTCGGAGTAGTCAATCATGGCCTGGAGCACGAGATCCGCATCCACGTTTCCCTTCGGTCGCCCACCGGGCGGTACAAGAACCGGCTTGAAGACGAGGACATAACCAGCCTCTTGGAGAGATCGGTAGAGATTCTGGTTTTGGGGTAGGTAACCGATGAATTGATACGCAGTTCCGACGGCGTACTTTTCTTGTAGGTATACCCGGAACCGGGCCCAGTGAAGCTTCCACCCAAGACCTCGGATACCGAGGTGGACGTTCTGATGGTCGAGGAAGGCGTAGTGGGCGGACCGCTGCTTCTGCATGTCTTGCTGGGCTCCGAGGGCGTGTGGCTTACCTGGTCAGCCGTCCTCTCATGCCAAATCAGCAGTAGCTCACACCTGGTACCCGTTCGTGGTGGGGAGTAGCATTCTGTTGCGGGAGCGAATGCCCCCGGTGGACACGCCCGAGCGGGCGTTGCCACGTGAGCCTCAGATATCGCTACCGGCCTGCCGGTGACTCAGAACAGCTTCCCAGCCAACGACGGCTCCTTATCCGCCCGCGTCCCGATCTTCATGTGCGTCGACAACCGCATCGTCCCCTCGCCGTGCAGCGTCTCGTGCACCTTCACCACCGCGGCAAAGATCTCTTCGATGTCGCCCTCAACATTGGTCCCCTGGGAATGGAGCTCGACGGCAAGCCCTGATTCCTTGAGTATCCCGTGAGCACGTTTCACTTCCTCGCGCACCGAAACACCCACGCCAATCGGTATCACCTGTATCTCAGCCAGCGCCTTCATTTCTCGGCTCCTCACAATTCATTTGAATGTTGTGGCCTTTCAAACCCGTATACACTTCACCAGTAGCGGATACTTGAATGTGCCATATTCGGTATACACGACCACTTCGGCTTCAAATTCCACACCGAAGCTGTAGTGACGAAAGCGATCCTTCAGCACCCACTCCAGGCTATCCCAGCACCCCGGCATGACGGTGATTTCCTGCTCCTGCAGATGGAGAAATCGCTTGTCGGGGAGCGTCACGACCGTGGCGCCCGACTCGCTCTGGTTGAGTTCCTCCACCGCAACGCCGATGCCGAGCTTCTTCGCAAAGGGGCGCTCGGTGCCGTTGTGC
>JBDHHA010000300.1:0-3137 GCA_039589615.1 Gemmatimonadota bacterium
CACTCCCCGCGGGACGCCGACGCGTACGACGACTACGGCAAGCTGATGTACCACCTGGCGTATGCCGTCAAACCGATCGTCGGCATGGTCCCGCCCGATCCCACGTCGCTGAGCGTCAAAGATCTCCGCGGTCTCCTGAAGGTCGGCAAACACTTCCGCAGTCTCGGGGAGGAGCAGTTCCACGCGCTGTTCAAGCTCATGACCATGAGTTCGTCGGACTTCCTGGACGAGTGGTTCGAGACCGTCCCGCTCAAGGCCACGATGTCGGCAAGTGGAATCATCGGCACGTTTCTCGGTCCTCGCTCTCCAGGCACCGCGTACGTACTCCTGCATCACTACATGGGTGAACTCGACGGGGCCTTTCGCGCATGGGGGTTCGCTCGGGGCGGCACCGGTGCAATCGCTGAATCGATTGCGGGAGCCGCTCGGAGGTTCGGCGCCGAGATCCGAACCGAGGCCGGCGTAGCCCAGGTGACGGTCAAGGATGGGCGCGCAACCGGCGTCGTGTTGGACAACGGCGACGAGATCTCGGCGCGCGTGGTCGTCTCGGGACTGGATCCCAAACAAACATTCCTCAATCTGGTCGAGGCGAATCAGCTGCCGGGTGACTTCGTGGATACGATCCGTCGCTTCAAGATCAGGGGTTCATCGGGCAAGGTAAATCTGTCGCTCAGCGAATTGCCCAACTTTACCTGCTTGCCCGGCGTGGGGCCCCACCTTCGTGGCGCCATCTCCATCAGTCCGAGCGTCGACTATATCGAGCGGGCGTACGACGACGCCAAATACGGAGATTTTTCCCGACGCCCCTACATGGACATCATCATCCCCTCGATGATCGACCCCGGCATGGCGCCCCCCGGTAAGCACGTGATGTCAATCTTCGTGCAGTACGCCCCATCGGATCTCACCGGCGGCTGGAACGAGACGAAGCGCGAGGCGTTCGGCGATGCCGTGATCGACACGCTGTCGCAGTACGCGCCGAACCTGCCTTCGGCGATTCTGCACCGCCAGGTCATGACCCCGTGGGACATGGAGCGGGACATGGGCCTCACCCAAGGAAACATCTTCCACGGTGAGCTGTCGCTGCATCAGCTGTTCTTCCTGCGTCCCGCCCCGGCGTGGTGCGACTACCGCACGCCGATCAAGGACTATTACCAGTGTGGATCGGGAACCCATCCCGGAGGTGGAATCTCGGGATGGTCCGGTCGCCTGGCCGCCCTCAACGTGCTGAAGGACTGGTAGCGATGACGAAGACCTACGACGCGCTCGTCATCGGCGCCGGCCACAACGGGCTCGTCACCGCCGCATACCTGGCCAAGAGTGGCCTCAGCACGTTGGTGCTGGAACGGCGGGAGGTCGTCGGCGGCGCGGCAGTGACCGAATCCATCTTCCAGGGATACCAATTCGACACGGGTTCACACCGTATCGGCCCCCTGCACCCGTCCGTCATGAATGACCTGGAGCTGGGACGCCACGGCGTGGAGATCCTCGATCCGGATCCGACCGTGTTCGCGCCCCTGGCCGATCGGGGGCGCCTCCTGTTGTGGCGCGACCCCCAGCGAACCGTTGAGGCCATTCGGGAAATCTCAAAGGCCGACGCCGACCGCTGGATCCCCTTCACGCGCCTCGTCGCCCAGGCCGCGGGCGTGCTGGGGGCGGCCTATGCCACCACTCCACCCAACGTCGTGACCGGTGGCACGCGAGACCTTTGGACTGCTCTAAAGCTGGCGGCGCGCCTACGGCGGCTGGGGAAGAAGGACATGATCGAGGTCATGCGGATTCTCCCCATGTCCGTGAGGGAACTGCTGGATGACTGGTTCGAGAGCGACGTTTTAAAAGGAACGCTCGCCGCAACCGGCATCACCGGCATGTTCCAGGGACCGATGGCCGTGGGTACGGCGTTCACGTTCCTTCATCATCACGTTGGCGTGCAGAACGGCACGTTGCGGCCCACGGCGAGAGTGCGCGGCGGGGTGGGCAAGCTCACCGCAGGGCTGGCCGCGGTCGGCGCAGAGCGCGGCGTGGAGATCCGGACCGATACCGAGGTGGCCCATGTTCTCATCGAAGACGGACGAGCCACCGGCGTCGTGCTCGGAGACGGCGAAGTCATCCGAGCCAAGCGGGTCATCTCCAACGCCGACCCCCGACACACGTTTACGAAACTCGTACAGCCCTCGGACCTGAACCCCGAGTTCTCCCGCAAGATCGCCAACATCAAATTCAAGGGTGCGTGTGCGAAAGTGCACCTCGCCCTCGGTGCGCTCCCGGACTTCACTTCCCTGCCGGGCGGTGGTCACCACCTCAACGGGGTCATCTCCATCAGCCCCAGCATCGAGTACCTGGAGCGGGCCTACGACGACGCGAAGTACGGCGGCGTCTCGCAGAAACCCTATCTCGAAGTCGTCATCCCGAGCGTTACGGACCCGAGCCTTGCGCCTCCGGGCAAGCACCTCATGTCGGTGCTGGTGCAATACGCTCCCTACTCCCTGAGAGATGGCAAATGGGACGACGTACGGCGCCAGGAGTTGGGGGACGCTGTCGTCGGGACACTCAGTGAGTATGCGCCAAACCTCGAGTCGGCGGTGCTACAGCGTCACGTGCTGACGCCGCTGGACTTGGAGGAGACCTACGGTCTCACCGAGGGGAACATCTACCACGGCGAGCACACGTTGGACCAGCTGTACTTCATGCGGCCAGTGCCGGAGTGCGCTCGCTACCGAACACCAATTGCGAATCTCTATCTGTGCGGCGCCGGCACGCACCCCGGAGGCGGGGTCACCGGTGCCCCGGGTTGCAATGCAGCCCGGGAGATCCTTCGAGGCGTGAAGGGTCGCGGATAGTTCAACCGTCCCACATTGGGGAAAGGAGCATTCATGTCCCCGACATCTGTTATCCGAAAGGCGGCGTCCGCCGCCACCGTCCTCATGCTGTCGATGGTGCCTACCGACGGCATAGCCGATCCCATCAAGTTCATGCGCGATCCCCACATCGCGAACGGGAGGATCGTGTTCTCCTACCACGGTGATATCTGGATCGCCCGGCAGGACGGCGCCGAGGCCCGGCGCCTCACGACCCACATCGCCCGGGACATCGCCCCGCGGTTCTCGCCCGACGGGCAGTGGGTGGCGTTCTCCAGC
>JBDHHA010000301.1:0-3136 GCA_039589615.1 Gemmatimonadota bacterium
CCTTCTGCAATGCGCCGCAGCCGAAACCAACCGACGGTCGATGCGTCACCCGCAACACCCTGCACATAATGCGCGAGGGAATCGGGATCGACCGTCCAGTTCTTCATTACACCTCCCTTCTTTCCCCTCCCCTCTTCAGTCCCCGGGGCCGGGAGTCGGGATGCAACTACCCCACTCGCTCCCGCCAGGCCGCCAGCACCTCGGCCTCTCGTTCGCGGGACAACCCGAAGCGCCGCGGCCTCGACTCCCATGTCTCGCCTCTGGCAAGAAATTCGTCGATGATGCTCCGCGCGGTCTCGGCCAGCGGACGGAAGGTGAGCCCGGCGGCGATGGCACGCTGGCCGCTGATCTGATGGAAGCCCTTCGCGCCGGGCTCGAACGGGACCGGCGTCGGGTAATCGTCCCGCGGCGGGAACCAGATCGGCAAATCGGTCATGGCGCCCACATCCATCTCCTGCAGGAAGTCCGCCGGGACCCAGGTGAAATGCACCGGGGTCGAGGTCACCGCGCGGCAGCCGTACAGAAACTCGGCCGTCGTCATCGGCGCCTCCGGGCCCACCGTGTTGTAGATCCCGTTGATGTCCTCTTCCAGGATCTTGATGACGAACCGGGCGAGGTCGTGGGGATCGATGATCTGCAGGGGGTCGGTGGGATCGCCGGGGGCCAGCACCTCACCGCCATCATGTACCCGCACGGGCCAGTAGGGAGAGATGGAGTTGTAGTCCCCGGCGCCGATGATCCACCCCGGGCGGAGGATCGTGCAGCGTTCGGGATACGTGTCGAGCACCGCGCGCTCACACAACACCTTCAGCGGACCGTAATGCTTCGACGGGTCCTCGTTGGTGGGGTCGTCGATCGTGTCCAGTGTGTAGTCTTCGTCGATGCCGACCTTGATGAAGTCGGCGTAGACGTCGCCTGTGGAGACGAACAGGTAGCGATGGACGTTGTCCCGCAGCAGTTCGGCGGAGTCTCGTACCACGCGTGGGATGTAGCCCGACGTGTCGATGACCGCGTCCCATGACTTTCCCCGCAGGACGTCCAAGCCGCCGTCCCGGTCCCCGACGAACTTCTCCACGTCGGGGAAGAGGTGCGGATTCGTCCGTCCCCGATTGAACAAGGTGACGGTGTGCCCCCTTTCCATCGCCCTGCGCACCATGTGGGGACCGATGAAGCCGGTTCCGCCGATGAAGAGAATGCGGAGGGACCGCCGCGCCTTGGGAATCGACCCCACCAGCGCCGCCGGCCCGATGGCCGCCGCGGCCCCCGCCACCCCCATCGCTTTGATCACATCGCGTCTCGTTACCGACATCGCTCACACCTCTCCGGAAAGGATCGACCTACTGCCAACCTACCGACTCGTGCCGGCAAACCTGAATGCGACGATCTCTTTGTCGCCCTTCTTTTCGAACACGAAGCCGGTTATCCAATCCAACACGTAATCCGGCCGCCGCTCGTCGAGCCACACTCGTCCGACATCTTCTCCATTGCGCAGGTCGAGCCTGACCAGGCTGAATCCTTCTCGTCCCGCAGCGTCGGGCTCTTTCGTGTATGTGTAGGCGTAGTTCTCCCATTGCTCGGCGTTCTGAAACCGCGCCCACGCCCCATCGGGAAGGTCGGCGTTGAGGACTTCCGACACGTCGACGACCGAATCACCGGCCATCAACCGCGCGCTCGCCAGCATGGCAATGTTCTCGAGCAGGCTTCTTCCGGGCGACTCGAGATACCTGTGGTACTGGATCGTTCCGGACGGGGTCACGGAGAGGAAATTTTGGTTGGCCGAGACGACGTAGTTCGTTCCGACTCGCGCGAGACTCATGGCCGTCTCGCCACCCCTGAACCCGAACTCCACGAGCCGCTGCCACGAGCCATCCGCGTAATCGAGGGCGACGAGTGCCCGCTCCGTGGTGACCACGATAGCGTCATCATCCGCAACGAACGGCATGTCGATTGTGAAATCTCTGACCTCCCTGCGCCACACTGACGTGCCCGTCTGCGCGTCCACCAGATCCAAGAAGAAATCCCTGGCCGGCGTGACCAACCCCTCGTCGGGTCCGGCGTACACCTCCTCCCGCGGCTCGCGACCGCGCACCACCAAACCGTGCGACGTGAGTTCCATCTGGGCCAACCGGCTCCGAAAGTTGTCTTGCCGGTCCCAGATGACACTGCCGTCACCGACGTTCACAGCCACCAACTTTCTGTCGTAGGGCGCGAACAGGACACCGCTGTCATACAGCATCGGCGCGTATCCCTCCCTCAGCAGTGGTGGGTTCTCGTCCAAATCCAACCGCCAGAGCAGCTCGCCGGTGCGGCTATGGATCCGCATCGGACCGTCTTTACTCAGGTTGAGGATGAAGGTCGTGTCGGAATCCACGAGGGGCTGCTGGTGACCGGAGAGAGAACGCAGGCTGTTGATCCTCTGGAGGTTGGGGGACGACCTTCGGAATAGCGTATCTTGCCTCCACCCGACATCACCCGTTGCGACGTCAACGGCAACAACGGTTCTCTCGCTCTCCGGTGTCTCTCCGTACACCAATACCAAATTGTGTTGCGGGACGGCCAGGTGGCCGCGCACCTTCTCGAGCGGCACGGCCGTCGAATCCCACCTCGTTTCGCCCGTCCAGAGGTCGATCATCGCGATGCCGTCGTTGGTGCGCACCACGCCGTACGGCGAAAACGGAATGGGATCGAAAGCCGCACCGGGGAACGGCCCCAGGTTGATCACAATTCCGCCGTGTGGCTTCAGGATGTCGTTTCGGCTCCACCGCACGTTGCCGGTCTCGGGATCCAGCACCACGACCTCGTCCTTCGTTGCCACGAGTAGGTCACCCAGCGGTGTGACGCGGTAGAACTCGATCTTCTCGGTCGTGGTGTAGCGCCACAACGATGTGTCTTGCGGTGTGATGGGTGAATTGGAGGCCAGTAGAGACGCGGACAGAATGGATACGACCGTTAGCATGCCAGCCTCCATGCTTGTGGAACACCAGCCCCGTTCAGGTCACAGAATACGGTCTCGAGGTTGGGGCGGCCAGCCGTAGATACGGAAGTGCTGGCCACATATGACGCTATGGCTCAATGGAATGATGAAGAGTCCCGCCCCGGCCCCGAATACGTTCGACCATGGGGGAGAGAAGCAGGG
>JBDHHA010000302.1:0-3123 GCA_039589615.1 Gemmatimonadota bacterium
TCCAGGTCCCGGGCCAGAGCAACTTGTTCACGGCCGTGTTCCCGCTGTGCCCGCCGGGCGTCGAGGACGTGCCGCCCGACTGCTGCTACGACGTCGCCACTGGCACGCTCGTCTGCACCGACACCGCCAGCGAGTGGCACGGCCTCAAGGTCAGCCTGATCAACATGCAGAACGGCGTCGTCATGGTGGCGCATCCCAAGTTCGGGAGCGCCCCCGTGCAGTTCCCGATCTGCGAGGTTCCGGTTCCCGAGGACTGCTGCTTTGAGCCGGCGGCGGAGCCGGTCGAAGGCGCAACGGGTGTGCTTCGCTGCACCAGCGGCGAGCTCGACGGCCGCGATGCGGTGCTGACCGACTACAACACGATGCCCGACGGCAGCGTGATCGTCACGGTCAGCTTCCTCGGCGGTTCCGCTCGGATGCCACTGTGCGCGCAGCCCCCAGAGGACTGCCCCGACTGTCCGCCCCCCTATTTTTGCTGCGTGAACCTGGACACCGGCACCTTCGTGTGTCCAGCCAACAAGGCACGGCACGGGCAGCCCGCCAACGTCGCCAACGTCGTCGTGGTCGACGGCGCGCCATGGGCTGTCCTCACCGACGGCCAGCGGGTTCCAGGGTGCGGCAGCGGTTGTCCGTCGCCCGAGCCCTGCAAGCCGCCGGGACTGATCCCGGAGCCGGAGCCTGGGTGCGAGCCCGAGACCGGCATCCCGCAGACTCCGCCCGAGATTCCCGGGATCCCGCCTGGAACCCCGCCCCCGTGCCCCGAGCAGAGCACTGGCGTCCCGCAGGCGCCTCCTTCGATGCCGGGCCCACAACCCGGGACGCCGCCTCCGTGCCCCGAGCAGAGCACGGGCGTTCCCCAGAACCCACCTTCGATGCCGGGCCCGCAGCCCGGGACGCCACCGCCGTGCCCGCAGCAGAGCAGCGGGGTGCCCCAGGGACCCCCGTCCATGCCGGGGCCGCAACCCGGGACGGCGCCCCCGTGCCCCGAGCAGAGCACGGGCGTCCCGCAGACGCCACCTTCGATGCCGGGCCCGCAGCCTGGCACTCCACCCCCATGCCCGCCCGGAGGCATCCCAACCCCAGGCTCGTTTCGCTAGGGCGGCCAAGGACGTAGGCCGCCTGTGCAGATTGGACCCGGTTGTTTCACGGTCGCTCCCGCCCGCGCTATTGCGGTGACCGGGCCGGCGTTCCCGTGGAAGCGGGAGTACGTCACGAAGAAGCAGGAACTCGACGTCTCTCCGTCGATTGTTTCGACTGCGCGCTCCGACGAGTTCGTGGGCCGTCGACTGTTCACGATGGAGCCGATCAATAGCTCCTCGTGGTTCCAACTCGACATCGTTCCCCTGGGTACGATCTTTTTTGAGGACGGCGACCCCATCCCTACCGAGGACCAGATTGCGTCGGCGGCGTCCGTCCTCAAGAACTGGACGCCGGCGAAGGCCCGCATCACGTACTACTTGGCCGGCGGTTCGATCCGTCAGTGCGACGTCGACATTGGCGCGGGGGTCAGTGTTGCTGTTCCGCCTACCAACAAGGTCGACGTCGACATTCTGGTCTGGTCGGACGCGGGGCCCACCCCTGCTGAAATGGTGGCGGCAGATTTCGCACCCGACACCGCCGCCGCCCTCGTCAACACACGCTTTGCCACGAAGGTGAGCTGCAAGGCCACCTGCGTTCAGTACGCCGATGCGATTCCCCGGATCAAGTGTAGCCAACTCGTCTACCTCGACAGCACGCCTGGCGTGGCCAGTGGCGTAGGGGCCCAGATCAACATCCCGCCAGCCGCAACCTCGGTCCAGCTCCATGTTTCCAACCTTCTCGGCGTCCCCATCGTCCCCGACCAGGTTCGGGCCCAGTTCCGGGCTGAGGACGCCACCGTGCCGCAGAACATTCTGCCGCCCATGACTCCGGTTCTTGTCGGATGGCCCGCCGAGGACATCGAGATCGTACCCAACACAGTGGGGGGCGAGAGCGCGAACGTCCCCATCCCCGGCGCGTTCTACAATGTCGTGCGCGTCTCCAACGACCCGACGATCACCACATCCGCGAACGTCGTCGTCTCCTTCGACATCGAGTGCTGAGAACCATGGATCTTCACCTTCACCTATGCGGACCCAAGGGCGACGGCCAGCGACTGCTGCTGGACCGGGCCTTGGCATTGGTGCAGGCGGACAACGAGTTTCTGTTCCAAGCGATGCTTCGCAGCGGGATGGCGATCCCCGAGAAGGTCGAGGACCTGGGCATCCCCTACCGGGACGACACGCTGATCGATCCCAACGGAGGAAGCCAGCACTACTTTGGGTACCGCCAACTGCTGGAGCACGGCTCGTGGAGTTGCGGGGACGCAGCTGCGCTCGAGGCCGCTGCCCTGGTCGTCAAGTATGGGCTCCCCGCCACCGCGTTCAGCGACCCCCGGGGTGACGGCATCTTCCACGCGCTTTACCGGACGTCCGCCGGCATCGTCGATCCCGTCGCCCGCTACCATGCGGCGCACCGAGGAGGGATGGCCGTATGATCATTCCACTCCTGATCGGCCTCGGCGTCGGCGGCGTCGGTGCGTACGCGGTTACCAAGGGAAGGTGCGCGGTGCGTCAAAGCGAACTGGAGCGGCGTCTCAAAGTTGCGGCCACCAAAGCCATCGGGCCGGCGCCCGGCGGGACGGTCCCAACCCCCGTCCCCCAGGACCAATACCGGCCGCCCGACGCGGGCGCGGTGATCAACGTCCCCGTCGACGCGGAGGATTTCGCTCAGTTGGCCGAGGCCTTCTGCCTTTGTTTCACCGAACTCAAGGCCGAGGCCGGGGCGGACCCGTCGCTCGCCGAACTCCGCGAGTGTTTCCTTCAGGCGCTCTACCCTGATTTTCAGTGGCCGCCGGTACCGGGCGACCCGGCCACCGCCCACCTTATGTGGATGATCGCCGACCACGAGGCCCGCAAGTTGCTCGCAAACCCGAGCGTTTGCGGAGCGTCGGCCAGCTTCCAACCGCACGACCAGGAGGGGGAGGGGTAGATGCTCGCGCGCCTCCAGCACTCCTGCATGCCGCCCACGGTCTTCCGCGAGCGCGACGTCTCTGGCGTCGTCGGTTCGTACATTGACCAGGGCGAGCGCGACCCGGCGCTGATC
>JBDHHA010000303.1:0-3111 GCA_039589615.1 Gemmatimonadota bacterium
AACATTGGACTAAACCGCTTCGCGGTGGGATTGGGGCGCCACGCCTGAAGTGGTGGCATTAGCTGCGGGCGCTGTCGCCGCCAGGGGCTGCGTTCTCGGCATTCTCTTCCCAATCGGACGACTTCTCTCGGCCGCCGTACTTGCTGGCGGCCTCCCTTATCGGCGCCGGGCTCCTTCGCCGGGGATGATGGGGTTTTGCACCCCCTTAACCCCGTTCTGTCAAAGGATTCTTTTATGACCCCACTACGCAAGCGGATGATCGACGAGATGGAGATGCGGAACTTCGCGCCCAAGACGATCAGGTTGTACGTGGACAACGTGGCCCGGTTCGCCCGGTACTTCGACAGGAGTCCCGATCAATTAGGACCGGAACACGTGAGGAAGTACCTGCTGTACATCGTCCAAGAGAAGAAACGTTCCTGGGGTACGTACAACCAGGCTTTGGCGGCGCTGCGGTACTTCTACCGTTGGGTCGTCAAAGGGCCGGAGGTCGTCAGGGATATCCGCTGCCCTCGGCCGGAGCGACACCTGCCCGTGGTGTTGAGCTTCGACGAAGTCCGCCGTTTCTTTGCGGTGATTCCCTCCTTCAAGCACCGGATGATCCTGATGACGGCCTATTCGGCCGGGCTGCGGATCTCCGAGGTAGTCAATCTCCAGGTGAGCGACATCGACAGCCAGCGGATGGTGATCCGCGTCTGCCAGGGGAAGCGGAAGAAAGACCGCTACACGATCCTCTCGCCGGTGCTGCTTCAAATGCTGCGGCACTACTGGGTGGCCGCCCGGCCGGTCAGTTACCTGTTTCCCGGCCGGTCGCTCGACCGGCCCATGAGTGTATCCACGGTGCAGCAGGTCTGCCGGGACGCGCGGCAGAAGGCGGAGCTCGACAAGCAGGTCACTCCGCACACCCTGCGTCACAGTTTTGCCACGCACTTGCTGGAGGCGGGGACAGACCTCCGCGTGATCCAGCAACTGTTGGGACACTCCAGCCCGCGCACCACGGCCCTCTATACCCATGTGTCCGCGAAGTTGATCGCGCAAACGAAAAGCCCGTTGGACCTGCTCGAACAGGAGCACAAGGGGCGGAAGCGGTCGCCAGGCGTGGCGAGGAAAGACCGGAAGCCACGGGTCAATCGGGCAAAGAAGACCTCGAAGCAGCGGTCCACTACAGCGAAGCAAACTCGGAAGCAGCGGCCCACTTCGTCGAAGGACGGCCGGAAGCAGCGCGGCGCCGAGACGACCAAAACGCAGAAGCCCAAGAAAGGACGGAAGGCAAGATGAGCGACAGACCTCGGCTGGAAATGGCCGAGGTCTTCCGGCAATACGCGGAAGAGCACCTGATGAAGTACGGGGCGTCGCCCGAACAACGGCGCGTGCTGCGGGACGTGCAGAACTGCCGCACGGCCGTTTTGGGCGGGCACGTCGAACAGTGTGACCAGTGCGGTCACCAGAGAATCGCCTACAACTCCTGCCGCAACCGGCACTGTCCGAAGTGCCAGGGACCGGCCCGCGCCCGCTGGATGCAGGCCCGGGAGGCGGAGTTGTTGCCCGTGCCGTACTTCCACGTAGTCTTCACCTTGCCGGAGACGCTCGGCCCGTTGGCCCTCCAGAATCCACAGGTCGTCTACGACGTGCTCTTTCGGGCCGTCGGCGAGACGCTTCTGGAGGTGGCCGCCAATCCCAAACGCCTCGGGGCGAGGATCGGCTTCTTGGCCGTGCTTCACACTTGGGGCCAGAACCTGATGCACCACTCGCACCTCCACTGCGTGGTGCCTGCGGGCGGACTGTCAGCTGATGGCGCGGCTTGGGTGCCCGGCCGGGACGATTTCTTTCTCCCGGTCCGGGTGCTAAGCCGCGTCTTCCGCGGCAAGTTCATCGCTTTGCTGAAGCAGGCAATCGGCCGCGGAGAACTGGAGTATCACGGAAGCCTCGCCGGCCTGGCCGATCCCGGCGAGATGGAACGCCTGCTGAATCAGGCGGTCCGAAACGACTGGGTGGTCTACGCCAAGCGGCCCTTCGGCGGGCCGGAGCAGGTGCTGAAATACCTGGCCCGCTACACCCACCGCGTGGCGATCTCCAATCGGCGGCTGCTGCGCCTGGAGAACGGGCAGGTCACCTTCTCGTGGAGGGATTACGCCCACGGCAACCAGCAGCGCGCCATGACGCTTAAGGCCGTGGAGTTCATCCGCCGATTCCTGCTGCACGTCCTGCCGTCGAACTTTGTCAAGATCCGCTACTACGGCTTCATGGCCAACCGCTGCCGGAGGGAGAATCTTGCCCGTTGCCGCGAACTGCTTGGCCATGTCCCCACGGCTACGGTCGAGGACCAACCCGAACCGATCGTGCCGACCGCCGAGTTGATCGACGAAACGTCGAAGGTTCGTTGTCCCGAGTGCGGAGAGGGCACGATGCGCATCATCGGACGATTGGAGCGGCAGCGGGGACCACACAGCACATTTCTCAATCCCTTTCCTCCAGCCATCGCCCCACCCGACACGTGATGAAGCACGCCCTCAGCACGCCACTCTGCCACGATTCCAAAGTGCTGTCCGAAAGCGCAGCGCTGAGGGTATGCGCGGATCGCCGCCACGACCACCTCGCCCACCTGGAAAACAAACATCTCGCGACTGCGACGCCCGGCAATCCGCCGACGGGGCCGCCTGCGAACTCTCACCCACCAGCATCTTCAAGTAAATCCAACCCTACCCGGGGACATCGCCCTGGGATTGAATCCCCATAGCAGACTCCCCCGGCGGTTTAGTCCAAACGAATCGTATACGCTGTGCTTTCCAGCTCGGCCGGCGGGGCAAACTGTCTGATAGCACAGCGTATACAATCCTATTCATTTTCACCTGTTACGGTGCCCAACTTAATCCGAATGGAAAACGCGTCATAACCCGGAAAGATAGGTTTCGGCGCCGATCGTTGGGATACCCTCTTGTCGACATCCGCCTTCGTCGGGGAGGTGTACGTGCTGGCCGATGCGATGTTCGGTCACAGCACCCTGCGATAGCTGGAGGTATCTCGGGCGGAGTTAGAGTGCTTCCGAGCACTCTAAGCGATGCACTGGTTGATTCAATGTATAATGGACGTATGCGCATTGTGAACCCACTA
>JBDHHA010000304.1:0-3296 GCA_039589615.1 Gemmatimonadota bacterium
GACAGACACCTCCACGTAGCTGTCCACATCGTCGGCGTGAGTCCAGCCCACCCGCACGCCCCCGTCGGTCTCCAGGGCGGCGTCCACCGCGTTCCGCACGAGGTTGATGAGGAGTTGGTCGAGCTGGTCGCCGTCGGCGGGAATCGAGGCCGGCGGCCCCGGCGTCACGTCTACCTTGAGGCGCGTCTCCAGCCCAGCGATTCGCTTGACCCACCCTTCCACGTCCAGCGGCTTGAGCTTCGGTTTGGGAAGGTGGGTGAGCTGCGCGTAGGACGCCATGAAACGGCTCAGCGCCCCGGAGCGCTCGGTGATGATGTCGGAGGCCCTGGCTGAGGTCGTCCTCCCAATCCCCGGCCCGCGGCTTGCGAGTGATGATGCGTCTCATCGTGCCGGCGAGGGATTGAATGGGCGCCAGCGAATTGTTGATCTCGTGACGCAGCACCTGGACCAACCGCTGCCACGCCTGACGCTCCTCTTGCCGCAACGCCCGGGTGAGATCGGAGAGCACCACGAGGTGGTGCGGAAGGCCGCTCTCCCGGAACACGCTGCGCCGTAACTCCCAGCGGCCTCCCTGGCCGGTAAACGCGTGCTCCATGAGACGGGGTGTCTCTCCCTCCAGACATGGCTGCAATCCCAACTCGTTTGCGTTCTTGCCCACCAAGTCGTCGGCCGACCGTCCCAGGAGCCGCTGGCCGCCCCGGTTTGCCGACTTGAGGGTGCCTCCCTCGTCGAAGGTGAACGCAGCGACGTCGATTTCCTCCATCACCTTGGACAGCAACGCCGACGCTTCGACGGCGTCGAGGCGCTGCTGGCGCAATGTTTCGCCGAGCGTGTTCACCTCGATCATCGCCAGCCCGAGGGCATCATCACCGCGATATTGGCGCGCCCGGATCGAGTAATCGCCCTCGTGCAGGGCCGCGAGCATGTTGGAGATAGTCTGCAGGGGACGCACCACGTGGTGCCGGAGCGTGAAGGCGAATCCGATCCAGGCGGCGCCAACGAGCACCGTCAGCGTCCACTGTACTCGCGCCGAGAAGTCGCCGTTCCACAGGAGGATGAGCGCCACCACCACGGCCGGCAGCCCCGACGCCAACGCCAGGGCGAAGATCTTCAGATCGTGGCTGAGGGGTTTGTGCTCCCGTTCATTCCTGGTCGGCATGGATACCGTGCCGTTGCAGGCGCCTGTAGAGGGCGGAACGGCTCAGGCCGAGGGCTTCGGCCGCATCGCTCACGTTTCCGCCGGACCGTTCCAGCGCTCGCTGAATCAGGTGGCGCTCGGCGTCGTCGATGGTCATACCCTCGAGGCCCGTGCCGCTCTCACTGCGGCCCCGCAATCCGAGATCGGCCACCGAGATCTGCTGGCTCTGCGCCATGAGGATCGAGCGCTCCACGACGTGCGCCAACTCGCGAATGTTGCCGGGCCACGAGTGATTGGTGAGGGCGTGCATCGCGGCATCGTCAAACGCCAGCCCCTTCCGGTACCTGCTCGCCAAGTGCTCGAGAAAGTGGGTGGCGAGCACCGGGATGTCTTCGCGGCGCTCGCGGAGCGCGGGCAGGTGTATCTCGACCGTGTTCAGCCGGTACAACAAGTCCTCTCGGAACCGCCCCTCCTCCACTTCCTTGGGGATATCCGCGTTGGTGGCTGAGATCATGCGCACGTCCACGCGGCGCATCTTGGAAGACCCCACACGCTGGAGCTCTCCCGTCTCGATGACCCGGAGCAGTTTGGCCTGTTCTTTCAAGCCGACGTTGGCGATCTCGTCCATGAACAGTGTGCCGCCGTCCGCCAACTCGAAGCACCCTACCCGGTCACTCTTGGCGTCGGTGAACGCGCCCCGCACATGTCCGAACACCTCGCTCTCGAACACGCCCTCCGACAACCCGCCGGCATTCACCGTCACGAGCGCGTTGGACGATCGGTCGGATGCGGCGTGCAGCCACTGGGCCGTCACCTCCTTCCCCGTGCCGTGCTCCCCCGTGATGAGGACGTTGGCGTCCGACGGGGCCACGCGTTCCATGAGCTGCAGTACCGCCTGCATGGCCCTGGAGTCTGCGATCATGGTGGGCAGGCCGTCCTGGCGCAGGCGTCGGTTCTCGTCTTCCAGACGCTGGCTCTTGCGCAGCGCGCGGCCCAACTCCATCTGCGTCCGGATCGTGGCGAGGATGCGCCCGTCGTCCCACGGTTTCTCCACGTAGTCTTTCGCACCCCGCCGCATCGCCTCGACTGCTCCCTCCACGCTCCCCCAAGCCGTCATCACGACGATGGGGAGTGAGCCGTCCAAGGACTGGACCTTCCCCAGGAGATCGAGCCCCTCCTGCCCAGACGTCGTATCCCGGGTGTAGTTCATGTCCATGAGGATGAGGTCGTATTCGCTCTTCTCGACGGCGCCCATCGCCTCAGCGGGGGAGGAGACGGTGTCGGCGCTCATGCCTTCCCCCTTCAACAGGAGGCGCAGCGCCTGGAGGACGTCCGGCTGGTCGTCGGCGATGAGAATGCGGGGCGTGTGGTTGTTCGTGGTAGTCTCTCGGGTCAACAGTTAATCATGGAATTCTAAATCCTTTGGCGTCAATTGGTTAGGCCTTAATCTCCATCTCCCGAAGCCACCCTGTACCGCACCACGTACTCCACGTCCATCTCGTCCTTTAGCACCCCCGTCACGCTGCGCTCCGTGACGTGCAGGGGGTTGAAGGCAGGGGGCAACGCCGCGGAACCCAGAAAACGGCCGTCCGCATCGAAGAGGTCCCATCTCGTGGCTCGTCCCGTGGCCCGGTTGATGTAACCGTAGTAGTTCTCGTACTCGAGTTGGGCGGGACTTGCGTCGTCGGCTCGCTCCACCCAGAACGCCCCATCTCGCGCCACCAGCAGCTCACGCAGGGGCGCCCGGAAACTCACTCGCGGAAAGGTCGCCTGCTCATCGACCCTTTCAAGGATTCGCCTGCGCTGCTCGTTGGGATTGGAGCGATTGTTCATCGTGTCGTAGACGGCGGAAACGAGACCTCTGAGCTCGTCGATGTCTCCATCAGTGATGGGGATGGGATCGTACTCCCGGGAGATGCCCCGGACGAGACGGCCGTCGGGGTCGTAGACCTCGATGCGATAGGGGTATCCTCGGGCCAGGAAGAAATTTCCTGCGCCGTCCATGCCGAACCCAGGTGTGGGTTCAAACAGCGGCCAATCCCAGCCGTGGGTGGTCGTGCTGCCAAACAGCCGAGTGTCTGGGAGATGGTAGAGAACGTCACCCGCCGCTCCCGAGTCGGGGAAGAGCAAGTAGATGGCACGCCGTTGGGGGCTCGGT
>JBDHHA010000305.1:0-3022 GCA_039589615.1 Gemmatimonadota bacterium
GTTCCATGATGAATCTGCTGCGCTGGGTCTCGGCGCGGTCGATCAAGGAGAACTTCATCCCACCCACGGAATACCGGTATCCCTATATGGGTGAGGAGTAGCCTCCCGGCTGCCGGGGGTTCGTGCCCTCGAACGGCCGCCCAGCGGTTGGTTGACGGGTCTCCGAGCCTGCTTCCGGGCCGCTGGGCGGTCCCCCTTAGGACCCCCTTTGTGCGCTAAGTCACTGTCTGGCATGTGATTTAGGCACTTGATTCCGGTTCAGGACACCCCGAGATTGCGGCATCTTGCCACAACTCCTCCGTAAGGACTGGTAGGCGTGCGAATTACGAGATTCATTCCGGCCCTCCTGGCCGTTGGAGTGACTGTCACGGGCTGTGAGCCCGGCAGCATTACCGAGGCCAGGAACGAGCTCCAGGACGGACCGGCGCGGACGCTGGTGCTCAGCATTCCGGTTGCCAGAGACACGTTCTACGTGGATTCCGTCCTCACCGACTTCCTCGACGTGACCACGGTTACGCTGTCCGATGGCCTGCTGGCCGTTGAGGCCACCGAGGGGACCTTCGGCCTCGACGTGGGCGCCATCACTGGTCCGGTCTCCGGGCCGCTTCCGCCCGTCAACTTCTCGGTGCAGGACGGCGTCGAGTTCGTGGGCACGGATCTCAACCTGGGCGAGTTCGAGGACGCGGCCCGCGACGCCAGCGTGAACACGGCCTTCGCCGTCGTCACGGTGGTCAACCAGGCCGATGCCCCGGCGACCCTGACGGACTTCTTCGTCGGCGTCGTCCGCATCGACCCCGCCACCGGCAATCTCGATAGCGTGGCAGGCCAGCCCGACTACCAGACTGACGGTGGTGGGACCCCGATTCTGGCCCTGTTGGCCGACGGGGCGGGGAACACCTTCGCCATTCCGCGCAGCGGTACTGCCGGGGACACCCTGTTCTCCGCAGCCCTGGTGGACCGGCTGGTGGACATGCTGCTCGATGGCGAGCGGGTGGCCCTCGTGGGCGCGGGTGACGTCACGGTGGGTGACGGCTCCAACGCAACCGTCACGGCCACCGACCAACTCGTGGTTACGCTCAAGCCGGTGATCGGGTTCGACTTCACGATTCCGGCGGGCGGGGTGAGCGTGGATAGCAGCACCACGCGCGACGGCCTCGACCTGGATGACGAGAATGCTGACGACATCGTGGCGCGGCTCGACTCGGCGGTGGCGACGCTCGTCGTGGAGAACGGGACGCCCTTGGGCGTGGAGGCGTTCATCGTCGTCGTGGCCGACTCGGTCGCTGATGCCTTCAGCGCTCCGGCGGGGGCCGCGCTCGACACGGTGCGGGTATCGCCCGCCGCAGTGGACGCCAACGGCCGGGCGACGCAGCCCACGACCGACACCTCGGCAGTGAACATCTCGCCCGACGAGGTGCGGATCTTCCTCGGGCCCGTGTTCACGGCCGGTATCAGGCTGCGGCTCCTGCCGCCGGCCGGCGGTCGCGGAGCCATCAGGGCGTCGGACCGGATCGGCGTGAACGCCGGGATAACGATCTACGTGCGGACGGGAGGCACCCCATGAAGCGCCTGAGCATCGCACTTGCAGCGACCCTGGTGTTCGGGGGCGACCTGCTGGCGCAGGCGGTTCCGGAAGACGCCCAAGCGACGAACGTGCCCATGGCGTACCGCCGCACGCCGCAGCTGCGGGTGGATCCCTTCCGCCACGTCATGATTCCCCACTGGGGGCTGGTGGTCTCGGGCGGCGGCGTAGTCGGGAACAACACCGTCAGCATTGCCGACGTGCGCTCGCTCATCTACCTGGCCGACAACGACCAGCTGTTGGTGGGCGATGCGCTGGACGTGCTGTCGTCCATCCCCGACGGCGAAGGCCTCCGAGTCGACGGCGAGCTGGAGGGTGGTCTGTACCTTGGCGGCCCCTTCGGGCGCCACGTCAGCCTCGGCATCTCGGCCAAGGGGCGCTCCTACGGGATCGGCAAGGTGAGTGACGGTGCGGTCAGCATGCTGCGGGAAGGCAACGCCGCCCAGCAGGACTTCGACCTGGGAGACTCCAGAGGAGTGGCGCTGGGCACTGAGGAGCTCGGTGCGCACGCCGTGGTGCGGCTGGGGCCGATCGCCAGCGAGGACGGTGTGGTGTTGACCCTGGGAGCCGGCGCACGGCTGGTCAAGCCGCTGTTTTACTATAACGGCACCACGACTCTCGATAGCCGGCTGCGCGCGACGGGCGACACGGTCGCCGCCGCGGTGACCGTGGAGACGCTCGAGACAACCGACGTCGAGTTTACGGTGGACCTCGGTTCCGACGTGCTCGCCGACTTCATGGTGCGGCTCGAGTGGCCCACTTCGGGTATCGCCGTGGAGGCGATGTTCGCGAACATCGGCACGGTCACGGTGGACAACCTCGAGCGCTCGACGTGGGAGTTCCAGGTAGAGACCACGGCGCTCGCCGAGGTGCTGGACTCCCTGGACTCGGATCTCGCGACCGACGGCGTGCAGTTCAAGGATTTGACCGTCCAGGACACCGTGTCGCGTGAGGTGAAGGTACCGCGCATCATCCGGTTTGCCGCGAGCGCCTGGGCAAACCGATTCCTGCAGCTCGACGTGAGCGCGCGGCTCAAGACGACGGGGCAGGTGTTCGAGTACCCGTTCGAGGGCGAGCTGGGCACCACCTGGCGCTTCATCCGGCAGCTGCCGCTCAGGGCGGGGCTGATCGTGGGCGGCGCTCAGGACATCGGTTTCAGTGCCGGCCTGGGTCTGGAGACCCGCAACCTGTTCCTCACCCTGGCGGGCCGCACCGTCGGTGGCTTCCTCGCCCAGGGCACCGGCGTAGCCGCGCGGCTCGAGCTGGGGTTCTTCTTCTAGCGATAGCGCTGAGAGTTTCCACGCCCAGCGGTTGGTCGCGCGCGGTCCCTTGGCTGCGCCACCCCACTACCAGTCGCTGGGCGTTTCACATTCCCGAACCGGTTATACTTGTCGGATGCTGAAACCAGAATCGGGCGTTCGCGCCGCCCTGGCCATCACG
>JBDHHA010000306.1:0-3015 GCA_039589615.1 Gemmatimonadota bacterium
CCTATTAAGAGAATTCTGTCAGCGGGCGTCAGCACGACGAGCGAAACGCTCGTGGTGGACTTCGATGAAACTGGCACGGTCTGCGACCATGCGTTCGCCACGATTCCGTAGGTCGGTTTCCTAACAAGCTGCAACTCACCACCACCACGCCCACGCGGCCGATGGGTGCGCGTGGCTCGCGGCGCATGGCGATCAGTCCCGCTCCTCCAGTGCCTCCGCCAGCGCCAGTACCCCATTCGCCAGCGCCTGGAACTGCCGTGGCCGCAGCCGGACTGCCACGAGCTGGCCCTGCTCGTCACGAAACCGGAGGTGGACCTGGTCTGTGGCTCGGTTGTGGCCGACCGAGATCACACGGGCCACGTCGATCAGGAGGCCGGACTTGCGCTAAGCTGTCGCCTTTCTGGCTGCCACCCACAGCTAGGCCCGCAAGGGGGTGATACCCTCTGCGTCGATGTCTGATGGTCGGCGCACCTTGGTCCTGGGGATCCTTAACCTCTGTTATGCATGTGTTCTCATTTGGCTCGCTGTCACGCCCTCGGTACCGGCAGCGGGCGAGTGGTTTCCCGACAAGCTGGCCCATGCGCTGGCATACGGAGGCGAAACGGTTCTCTTGTACTGGGTCCTCATATCGCTGGTTCAGCCGCTCACGGCGACGGTAGCGGCCTGGCTCGGCACTGGGGCGCTCGGCATGCTGACCGAGATCCTCCAGGCGCTGCAGCGAGAACGCAGTGCCGATCCCGGGGACCTCATGGCAGACATGGTCGGCGCAACGATCGTGATAGTCGCAGCCACGCTGGTTCGGCGAGCGGTACCGGCGGCGAGGGTGGCCTGGCGATAACCTGACCCTCTCGCCACTTCCCGAACCCGATCTCGAAAATGGAGCAAGACCCACCCCGCACAGTTGATGATAGACTCACCACCAGAAGCGGTCCCGGCGGCCGATTCTGCTCGGAAGAAGGGTCTTTGAGACACATGGATTCAAACAACGCCACACCCACCTGTATCCACTGCTGCGAGCCGATTCGGCCGGGCGCAAGGCGCTGCCCGTCGTGTCTGAGCTGGCAGTCGCGGTGGGGCGCCGACTCGCGAAACCCCGGTCTCGAGATCGCCCTCGTGGGTGGTCTCGTTGTTGCGATGGCAATCATGGTCATCGCCTGGGTCTATTTGACGCGGGCCGACACGGCCAAGACCCACACCGGCAACCGAGCGGCGAGCCTCAAGGTCGTCGAGACCAATCTCAAGATCGTGGGAAGGGGCGGCAATCGCTACATCGTTGTTGTTGGCACACTCAGCAATCAGTCGGATGCGGCGCTGCGAAACGTCTACTTTTACGTCCAATTCCTCGACGCCAGCGGAAACACCATCGACTCCTTCTACACCCGCCTCAACACCATGGTCGTACCTGCAGGGTCAGAGGCTCCTTTCAAGCTCGCAGACAAGAGTCCACTGAGGGACCTCGACGAGTACGCCAGCTGCTCGGTCGAGATCCGTTTTGCTTCGGCGGTCCCCTGAGGTAGGCGCGGCGGTAGGGGCGCTGGCGATCCCGCAGCTTCAGCGCTTTCTCGATGGCTTCCTGCGCTTCTACAACCACGAACGGCCCCACCACGGCTACACCACCCTGCGCCTCCGCCCCACCGCAATCCCCACGAGCCCGAAGGCGAGGAGGAGGGCGGTGGAGGGTTCGGGAGCGTGGCCGACCCAGCCGCTGCCGTCGCCGCTGGGACCTATACCCTCGATGTGCGCGGCGGTGTGGAAACTGCTCTGCCCCCCGCCCATGGCGCTGAGGAAGTCAAACGTGGCGACCGTTATCGGTGAAACGTAGACGATATCGTAAACGATCGTCTCGCCCGCGCTGAAGCGCGCCGGCATGGACCCCGGTGGGGGCGGTAGATCGAAGAGGATGTCGTACATGCCATCCCCATCCGCCCTGAACGAATCGACGCCCGTGTTAATGGCGTTCGGTACCGCGGCAGAGTTGTCGACCACGGTGAACGTCAGCAGCGTGGGGACGAGGCTGGGGTCGAAGTTGAAGAACCAATCACTGACACTCTCATCGCTCACGAGATTGGTGGCTGACAGGGTCAGTCGGACGGTGTTCGCATCCCCGAACGAGTCGTCGAAGGTCGCCGTGATCCATGGCGCGGTGCCAGCGGGTTGGTGGGCGCCACTGAACGGGGTACCCAGGCCAAAGGTGAGCGTCGTGGCACCGACCCCAGTCGAGAGCAGCAGGATGCTCCAGACGCCGGTGGGCACGCAGAAGACGAACAGAATGAACTTCCGCATGGGCTTCCCGTCGAAATGCCTTGCCCGGCTCCGAGAGGGACTCCCCGAGTCGTCGCTTCTTCCGAGGGGCCTGCCTCTGCGGTGTTCCGCTTCCGAAAGAATGAAAGGAGGTTTGACAGCCAAAAGCAGTCCCCTCCCGAGGCGCCGCCATGACACACCCGGCCGTTAGCGGCCGAGCACGGCGCCTCATGCACCTCTCTGGGAGCGCTAAGAGCAGCTATGGTGCTGACAGCCCCTTCCCAAGAGGCAGGCTTCTGTAGTGGATGTGGGCGTGCGATCGAAAAGGTGTCAGGCAAAGTGGTCCCGCAGAGGCGAATGTGTCAGAAAGGAGCGAAATTCTTGGGACCACCGGCCAGCTACACCCAGCCGTGGTGAGAAGGGAAGCCCGGTGTCGCCCGCGGTCGGCTGACCTGTGGGGAAAAGGCTACACCTTGGAGGGGTGGGGCCTAGGCTGCAGCGGAGCGAATCCCCTGCACCTTGGAGAACAGGCTACCGGGGCGGCGCGAAACCGTACTGCGCCAGCACGTATGCCTCAAGCTGATACTCGGCCCGGGCCGCCCAGCGTTCAAACCGGGAGAGCGTAGGCTGGCGGCTCTCCACCCGTTGCTCCACTGCCGTGGGCTCGTTCTCGCTGGCGTCCTCGGGCTGGTTCGAGTCGTAGACGCCGGCTCCCCCCAGCATCAGTCCGGCGGCGGTCACGGTGCTGATGAGAATCTTCATGGGGTCCTCCCC
>JBDHHA010000307.1:0-3005 GCA_039589615.1 Gemmatimonadota bacterium
GCTCTTGGCCGGACCGATGCAGACGCTTTCGTCGGCGTGACGGACGTGCAGGCTGTCTCTGTCGGCCTCGGAGTACGCGGCCACGCTGGTGATGCCCAGGTCTCTTGCGGCGCGCACGACTCTGAGAGCGATTTCGCCTCTGTTGGCAATCAAGATCTTGGATAACATCGGTTTGGATCCCAGCTGGACCATCAGGTTTCAATGATGAACATCAGATCCCCGTCCCCCAACGAGACCTCGTTTTCCGCCGTGATCTCGACGATCTTACCGGCGGACGGAGACTTGATCTTCTGAAATACCTTCATGGTTTCGAGTAAGGCCAGGACCTGCTTCTTCTTGACCGTGTCGCCCGCCTCGACGTAGGGCGGCTGATCTGGAGCCGCGCTCCTATAGAACACTCCGGACATCGGCGCCCTCACTTCAACGTTCTTGCTCATGGCTCATCTGCTCCTGAGGAAATCGAGACACATCGTACGGATCACGTTGGAGATGCGCCGTGTTTCTTGGCCCTGGGCGGCAGCTTCTCGACTTTGTTCCTGGTGGTGTCCAGGGCTTCTACGATCTTCTTCCGAGTGTCTTTGGGTTCGATGATCTCGTCGACCACCTGGGCGCTCCAGCTGAATGCCGCGTCAAAGGCGTCGACCTTCTCGCGTGATCGGTTCAGATAGCCCTCGTAGGCGTCCGCTTCGATCCCCTTGCCATAGACCTCCCGGTAGTCCAGCTCAGACGCTTCCACAGCGAACCGGGCGATGGGCCATGCATAGGTCAGGTCCGCGCCCATTCCCTTGAGGCCGCTCAGGATCAGGCTGCCGGAGTCTGCGTACGCTTCGCGCAGGACCACGCCGATCTTGGGGATCGTGGCCGTGGCGTATGCGTCCACGATCTTGCCGATGTGCCGCAGCAGCCCTCGGGCCTCCTCCTCTTCGCCCGGCACCGTGGCCGGCGTGTCCACGAGATTGACCAGCGGGGTGTTGTAGGCGTCCAGGGCCTGCAGGAAGCGGAAGTACTTGTCGCAGGCATTGACTTCGTAAACGCTTCCCGGGAAGGCCGGGTTGTTGGCCGCGATACCCACTACCTCGCCGTTGAACCGGGCGTAACAGCATAGGAGTTGCTTGGCGTACTCGTCCTTGATCTCGAAGAAGTCCCCGCCGTCGACCACCTCCCGGATGACGTCGTGCATGTCGTAGGTCTGGTCGAACTCATCGGGCACGATGTCCTCGAGGCTGCCGACTTCCCGGGCAGGATCGTCGATCCGTTCCCAGTCGGGCGGCTTTTCGCGACAGTTCTGCGGCAAGTAACGGATCAGCTCGCGGCAGGCCAGGATGCTCTTCTCGTCGTCGTCTCCCACCAGGTCGCACGTCCCGCTGAGCTGCATGTGATAGTCCGCCCCGCCCACGTTGCGGTCGATCTGTTCGGACGTGGCCGCCGCGGTCTGACGAGGGCCGCCCAGCCAGAGGTTGCCGGAGACGCGGCTGATGAACAGGAAGTCACACAGGGTCGGAATGTATGCGCCGCCGGCGATGCAGGGGCCCATCAGCACGGTGATCTGGGGGATGCAGCCGGAGAACATGGACTCCAGGCGGAACATCCAGTCGATGCCGGCGACGGTCATGTCGCGGTATCCCAGCCGGCCGCCGGACGAATCCAGCAGGATGACGATGGGAATGCCCCACTGATGGGCCAGTTCGAGGCAGCGGGCGTATTTCATGATGTGCTGCGTGCCTGTCGACCCTCCTAGGACGGTGAAATCGGCGGCATACAGCATGAGAAGCCTGCCGTGGACCCGGCCCGTGCCCACGACGGCCCCGTCGCAGGGCGCGTCCGTGTGGCGGCCGTCGATGCGGGCCCCGGTGGTGTTCACGCAGGAACCCAGCTCGCCGAAGGTCCCCGCATCGATCAGGACGTCGATTCGCTCCCGGGCGGTCAGCTTGCCCCGGTCGTGCTGGCGCTCGACGTGCTTCTGGCCGCCGCCCAGCTGGTTCTTCTCTTGAATTTCGCGATATCGCTGGATGGCTTCCTGCATTCGCGTACCCATCTCTGTCTACCCCTTTCTGTCGCTAGGCCGGCTTGATCCAGCGCTTCTTGTCGGGCACCTCTTCGCGCTTGCCCAGGGAATCGCGAATCGCCTTGATGATCCGGGGCCGTGAATCCCGGGGATCGATGACCTCGTGGACGGTGTACCAATGCGTGTAGATCTTGCCCAGGTTCATCACACTGAACATTTCGCGAAGGGTGCCGACATAGAGTTCGAAAAGTTCGTCGTAGTTGCCGTTCTCTTTGGCCTGGGCCAGTTCTTTGTGGAACACGGCGTGGACCATCATCTCCGGCCCGGTCGGGGCGAACTCGGCTGTGGGCCAGCCGAAGATGAAATCCGGACCCATCTTGCTGCTACCCATGACGATGTTCGACCCGCCGTAAGAGCGCCGCAGCACCAGGGTCACCTTCGGGTTGGTGAGGTTCGAATAACCGTGCAGGTTCTTGGCCCCGTGCCGTATGACCCCCATCCGCTCCCAGCGATCGCCAGGTGGAAACGCCGTGGTGTCGGACATGGTCAGGAGCGGTATGTTGAAGCAGTCCAGGAACATGATGAAGCGGTCGTACTTGTCGGATGAATCCGGCTCCATGATGCCGCTCAATTCGTCCGGATTGCTGGCGGCGATTCCCGTAACGATCCCGTCGAAGCGGGCGAAGCCGACGACCATGTTGAGGGCGAAATCCTCCTGCAGTTCGAAGAACTCGCCGTCGTCCACGATCAGGTCGATGATCTCGTGAACGTCGTAGGTGAACCGGACCTGGTCGGGCATGACGTCCAGCAGGGCCTCTTCCCGGCGCCCGGGGTCGTCAGAAGGCTGGACGTCCGCCGGCCGTTCCCAGCAGTTGGCAGGGATGAACTCGAACAACTGTCTACACAGGTCGATGGCCTCTTCGTCGCTTTCCGCAATCAGATCGCATTGGCCGGACCGGGTCATGTGAAACTCGGCCGATCCGGCGTCTTCGGACTCGAT
>JBDHHA010000308.1:0-3207 GCA_039589615.1 Gemmatimonadota bacterium
GCTTGATATGCCTCGCGGCATTCGCATTAATGCTGTCAGTCCCGAAGTGCTGGAAGTGTGCCGAGCAAAATACAACGGTTTCTTTCGCGGCCATGTGCATGTATCTAGCGAAGCGGTTGGTCTGGCCTACAGTAAGGCAGTAGAAGGCTGTCTCAGCGGACAGGTACTAATCGTGGACTAGGTCCTATTCCATCAGCAAGGTGCAGCTCAGCCCCAGGCCGCCGTCATGACCCGCAGCGCGTTTCCCCCCATTGCCTTGGCGATATCCTCATCGGAGTACCCGTGCTTGACCAGCCACCGCATGATCGTCTTTGACCCCTCCGTTGGGTTCTCCAATCCCTCGACGTACGCCACACGTCCGAATGACCGGTCGCCGGTGGCCTCCTTCAGTGAGAGGTTGGCCGAATACACGTTGTGCAAGCCGACGTGGTCGCCGTAGATCGTGTCCGGCCCAAACCCCACGTGGTCGATCCCGACCAACTTCTTGATGTACTCGAAGTGATCCATCACCGAGTCGAGCGTATGCGTGGGGTGGTCGGGCGAAATTGTGGTGTGTGGTGCCGCTTCGACGCCGATCACCCCACCCTTGGCGGCACACGCTTCGAGGACGGCGTCGGGAGCGAGTCGGTTGGAATCCCACAACGCCCGCGCCCCGATGTGGCTGAGCACGATGGGCTTCTCACTGGCCTCGATCACGTCCAGGGTCGTCTGATCGCCACAGTGTGAACAGTCGATAAGCATGCCCACCTTGTTCATGCGCTCGACAGCTCGGCGACCGAACACGGTGAGCCCACCGTCGCTGGACTCCTTGAGCCCGGAGCCCAACGCGTTCGACTCCGAGTAGGTGATCCCGAGCGCGCGCACGCCGAGTCCATAGAGAATCTCGATACGCTCCACTTCGTTTTCGATCATGGCGCAGCCTTCCATCGACGCGATCCACGCGATGCGCCCCTCAGTGTGCGCCCGCCGAATATCATCGACCGTCGTCGCATGGAAGAGGAGGTCTTGATGGGCTATGTCGCACAACCGCATGCCGAGGTCGTGGATGACCTCCGTCCACTTCCATCCGCACTTCGATTCGATGTTGAGAATGCCGTCCATCAGGTTGTCGAGCACGGCATCCCAATGGGCTTGCTGGAGGCCGGCAAAGGCGGTGGCCATGCGGCCCTCGTGGGTATACGCCTTGGAGTCCGCCACGTCGGCGGGCATGATACCGAGATGCTCGTGTAAGGAGATGAGAACGTTCTCTTCGAGCAATCGCGTAGCGCGGGCTTCTTCCTCATCCGTCAACGGGATGTGGTACGCCGGTACGCGGTCGATCTCGTCGGCGAGGTCGAATGCGCGGTAGTCACAATCCCGGTCCAGGTACGAGAACGAGGTGTAGGGCGTTCCCACTTTTGACACACTCATGGTGATTACTCTCCGAAGAAGATCTCGAGATTCTTGGTGGCGACCGGTTTCGTAAACCGCGACACCACAACGAACAAAATGAAGCTGGTCACGACGCCGATTTCGACGGCGTCAATGCCGTGAGACGCAAAGCTCGCCTGCAGCGTGAGTTCCCACATCAAGCAGGCAAGGAACCCACCGAGCATCCCGGCCACCGCTCCCGCCGCTGTGCCGCGGCGCCAGTTGAGTCCGATGACGACGGGGACGAAGAAGAAGCTGGCGATGAACTTCCCCTGTTCGACGACGATATCCTGTACGGCACCATATTTTTGCAGTGCAAAGCCGATCGGTATGACGGCAAGCACGACGATCGCGATGCGGTTCACCATCACGAGGTGTCGCTGTGAGGCCGTCTTGTTCACGAACTTGCCGTACAGGTCATGCGCGACGGCGGCCCCGGTCACCAGCAAGATGGAATTGACCGTCGACATGATCGCCGACAGCATTGCCACGATGAGAAGTGCCCCGACCAACGGCGGGAGCACCTCGAACGCCATGATCGCACTTGCCTGGTCCTCTGAGGCGAGCGTCGGAAAGAGCACGCGGGTCAGGATGCCGATGATCATGACCGACACGCCGATGACGAGCTGAAAGCCGATGGAGACGGCGATGGCCTGCTTGACGGTGCGCTCATCCCGCATCGAATAGAACCGCGTCATCTCATAGGGCGCGGCGGCGATGGACAACCCGAACGCGGCACCGAACGCGATCATCTCTTTAGGGCCGTACCACCACCCAAGTAACCGCTCGTCGATACCCTCGAGAAACCGTACCGCCGTGTGGACGCCACCGACTTGATCGAGCAAGACGGGGATCGCGATCGCGAGACCAGCCACCATGATCAGCGTCTGCAGGAACTCGATATAGGAACTGGACCGTACGCCTCCGAGAAGCGTGTAGAACGCGGTACTGGCCACGATGATCAGCATCGCGGTGAGAGGCTGAATCCCGAAGATCGTGAGGGCGATCTCGCCGCTCGCTTGGAATTGCGCCACGAGGTAGATGCTGTACGACACGAGGATGAGGCCCCCCGCCAGGGCGCGGGCAACCTCACTGTTGAATCGCACCGCGATGTAGTCGGGCACGGTCAGCGCGCCAAAGCGACGCAACTTCGGCGCGACGAAGAATGCCGACACCAACCAGCCTGCCCAGACGCCGAACCAGATCCACCACCACGACACGCCGGTGAGGTAGTGCCGCCCGAGTGTGCCCACGACCGTGCCCGCGCTGATTTGCGTGGCGGCCAAGACGGCCCCGCCGACGAACGGGCCGATGGTGCGACCCGCCGCTAGAAAGTCCTCCTCGTTCTTGGTGCGAAAGGCACTCCAGACGCCGATCCCCACCACGAGGCCGAAGTAGCAGACGAGGACGATGGTGAGGGTCATCGCATGACCCGGCGCTGATACCAGAGCCACGACGTGACGACCACCAACACCACCACGAACGCGTCGCTCCAACGCCCGACGCCCCAACCAATCCCATCCGGAATGCGAACGAAGCTCGGGACGTCGCGCACCTCCGCCACGGCAGTGGTGTTTGTCCACACGAACCGCGGGTGCCATCGAGACGATGGGGACGGGAAGCGGGAGGCGCCTCGTGTCACCCGTGATCACGTACCGGAGGGGGGACACGGCTGTGACGTGCACGAGACCGGCGATGGTATCGACGCGCGTCAATGCCGAACGCCAGTGTATGGTTTGCTCCCGCCGGAGCATGAGCCGCGCGCCTTCCGCGCGCACGTCGTCGCTGTATCGCACC
>JBDHHA010000309.1:0-2995 GCA_039589615.1 Gemmatimonadota bacterium
GCACCTCGGATGTCGACCTCGCGCCGGTAAGCGTGACCAACGGTTTGCTGGTCAACCCTGGCAGCAACAACGTCGACAGCAACAACAGCTCGACGACCCCGCTGGGGATCTCGGCCACGTTCACGGGCACGGCCACGGACGTGTCGGGCTACGGCTCGGTCAGCGTCCAGGTGTTCGCCGATCAGGCTTCGGCGACCGATGGTCTGTCGATGGAGTGGTCGATCGACGGCACCAACTGGGACGTTCAGGACCAGCACGACGTGGCCGCGAACGTCGGGGTTCAGTTCATCCTACCCAGGGCGGCCAACCAGTTCCGGGTGGTCTACACCAACGGTGGCACCGGCCAGACCGTGTTCCGGCTGGAGACGATCCTCAACCGCTGGTCGGTCTCGGGCGAGATCGAGGAGTTGGCCACAGCGCTGGCGGGCGAGGATCTCGCGCTCTCGACCAGGGCGGTCATTGCGGGCGAGACGCCGGGCGGCAGTTACAGCAACGTCCAGGTGACGACCGCGGGGAACTTCAAGGTTGACGTTGAGGAGCTGGCCGGGAACGGCGTGTCCACGAACGCTGGCGCGGTGGACGCTGGCACCCAGCGCGTGGTGCTGGCGAACAACGAGGCCCTGCCTGCAGGCACGAACAACATCGGCGACGTGGACGTGGTCTCCAGTGTGCTGCCGACAGGCGCTGCAACCGCGGCGAACCAACTCCCAGACGGTCATGCGGTGACGGTTGACAACGCGGGGGCTGGTGCAGCGGTGAACATCCAAGACGGAGGGAACAGCATCACCGTGGACACCACCGCGGACGCCACCGATGGCGGCGCTCACGGTGCCAGCCAGACAGGCTTCCGCGCCATGGGGACCGATGGCACGAACGACCAGCAGATCGCGGTCGATGCCACGGGCAACGTCCAAGTGGACATCGTGGCCGATGCTGCGGGGCTGGCGACGGCAGCCAACCAACTCCCAGACGGTCACGCGGTGACGGTTGACAACGCGGGGGCTGGCGCAGCCGTCAACATCCAAGATGGCGGCAACTCGATCACAGTCGATGCGCCTGTCGCTACCCCGGTCAACGTCCAGTTGTCGGATGGCACCGACACGGCCCTGGTCTCCGCAGCTGGCGCGCTGGTCGTCGATGGGTCGGCATCCACGCAGCCGGTCTCGGGCACGGTCACGGCCAACGCGGGGACGGGCACGCGGACCGTGGCCGGTGACGCAGCCGATGACGCGGCCGACACGGGCAACCCGGTGAAAATCGGGTTCAAGGCGCGGGAGTTCAACACGGACCCCGACACGATGTCGGCGAACAACGATCGCGTCGATGCGATTGCCACGCCCCAGGGCATCCAGTGGGTGCTTGGCGGGCATCCGAACATCATCAACCGCGAGTGGAGCACCACAGCGGTGCAGACGGACGACCCTATCGTCGACACGGTCGCGGCGGGATCGCAGATCGTTGTGACCGCCATGTCGGTCTTCGTGGCGGGTGACGCCACCACCGGCTGCAAGGTCCGCATCGGCTTCGGCACGGCCAACGTGCCCACGGAGCCAGCGTCGGGGGCGAGCGTCGATGGCATGTGCATCAGCCACGACCGCATCGAGCCGGGCTCCGGCATCGTCAAGGGTGACGGCAGTGCAGCCATCTTCATCGGTGGCGACGGCGAAGAGCTGCGCATCACATGCGAGACGCCAACGCCGGGACGCCTGACCGTTCTTCTGTCCTATTACGTGAGCACGCTGTGAGCCATTGCAAGACATGTTGCTGCAATCATGCGGGGCGGTTCCCGCGCTTCGCGCTCTACTACGCGGACGGATCCGTGCATGGTGGAGGCGGCCCGGAGGACACCGATCTGGTGGTCTACGCTCTGCCGCGCTCATGGGTCACGGCCCCGCCTCTCGGCGTGCTGATCGGCGTCTCGGAGAACACCGAGAACGGGCGCGATTGGCACCGCGGAGGCGAGCAATACTACGCCGTGCCGCACGGGGCTCGCGGCGGCCCCGCCATCACGGCCAGCGGTCCCGAGACGAGGCTGGTGCCGTTCGTCAGCGGCAAGCTCGGGCTCGTCAAGCTGGGGGAGTTCATGCACACAGCCGACTACCACCGGGCGATGCGCGCCGCAATGGACGACGGCTATGTCCCGGCCGCGCCACCCAATACACCGTTCGATCTGGAGATGCAGAAGGACTGATTCTTGGATACCCCAACCCTACATGAGGATGCTTGGCGTTGGCGCGCTGACGATGGCGGCGAGGGTTCTGGTGGTGCATCCTGGCATCAGGCCGAGGACACAGCGATCACGGTGGGGCCTACGGGTGACGTTGCCCTGGACACCAACGTGCGGCTGCGGTTTGCCGTCCATGTCGAGGTAGCGGCAGTGACCAACCAGGACTGGGACCTGGAGTATGAGCTGAACGGAGCGGGCGGATGGAACCGTGTCGATGGCACACTCTCGCTCGTCGCTCGGTCGTCACTGTCCAGCAACTTCGTGGAGGGTGACGACACCACCGAGCACGGTGTCACGTTCACCGGCACCGGCACCTTCTGGGGGAACAACGATTGCATGGATGAGGTCGACGGTCGAGCTGGAGGCGCGGTCAATGACGTAGCCGCCCAGGATTACGAGGCTGTGGAGTATTGCTTCCAGTTTCGCTCGGCCGACCTTTCGGACACGGATCAGGTGCTGTTCCGACTGAGTGACAGGGGCACGGCCCTCACCTCCTATCCGGCCACACACGCCACTGCGAATATCTCGATCCCTGCCGGTGCCGATGCGCTGAAGGACCCGGTGCTCACACGGGGCGTGGTTCCCTTCGCGAGGTGATGGATGCTGTCGACCCGTCAATTCTTCTGGTGGACCGCCCCCTCTGGGATCACCGGCACGTCGGCTTTCACCATCCCGATGGCCACGACCACGGCCGCGGGTGTCCTGGGGCACACCGGCACGGGCGCGTCCAACATCCCGATTGCCACGACGTCCGCCGCGGGTGTGCTC
>JBDHHA010000310.1:0-3126 GCA_039589615.1 Gemmatimonadota bacterium
CCGACGGAGGCTGCGAAGAGGAGCACCGCACCGTTCACCCCAACCTGATCCAGCCGCGGGATCGGGGGCGCCAGTCTCACCAACGCGCCGGTGCCAAGGACGGCCAGGGTGACGCCGAGAACGCTACCGGCGATCCCTAAGAGAACGCTCTCGGTCAGGAGTTGCCGAACCAGACGTCCACCGCCGGCCCCCACCGCCGTCCTCGTTGCCATCTCGTGCCGCCGACCGGAGAACTCTCCCATGAGCAGCGTGGCAACGTTCCCGCAGGCTATCAGCATGAGCACGAGCGACGCCCCGAGAAGGAGGTAGAGCGGTCCTCGGAGTCCAGCATCCTCCAACTCGTCCCGGGGCATCAGCCGAGCCCCGATCTCCTCCGGGCTTCTGTCACCCCTCAACAGGGTTTCCGTTTCCACTGCCGCCCGGGACACCGTGATGCCGGGCCGCAAACGGGCGACGGCATCGAAGCTGTGGCTATTCACGGTCAGTCGGCCTCCGGCCGCGCCGATCGGGATCCACACCGGTGGATCGCCGGAGCCCCCGAAGATCCCAAGGCCCCGGACGCGGAATCCCTGTGGCAGAACCCCCACGACGGCGAAGGGATTGCCGTTCAGCGTGATCGAGGTGCCCAACACGTCCGGGTCACTCCCGAATCGATCCCGCCACGTGTCGTATGCCAGCAGAGCCACCCGCTCCGCGTTGGCACCGTCCTCGCCGGGCAGGAAGGCCCGGCCGAGAATCGGCTGGACACCCAGCACGGATAACAGGGACGCGGACGCCTTGCCGACGGGGATCCGCTCCGGTGCGTCCTGTCCGGTGAGCGTCAGTGCCGTCGAGCCGTAGAGCGCGACGCCCTGAAACAGGGTTTGATTGTCGCGCCACCGCTGGTAGTCCGGCCATGCCAGATAGACCTGGTCCCATCCCGCCGCCAACTGCGGGTTGTCCAGCCAGTCGGGGAAGGTCTCCCAGACCTGCACCAGCTCCCCGGGGCGCTCGTACGGGAGCGGTCGCAGCAGCACACCCTCCACGACACTGAAGATGGCCGTGGTGGCCCCGATGCCGAGACCCAGCGTACCGACCGCGATGGCGGTGAACAGAGGTCGTCTCCGCAACGTGCGCAATCCGAATCGGACGTCCTGCAACAACGACTCGACACCCGTGACGAGGGCGAAACGCCGTCCCCCCGACGGGCGTCTGCCACCGGACTGACCCCCACGCCGTCGGCGCGAGCGGACGCTGGGCAGGCTCTGTACCGCGTCGATCACGAGGAACCGTAGCAGTACGATTCCCGGCAGGCGCCGCCCCTCACTGCGGAGCCGGGTATATCGGTCTCGCGCGGCGTCGGTCCACTCGACACCGTATTCCCGCCTGAAGTCGCGGGGGTAGAGCAAGAGCATGAGTCGGAGGATTCGCTCGACAATTGCCCCGGGGCCGGTGACTTCGCGTCGTGTGCTCACGATTCCTCCGATACGCTGCGCACGGCCTTCTGGCGGGCGGCTGAGACGAAGCGTTCCATCCGCCGGGTCTCCCGGGCCAGGGCGGTGCGGCCCGTGTCGGTGATCCGGTAGTACCGGCGTCGAGGATCGTCGTCCGCCTCGTCCCGGGACTCGGAGGCCTCGCCGACCAACCCGGCCTCTCGCATGCGCTTGATGGTGCCGTAGAGGGTCCCCGGACCGAGCTTCACATCCCCGTCGGTGCGGCGTTCGACTTCATCGACGATGCCCAGACCGTGCCGGTCGGCATCGGCCAGCGCCAAGAGGATGTGCACTGCGGCAGGCGTGAGGTTGTCGGGCCAATCGGATCGACGCGCCATCGCTGGTCTCCCAGGTAAATGTTAAGTATCGTTAATTCAGATATATCATACTTCGATAGATCCGCTCTTCTGTTGGATGCCGCGTTGGTCGAAAAGGTTGCAGGGTGGGGAGCGCTGGCCCGTGTCAGACGCGCAGCTACTACTCCGGTCGAAGCACCGTCGCGGGATCCAGCGCCGCGATGCGGCGCGCGGGCACGTACGTCGCCACGAGCGCGAGAATCAACACACCGACCGTCACGGAGGTGAACGTCAGGGGGTCTCCCGGGGCGACCCCAAAGAGGAAGCTGGCGATGAGACGACTGCCCCACACCGCCAGGACGAGCCCTACGGCGACGCCTCCTCCGGCCAGCCGCAGGTGGCGCCGCACCACATCCCACACGAGCGATCGCTCCCGCGCCCCCAGCGCCATGCGAATGCCCAGTTCGCGGCGATGGCCGGCAACAGCCCGCGCCGTGATGCCCAAGACGCCGATGCCCGCGAGGATCGCGGCCACGATCGCGAACCCGGTGGTGAGCATCATGCGGAACCGCTCCACCGCCGCCGACCGGGCCACCAGCCGCTCATAGGGCGAGAGCGTCTCGATCAGCGCTCCCGGGTCCGTGGCCAGAACGGCCTCGCGCAGGTCGCTCATTACGGCGCCGTAGCTCCTGGAGGTCCTGACCGCGAACGCCATCGGAGGCTGCTCGTCCACGAGCGGCATGTAGAAGATCGGCTCGGTCCGGTAGGCGAGCGTTTCGTGCTTCACGTCGCCCACGACGCCGACGACGGTCACGGGCTCGCGGTCGTAGTACTCGAACTGCTGCCCCAGGGGTGAGCCCTCGGGCCAGTTTGCCCGTGCCAGCGACTCACTGACGACGGCCACGGAGGCCTTCGCGTCCGCGTCGGCATCGGTGAGGAGCCTTCCGGAGAGCAGGCGCATCCCCATGGTTGCGTGATAGGTCGGGTCCGCCCGCCAATAGAGTGCTGTTGAACCTCTGGCCCCGTCGGTCAAGAATGTCGGCGTGCTGGTGGGCTTGCTGATGAACGGCAAGTCGCTGGACACGGTGACCGCGGTGACTCCGGATACCGATTCGAGCGCCCCGCGGATCTGCCTGCTGCGACCCAGGAGCTGCTCCCACTCCGCCTCGGTGTCCAGCCTTCTGGGTCGGATCGTGAGCGCAACCAGACCTTCGGCGTCTGAGCGCCAGCTCGAACGCGACGACGAAGCCCGAGAGGTGCGACGTGCGGGCGCTGGAACCGCGCGCGCCACCCTGGAGACGACTGTGGAGGGAATCCCCCGTGGCAGTCAGCGCCGGGAGGAGACCGAAGACGAGTAC
>JBDHHA010000311.1:0-2980 GCA_039589615.1 Gemmatimonadota bacterium
GGACCTCGTGGCAGGAGCGACAGGTCCTGCCGCGCTTGCCGCTGTTGACGTGGAGGAAGTGGAGGTTCTGATCGCCATTGCGGAAGCCCGTGAGCGTCCGGGTCCACCGCACGGTCGCCACCGTGTCCTCGTGACAGGAGAAGCAGAGGCCGTACTTCTCAATGCTGAACTTGGCGTAGAATCTCGCGGGATACGGACCCTTCAGCAAGCGGAAGTTCTCCCCTCCATGCGTGAGGTGGCAGCCGGAACAGTTGTTCTCGACCACCGGCTCATGCCACTCCTTGTTGTCCTTCAGCAGCCGGTCCATGTCCATCAGAATCGAGTCGCCGGACTCCACCGGTTGGTCGTGGCAGCCGAGACAGAGTTCCCTCTGCGGCTTGATCAGGAGAGGCGCGTCGTCCGCCGCGTGCGGCGCGTGACAGTTGAGGCACTCGTCATCTTCCAGGACGGCGGCGTGGTCGACCGCGGCTTGATCCGCCATCGCCACCACGTCGTCGTGGCACTCGTTGCAGAGCTCTCGCTTCTCGCCCGTCAAGAACCCGCGATAGGGCCCGCCGTGCGGGTCATGGCAGTCGGCGCAGCCGTCCTCCACCGGCGGGTGAACGTACCTCGCGGTTGCCATCCTTTCCGCGGTCTCCTCATGGCAATCGCCGCACAGGTCGATGCCCGCGGCGAGCAGCAGCGGACTGATGGAAGATCCATGGGGATCGTGGCATGTGTTGCAGGCTCCTTGGTCGACGGGGCCGTGTGCAAACTCCTGCTTCACGATCTCGTCGTCGTGACACTCGAAGCACAGGCTCCTGATGTCTGGTCCCTCGATACCCACAAGTAGCGCCTTTACGGAGCCGCCGTGCGGATCGTGACAGTCGAGACAACCGTCCTCCACGGGTTCGTGTATTGACTTTACCGTCTCAATACGATCCCCGAGTTCCGCGTGACATTCCAGGCACAGCACCGAAGACTCGGCCGTGGTGAACTCGTGCGTATTCCCGTTCGACTCGTGGCACTCATAGCATTGTCCCACGCCGCGGAAGTCAGGCCAGTGGAGATGGCGAAACTCCATCATATTGGCATGACATTCGTCGCTCGCGCACGAGCTCGCCGGATCGATCTCGTCGGGAGCCCGCCCTGCGCGCGCCAATGCCGCTCCCAGTGCGATGACGAGCAGTGCTGCTGCACACGAGACGCTCCACCGGCAATACCCTGCGTTAGGGACCACACCCGCCTCCCGAGCTTTGGCTGCCGTTCGCAGAGCCGGAAGCGCGACTCCTTGACCCGCGAAGCGACCTCGGGCACCCGGAAGACCCCCGTTTCGGTCCGCCACTGGTCCCGCTTGACCTTCCTCCTGAGATCGACCCAGCTCTCTGTCAGGATTTACGAGAAAGGGCGAAAGGGAGTCCAGGAAAGCGGGGTAATTCCAGTGCAACGAATGGCTTCGAGTCGCACTGTAAATCCACTCGCAACTTCGCAAACCGATTCCCGATTCCTGTAAGAGATGCGGCGAATTGCCCCAAGGTGAGTAGCATAGCTACACGCGGATGCGCCTGTTCGGGGAAAAATGTCGCAAACGGTCTAAAGATGGCGGCGGATTATCCCGATTACAGTGACGGTAGAGCTACCGGCCGGAAGGGGACGGCAGTCAACGGAAAGGAAAGAAAAATGAGAACGACATATGTACTCGCTGCTGCGCTTGTGCTTTCGCTCATCGTTTCCGTATCAGGGCAGGCCGGGGTGGTCGGGGGCGTTCACGACTTCACGGATGACGTCGGCAGCGCGAATGAGTCGACGTGGAATACCACGGGAGAAGCCTGTCGGGTCTGTCACGACCCGCACGACCAGGGTGCTGCTGCCTACGGAGACCTGGGCATTCTGTGGGACCATGAGGTCACGACGCAAGCCTTCCAGATGTACAACGAGTCCGCGCCGGCGGGCTACGTAGCCTTCATCGACAATGCGATGGACGCGGAGCCGACGGGCGTCTCTCTATTCTGCTTGGGTTGCCACGATGGTTCAGTCGGCGTCGATGAGTTCAACGGCGGCGGTGCGGGTACCGAACTCATACAGACCGCCTACGGCGCAGCCAACCAGATCGGTGCCGGTGGTAGTCTCTTGAATACCCACCCGATCGGCGTCACCTACGATCCTGCCGTTGACACGGCACTGAATCCCGATACGACGGCCTTCGGAGGAAAGACCATCGCGGACTTCCTGGACGCCGGGAAGGTACAGTGCGGTACCTGCCACGATCCGCACGACGGCACGGGCTTCAGCTACCTGCTTCGGGAGGCGGTGGACCTGGCCGAGTCCGCCGGTTCGACGCCGAGCGATCTGTGTCTCGCATGCCATAACAAGTAGGATGGATCGGAATCCGGCCGCCCGTTCGCGGGCGGCTGGATCCTTCCATTGCAGGGGAACTGGAACTTCACTCACCCCTTGCTTCGTTCCGGGCTGCGTTCAGCCTCGAAACGACCCTGGCCCGAACCGCTGGGCCTCCGAGACGAGGAAACAGTGGTCTCCATCGAGAGTTCAGCGTTTGGGAGGAAGACGCTGGAAGTCCGCTCCCGGGTTCGACGCCGAGCGGGTGAGAAGGATTCCACGGCGGTTACCTCTTCCGCACGCGCAGCGCGTACGACTCGAATCCTCATCCTCCACGGACTCACTCTATTCGCACTCGTAGCCTGTACCGCGCCCGGCACACCCGTCCCGGGCGTGGAGGATCTGGTCTTCTACCCTCAGCTGCCGCAACGCCCGAGGCTCCAGTTCCTGCGGAGCTTCAGTGGTTCGCGCGACCTCGAGCCGGAGGAATCGGCGCTCATCCGCTTCCTGGGCGGGCAGCGCGCTACCGATCGCATCACATTGGCGAAGCCGAGCGACATCACGGCCTTCGACGGAGTGGTGTACGTGGCGGATACCGGACTCGGCGCCGTCGCCCTGTTCGACCTGAAGGCGGAGAAACTATCCCTGCTCGGCGCGACCGGCC
>JBDHHA010000312.1:0-2964 GCA_039589615.1 Gemmatimonadota bacterium
GCCGCAAGCGGGGACCTGGCGTACGAGTACGGGATCAATCGAATGGTCTTCGAGACACCGGACGGTCCTGTGGAGGACATGGGGAAGTACCTGGTTATTTGGAGGAAGATCGACGGCGAGTGGTTCGTCGCTGCTATCGCAGTCAGCAGCGATGCGCCACCTCCAGCCTGAACCATAGCGCCGCCCGTCCCCGCGCGGGGCGTTGTGCCTCTTTGTCAGCGCTAAGGAGGGCAGAGGGGTGGATGGGTGGGGCTCCGTGAGCGCAGCGAGCGGAGTCTGCCATCACGCCCAGCCGTGCCCCAGTTGATCCAAGACCATGGGCCGAACGACGACGGCTGTGGGTCCCCGACGAGGCGAGCGGAGTCTGCCTCCACCCTTGGCGACCCTACGGGTTGTCGCTGCACGAGCGGAGGCTGCCTGTCACGCGCTGGGCCTCACCACTCTTGCGGGCCTGTGTACCTCGCCTCATTGTTCTGTCCTAGACAGTGGCCGATGCTGGCCCCGCCGCCGCAGTAGACGCCCCCCACAGCAGGACGCCCGCCCGACGACGCGACCGCAAAACCCGCCACATCTCATCCACAGGAGGCTGTTATGCGTTCGCTCGTTCCCTCTATGCGCAAGCTCGGCGGTTGCGTTGCGGCACTCTGTGTTGCTGCACTCGCCGTTGCCTGTGACCCGCAACCGACCGGTGTGACCGATGACCCGGGTATCCTACTGAAGAAAAGCGGTGTGACGTGCACGGCTATCCAGAGTGGGGAATTGCTCAACAGCGCGGGTGACGTGATCACACCCGGTTATGATGAGTGGGGGTACAACTACCAGGCCCACATGTTCAACGGACTGTACTGCGACGCCTATCGTGACGCCGAGTGGTGCCAGCCTTACAAGGACGTCAATCTCCAGATGAAGTGGAACGACGCCTGGTTGAGCAACAAGGATTGCGACGGCGACGGACTGTTGGATCGGTACTACGGGTATGAAAGCTACATCGGCTCCGGTGCTTGGCTGACTAACCACCAGAGCGGTGAGTACGAAGAGGCCGGCGAGACTGTCAAGTGGAACTACTTCGTCAAGATCGTGGCCGCGCCGGCAGACGCCCACGCGGTTGACGGTGTTTGGTATGCTGCCGACGGCACTGAGATTGGCCCGGTAATCTGGGGATCTTTTGCCACAATCCAGCAAGTTTCCAACGATGCAGGCGCCGATGAGCACGGTGTCCTTTATCTCAGTCCCGTCGGTCCCGGTTTTGGGAAGTTCAAACCGTAGAGGCCGGTTGGACTTTCATCACTTGAAACACATGCGTGAGTGAGGCCCCGAGCATCCCAGCGGCGTTCGGGGCTTTGGCTGTTAAGTGAACCTTGCGGATCTGTGAACACGACTTCATAATGTTGTCCTAGACAGCCGTCGCCGCCGTGCCCCCACCGCGCCCTTCGCCCCGTAGGACGCCGCCCGCCGACGACAGCCTTAATCCGTAGGCTTGTGTACCCAACACACAGGGAGGGCACGATGAATCGGACACGTCCGGTTTCTCACGTTGCGACGGTCGCTTTACTCGCGTTGCTGCCAATGACCACCGGCGCTTGTGGATTCATATTCTCACACGCGCCGCCAGAAGGCCATGAGGAGATGGACTATTTCACATGCACCGACAACAACGCAGGTCCGATTATTGACGTAATCTGGGCGAGTCTGAACGTCCTCGGTGCTCTCGTAGCCGCCGGAGACCCGGACGCTTACGAGAACAGCAGCCAAATCATCGCTGTGGGCCTGTCGTGGGGGGTGTTGTCCGGTGCCGCGGCTGGCGTCGGCTTCAACAAGACGAAAAAGTGCAAGGCGGCCAAGCGCGCACAGGCACAACGGCAAGGGCAAGGTGCCCGCGAAGACACACGGGCAGGTGACACCGTCGTTCAGGCCGTTGTGGTTAGTCCCGACGCAGCCACCCTGACAGTTGGCCAGCGAATCCAACTTGTCGCGACGGCGCTGAACTCCAGCGGCGGCTCCGTTCCCAACAAGATGTTCACCTGGTCGTCATCCAACGACGCCATAGCCTCGGTGAATAACGCTGGCCAGGTAACAGCTCACGCGGTTGGGTCGGTTGTCATCGCCGCAAACACGGACAACATCGTCGGGACGACCAACGTTGTAGTTAGGTCCCAGCACTGAACCCCAGACGACCCGTGGCCACGCAAGACCGATTCGAGGCGGTCCGTGCTGTCTCCGACCAGGTCATGATGGAGCAGCGCTGGCAGGCCACAAGGCGGGAGGTGCGCTCGTACTTGTCGGAGATCCTCGACATCGTGAATGGAACCGGAAGGCGGATCACCCCAGTGTGCTCGCTCCGGTATCAGGATCTGCGGCTGGATCAACGTGAGTACGGGGCGATCTGTTGGCCCGCGGACACCGACAAGGTGGGCAAGGAGACCGTCGTGCCAATCTCTCCAGAGGTTCGTGCAGCTCTAGATCGAGTCTTGGAGGAACGGCCCGGTATCGGCGCGGCGTATTTGTTTCCCTCACCCGTTGACCCAGACTTGCCGGTGCGGTATGAACGGGCATCGCGATGGCTCTTGAAGGCTGAGGAACTGGCCGAGCTGCCCAAACAGGACGGTACGCTTTGGCACGCCTACAGAAGGAAGTGGGCCACCGAGAGAAAGCATCTGCCTGATGTGGACGTTGCCGCGGCCGGGGGCTGGACGGAGACCAGCAGCCTCAAGCGCTGCTACCAGCAAGCAGATGAGGCGACTATGTTGGAGGTCGTCTTGGGTGGGGGACAGCTTCGAGAGAGCAGGGGATAGAGCCATGAGAAAGGCAATACTTGCACAGTTGTTTGCACACCCCCGGTTTTCACGAGGTCTCGGAGTGGTGTTAAGTTGTTGTGGTACATACACAACGGGGCGTAGCGCAGCCCGGTAGCGCGCCTGCTTTGGGAGCAGGAGGTCCCCGGTTCGAATCCGGGCGCCCCGACTG
>JBDHHA010000313.1:0-3308 GCA_039589615.1 Gemmatimonadota bacterium
GGACCCGCCCGGCGTCAAACCCGGCAGCCTGATGCAGGATTTTCAGTTGAGTGAAGACGACATCACCGCGCTCGTCGCGTATCTCCAGAGCCTGAGATAGACCATGGAAAAGAGAACGGGACTCTGGAGCTGGATCACCACCACCGACCACAAGCGCATCGGCATCCTGTATGGTGTGACGGCGTTCTTCTTCCTGTTGGTCGGTGGCCTGGAAGCCCTGCTGATCCGCTGGCAGCTCATGCGGCCCGAAAACGACTTCATCGGAGCCGAGGCGTACAACGAGCTGTTCACGATGCACGGCACGACCATGGTGTTCTTGGCCATGATGCCGCTGTCGGCTGCCTTCTTCAACTTCATTATTCCCCTGCAGATCGGCGCTCGGGATGTCGCCTTCCCGAGGCTGAACGCGTTCAGCTACTGGGTGTTCCTGCTCGGTGGCCTCTTCCTCAACGCGAGCTTCCTCTTGTCGGGGCCGTACCGGACGGGGGTTGGTTCGGGTACGCGAACCTCACTTCGAGGCAGTTTTCGCCGGGGATGAACATCGACTTCTGGGCGATGGGACTGCAGATCCTGGGCGTGGCCTCCCTCGCGGCGGCGTTCAACTTCATTGCCACGATCATCAACATGCGGGCGCCCGGCATGAAGCTCATGCGCATGCCCGTATTCACCTGGATGAGCTTCGTCACCCAGATCATCATCGTTACCGCGTTCCCGGTGATCACGGTTGCACTGGTCTTCTTGATGTTCGACCGGATGTTCGGGACCCAGTTCTACAATCCGGCTGCCGGCGGCGATCTCCTCTTGTGGCAGCATCTCTTCTGGCTGTTCGGACATCCCGAGGTGTACATCCTGATTCTCCCGACCATGGGGATGGTCTCGGAGATCCTCCCCACGTTTTCACGGAAACCGCTGTTCGGCTACGCCGTCGTGGTCTACTCGGGGATGCTCATCGGTACGATCGGCTGGGGCGTGTGGAGCCATCACATGTTTTCCACCGGCATGGGGCCGGCAGCGGATTCGTATTTCGGGGCCGCGACGATGCTCATCGCGATCCCCACCGGCGTCAAGATCTTCAACTGGATGGCCACCATGTGGGGCGGGCGCATTCGCTTCACGACGCCGATGCTGTTTTCCATCGCCTTCATCATGCTATTCACCATCGGTGGCATTTCCGGGGTGATGCACGCCTCGCCGCCCACCGATCTCCAGCAGACCGACACGTATTTCATCGTCGCCCATTTCCACTATGTCCTCTTCGGAGGCGGCTTCATGGGCATCTTCGGCGCCATCTACTATTGGTGGCCGAAGGTGTTCGGCCGGTTGTTGAACGAACGGCTCGGCAAATGGCATTTCTGGCTCGCGTTCATGGGACTCAACTTGACGTTCTTCCCCATGCATCTCATCGGCTTGTTGGGAATGCCGCGCCGGGTATACACCTACTCGGCCGAATTGGGCCTGGGCAGCATGAACCTCGCGGCGACGGTCGGAGCCATGATCCTCGGGTTCTCGACCCTCATTCTCGTCTTCAACGTCTGGTATTCCAGCAAGAGGGGCGAAAAGGCCGACAAGAACCCCTGGGGCGCTGCGACGCTCGAGTGGGCCGTCTCCTCGCCGCCGCCGGTGTACAACTTCTCCGTGCTGCCCGAGGTAAGTAGCCGGCTGCCGCTGTGGACAGTCGGCGGCATGAAGGAGATACCGGACGTTCCGCCTGAGCCCGTCCACGTACCCGGGGGCTCGTACTGGCCGGCGGTGGCCGCCCTGGGGCTCGTGATGTTTTTCACGGGGGCGCTAACGCAATCCCTGTGGCTTGCCGTTGTGTCGGCCATCGTGCTGGCCGTGAGTGTCTTCAAGTGGGCCTTTGAGCCCTTCGAGATGTGATATGAGTACTGCTGCAGCCACTGCTCATTACACCAGCACCGGTCAGGATACGCGGAAGATCGCATTCTGGACCTTCATCGGGTCGGAGTGTCTGCTGTTCGGCTCGTTGATCGCCACGTACCTCGCCTACGAGGGCAAGAGCGTCGTCGGTCCGACTCCTGAAGAGATCCTCAACGTCCCGCTCACGTCGGTGAGTACGTTCGTGCTGCTGATGTCGAGCCTGGCGATGGTGTTGGCCCTGGCGGCGGTGTCGACGGGGCAAAACCGGTACGCCCGAATCTGGCTGGCGACCACGGCGGGGTTGGGTACCATCTTCCTCGGCTTTCAAGCATGGGAGTTCGCCAGTTTCGTCCATGAAGGCTTGACTCTCTCGACCAACTTGTTCGGATCAACCTTCTTCGTCCTCACCGGCTGCCACGGCCTCCACGTGGCCGTGGGCGTGATCTGGCTGACGACGCTGTTGATCCTCTCGTTCCGTGGCAAGCTCGGTCCGGAGAAGGCGATGAACGTCGAGATCGCCGGCCTGTATTGGCACTTCGTCGACGTCGTATGGATCGTGATCTTCACCGTGGTCTACCTTATTCAGAGGGGTCCCGCCGCATGAGCGACCAGGTTCAAGAACAGACGCATGCGCACCCGAGCGTGCGGGTCTATCTGTCGATTGCCGCGATATTGACGGCAGTTACCGTTGTCGAGGTGGGGATCTTCTACATCCCGGCGATTCGGGGCACGGCGTTCCTGGCGCCGATTCTCCTGTTGTTGTCGGCTGGGAAGTTCGCGTTGGTGGTGATGTTCTACATGCACCTCAAGCCGGACTCGAAGTTGTTCACCGCGCTGTTCACGGCGCCGTTGCTCCTGGCCGCGGCGGTTGTTCTGGCGCTGATGACGCTGATGGGGGCGTGGGTGTTGTAGGGAGGGGAGAAGCCGGATGGATACGCATGGAAAAGCCCCCGGGTGATCCCCGGGGGCTTTCTCGTCGTCAGACCCGGAGCCGAACGGAGTGTTAGTTCTGGCCCAGGCGGAACCGCACGGTTCTGGTCACCACGTTGCCCCGCTGCGGGACGGCGGTGCGGATGGAGACGATCTCTCCGGGCCGGTAAGCCTCGAGCGCCGCCTCCAGCTCGGCCTTGGTTTGTACCCGGTCCCTCTCCACATGGGTGATGATCTCTCCTTCGCCCAGATAGCGATACGCGGGGCCGCTCCGGTCCACTTGGACCACATGGAGGCCGGCATACCGTCGTGGGATGCCTTCCCGGGCCAGTTGGTCGCCGGTGACCTCCTCGACGGCGATCCCGAGGCGCTCGTCGAGACTGGGCTCGCTGCGCTCTTCCGGCTCGGCTTGCGCGACCTGCACTGCGGGGTCGGTGTCGGCTTCTCCCAACGTGACGGTGTGGGTGGACCGCTCGCCGCCGCGCCGCGCCACCGTCACG
>JBDHHA010000314.1:0-2959 GCA_039589615.1 Gemmatimonadota bacterium
CGGGGCGCGGGCGACTGCGAGTGCCGCGGCCCTTGCCGCCCCCCGACCGTCCTCCCAAAGCCGGGACGCGGGGGTTGCTCGGTTGCAGGGCCCGCTGCCGACAAAAATGGGGCCCCAAGACCTCGCAGCGTTGGGTGTGCATGCAGGAGTGCAAGGAGCGGAGCGCACCCGGGGGCCAGCCCCGGAGCGTCCAGGGAGGCCAACAGCAACTCGGGTGCCCACCCGACTGCGGCTACTGTCGCGCTTGTCGAGAAGGCCGGTGCGTTCCAGTCCATCCGTGTCCGGGACGCCTCTCCAATCCTGGGTCCTCGGTTTGGTGGGGAAGCGGCCAACCAGGAGCGGCACAGCAGTGGCGTTCGCGTAGCACCCCGGCAGTCGGGGTCGCTGCACGGCCGACTCGGGAATTCCCCTGCAATCCGACCTACTGCGGCGAGGGCATGATCTACTCGTGCCACGAGCGGCGGTGTGTGCCGATGCCCTATCAGGCGCCCTCGGGCAATCCGTCGGCCAACCCGCAAGGCACCGGCCAGGTTCTGCTCGACCCGTACTACACAACTCGCGGTGCGCCCAAGATGCGCACGCGCAACCGCGGCGTGCGCCAGGTGCAGGCGCGCCTCGCAAACCCGGCGCCGGTCTACCCGGGGCCCGGTGCTCACTCACCGACAGCTCCACTCCCGCCGCAGTGGTTCTACTACACGTCGGCCTCGACGGCGGGCGCACCCCAGGCTCCTGGGATCCAGGTCGCCTCGCCGGGTCCCCCTCCCGGGATCTACGGACGCGGCGGTCAGTGCTACAACGACCGCGACTGCCGTGAGAACGAGTATTGCCACGGTGGCATCTGCCTGCCGAAGCCGTGGGCCGGCCAGGCCACCGGGATCATCGAGCCGAACCCGAGCCCCTGGGTCGTCACGCTCCCGACGAAGAAGCACCACGGGGCCCCGGCGCGCCGCGGTATCCGCCGAAACCCCGAAGGAATGGTCTCTTTGACCCAACCGCTCGCCCCTGGCTTCCAGTTGCGGTGAGTGAGGTACACTACGCAGGAAGGACTCGACGCCATGCAGATCCACAACCCACCGAGCCAGGGCAACCAGTCCATCGCCGCGGGCATCCCCATCGACCTTCGGGTGGGTGGGCCTCCCTCCTTCCGCAACTGGATGCAGTTCCCGGCTCGGACTCCGAACCCGCCGCCCGGACAGGGCAACCAGTCCATCGCCGCGGGCATCCCCATCGACCTTCGGGTGGGTGCGCCTCCCTCCTTCCGTAACTGGATGCAGTTCCCGGCTCGGACTCCGAACCCGCCGCCCGGACAGGGCAACCAGGCTATCAGCGCGGCCATCCCGACGCGTCTCGCGTGGGGCGGTTCGGGTATGCAGGCCGTGGGTCGGCGACCCAACCCGGCCAGCCTCTCGGGTTGGTACTCCTCGACGAGTACCGCCGACGTGGCGCAGCACGGTCAGCCCAACGTCGTGGGCCCGTGGGTCGAGCAGCTCGAGCCGAAGCTTCCGGCCATGGGCCTGTTGCACCGCAAGGGCCAGCCCGACGTGCGCGTCCAGATCATGTGGAACGCCGGTTGCCAGGTGAAGCCGGGGGGCTCGCATCTGTGCACCGTGTTCGTGCAGGAGCTCGGGCCCGCCGACATGGTTCGCTACCGACTCCCCAACGGGTTCCAAGGTCGCGCGCAAAAGCACCGCGTCTACCGAACCCCAGGGGGCCAGGTTACCGCCAATCCTCTCGCCATCGAGAACGTGGTCACCGTGAAGAAGGCATGGCTTCCCGCCAGCTACAACGAGACCAAGCCGTCCGGCATCGCTGGCACCTGGGTTCAGGTCTCGCCGGCCGACGCACGCGTCGGGCTCGTGCGCGTTCCAGGCGGTGAGCCCCAACAGGCGTTCGTCTTCCAGGTTCGCAAGGACGGCCAGGGGCGCCTCCGCGCACAGGTGCAGTGGAGCCCGCAGCCTCCGCGGAGCAAGAACCCGCGCGCCGCGTATCTGGTCCACACCGGCATCGACGGCATCGGCGTCAACGGTCCCACCGTGCGGCACGACATCGTGCAGGCGAACCCGCCTCGCCGTCGCCGTCCCGTCGGAACGATCCGCGCCACCGCGCGCCCCACCACGCGGGGGAGTATCGCCCCGGCCGGCCACCAGGGAAAGATCGATCCCTGCGCCTGGAACTACTGGGGAAAAAAGTGCCAGGGCAGACTCGCCGCCCTCTGCCCACCGGGGACGGAGTGGGTGAAGGCCACGCAGCAGTGTCGGCCTGCCGGCAACCCCGGCATCGTCTCCGCCGCAGCTGCGCGCGCGTCGGTCAACAAGAGTGGAGTGATCAGCGACGTCGCCAGCGGTCGAAAGAGGATTGTGCTCGACAGTTCCGGTGTTAGCTTGAAGGTCGCGTGAGCGGCGAGTCTATATTTCGCGTTCGACTCCTCCCCGACGGTCGCCTGGAGTGCGAGGACTGGCGGGGGAACTCCCACGTCTGCGCCCCGGGCGAGATCGGCTCGCACATCGCCCAGGTGCTGCGCGACCCGAACCTGCCTCCAGTTGAGCGCATGGGAGCCGGCGGCCACAACATGGCCGAGGCCTACGTGCGGATGGTGCTCCCCCCGCAGTACCAGCAACTCGCCCGCCCTGCGGCCAGCCTGGTCGTCCAGGCCCTTCAGCGCCTCATGGCCGGTGGCCAGGGCGTTGCGTACGGCAGGCAGCGGCAGCAGCCCCCGCCGGGCCCACAGCAGCAGCAGCAGCAGGAGCAGACGCACGAGCAACGCCGCGCCCACCGGCGTGGGCACCGTGTCGCGTGACGAGACCCCGGGCTCTGTGGGAGACTAACGCCGGCGGCGCTTGACGAAGCGCCGAGGCACAATGACGGACAAGCGACACCGGCGCGTACCCCCGCGGAACAACCCTGGCGAGCAGCAGGCTCAGCCCCCACCCCAACCGGCGCCGCAGGCCGTGATCCCGTG
>JBDHHA010000315.1:0-2958 GCA_039589615.1 Gemmatimonadota bacterium
CCTTGCGGCGCAAGGTCCAGTAGTCGTCGGTCGCGCTTTCGCCAATACGCCACGGAAAAAGGCGGCCGTTGCCGACGCCGAACTCGGCCTCCGACGTCGCATAACACTCGAAGAATGGCGAACGGCGTGTGCCGAAGCCGTCGATGCACAGCGTCGCGTCAGGCATGAGGTCCTCCCGTTGGTTCTTTCGATTGCTCACTGTCCGATCGTAAGTGCACTGTCAATGGAGATCATCTGGCTGTTGACTCATGCACCGCCATCCACAGTATCCACCATTCTATCCCAATTCTGTACAATGGCTGCCGCAATCACGCGCAAGGCCCGATGACTCATAGCTCGCAAACGGTCCACTACCGTGCCTGTAATCTGTGCGAGGCGATCTGTGGGATCGAGATCGCTCTCGAGGACGGGAAGATCGCCTCCGTAAGGGGCGATAAGGAGGATCCGTTGAGCCGCGGCCACATCTGCCCCAAGGCGGTGGCCCTCCAGGACATCCACAGCGACCCCGACCGTTTGAAACATCCGATGCGACGGACGCGCGGCGGGAGCTGGGAACGGATTTCGTGGGACGCCGCGTTCGACGAGACCGCAGAACGACTCTCCGCCGTGCGAGACGCGCATGGACGGGACGCGGTCGCCGTGTATGTCGGCAACCCCGCGGTTCACAACTACGGCACGCTGCTTTTCGGGCCACCGCTGTACCGGACCCTTGGCACCAAGAATCGATTTTCAGCCACTTCGGTGGATCAGCTGCCGCATCACGTGGCCGCCTCGCTCATGTACGGGCACCAGATGCTGGTTCCCATCCCGGACATCGACCGCACCCAGTACATGCTCGTGTTGGGGGCGAACCCGGCCGTTTCCAACGGCAGCATGATGACGGCTCCCGGGGTCAAACGACGATTTCGAGATCTTCGGGACAGGGGCGGGAAGATCGTCGTCATCGACCCCCGCCGCACCGAAACGGCCGACCTCGCGGACGAACACGTATTCATCCGCCCCGGAACGGATGCTTTGCTACTGCTCGCGCTTCTTCACGTACTCTTCGAAGAAGACAGGGTGTGTCTCGACCGTCTCGCGGATTTCACAGACTCGGTCGGGACGGTGCGAGAACTGGTCGCCGACGTGCCGCCCGAGCGCGTGGTCGACATCACCGCAATCTCTTCCGACGAGATCCGTCGGCTCGCCCGCGAGTTCGCCAGCGCGGCGTCCGCCGTCTGCTATGGCCGACTGGGTGTTTCGGTAACTGAGTACGGTGGGCTCTGCCAGTGGCTGATCAACGTCCTCAACATCGTGACCGGGAATCTGGACCGGCCCGGTGGAGCCATGTTCACAACCCCGGCGGTGGATCTGCTGCCGCGGATGGGTCGCGGCAGCTACGGCCGCTGGAAGAGTCGGGTAAGGAGCCTACCCTCTTTCGGCGGCGAGCTGCCGGTCTCGGTCCTCGGGGAGGAAATCCTGACACGGGGGCCCGGACAGATCCGCGCCCTGTTCAGCGTAGCCGGTAACCCGGTTCTCTCCACGCCCAACGGCACACGCCTCGACGAAGCTCTGGACCGGCTCGACTTCATGGTCAGCGTCGATCTCTACGTCAACGAAACCACCCGGCACGCCCATCTGATCCTGCCCCCGACCGATTCGCTAGAGCACGATCACTACGACCTCGCCTTCCATGCACTCACGGTACGCAACACCGCAAGGTACTCACCACCTCTATTCGACCCCAATCCCGATGCCCGCCACGATTGGCAAATCCTCGGCGAGCTGCGGCGACGCCTCGATCGAGGTTCCCTCAAGACACGAGCGGCGGATTGGATGACCGCACGATCGGGCCCGCGACGACTGCTGGACATGGGCCTGCGCACGGGGTCTCACGGAACCGGCTTCAACCCCTTCGGCAAGGGGTTGACGCTTTCGAAGCTCACAAGGGCTCCCCATGGCATCGACCTCGGCCCACTGCAGCCCCGCCTACCGAGCCGGTTGTTCACGCCCGGTAAACGGATCAACCTCGCACCGGAGCCGTTCGTCGGCGACATGCCGCGCCTCCTCGATCTGATCGGCAAAGACGCCCACCACCCGTCGACCAGTGGCACACTGCTGCTGATCGGACGGCGGAACCTGCGCAGCAACAACTCTTGGATGCACAACTACCGGCGCCTCATGGGCGGTCGGGAACGCTGCACTCTGGTGATGCACCCAGATGACGCGCGTCCACGCGGGCTCGAGTCCGGTCAACGTGCGAGCGTCGTGTCGCGGATCGGTCGCATCACCGCCGAGGTGGAGATCTCGGACGAGGTAATGCGCGGAACGGTGAGCCTTCCCCACGGTTGGGGCCATCACCGGGTAGGTGTACGTCTGGGTACCGCTCAGCAACACCCCGGTGCCAGCGTCAACGACGTGACAGATGATCAGGTCGTGGATGCTCTGACGGGCACCGCGGTTCTGAACGGGGTGCCGGTTCGGGTCGCTCCTGTGTAGTCAGGGGCGGGGGAATAGAGTCCGGGGGGCGGATGTCTGCTCCGCCCCGCTTTTGCGCCATGGAGCGGGGCGGGTGCAGCGGCGCCAGCGGGTGCTCGGAGGGCGACGTGGAATCGGCCCGCTGGGATTTCGCTGGATTTCGCAGCGCCCGGCGCGGAGGAAAGGAGGGAATTGCGCCCCGGGAATACCCAGGCAGCGCTGACGTGTTAGTGTTCGGGTCCGTTCGTCGTCATGGCACCGGGCCTTCTGCACTGAGCGAGTCTGGGCGAGGCGGGGTGCATCGAATTTTCTGGAGCGCACGTGCTGAAACGAGGCATCAGTCGCCTCGCCCTCTTCACCACGATGTTCGTGGTGCTCTGCGGCGGACCCTTCGGCATGGAGGAGATCGTGCCCCTGGCGGGGCCCGGCCTCTTCGCGCTGGTGCTGCTGGTGGTGCCCGTTCTCTGGGCGGTTCCCTACGCCCTGATCGTGGCCGAGCTG
>JBDHHA010000316.1:0-2929 GCA_039589615.1 Gemmatimonadota bacterium
GGCTGACGACGTTCTCCAGGGCATCGGGGCACCTCCAGGTGGACCCCTAGTTTCGAGAAAGTGTCAACCATGTCCCTGGACGAAAGTGTAAACCATGTGTCCGGACCGTACCTGTCCGCTGCCTAACAAGCGCATGCAGCAGACGGCGCGGCTCGGTTTCAAGAGGAAGGTCGTTGCAGTTATGGAGCTGCGAAGCTCTGTCACGCGAGCCGCATCCCAGAGGTGGCGTGGTAGCACGCGGCAGCTGATGCGCAGAGCCGTTAGCCCGACCCAGAAGTCTGTGTGAGCAGTGGGAAATATGATGCCTGGCATCATCGATTACGATGAACTCGCTGCGGCCTACGCGTCTAGTCGCACGATCAACCCATCCGTCATGCGTGGCCTGGTGGAGGGTTCTCGGATTGGCGTCGAGAGTAGCGTGCTGGAAGTCGGGTGTGGTACCGCCAATTATCTGGCGGCCGTTCTGGAAGCGGTAGGGTGCACGGGATGGGGTGTGGATCCGTCCGCAGGGATGCTCTGGGAGGCTGGTCGCACGTCGTCGGCCATACAAACGGTGGTGGGGCACGCGGAGCAACTTCCGCTCGGAGACGAGACGGCTGATTTCGTTTTCAGCGTCGATGTCATCCACCACGTGCAGAATATCGATTCTGCCTACGGTGAGTGGTGGCGAGTCCTGCGCCATGGCGGGAGGGCATGCACGGTCACCGACTCGGAAAGCGTGATTCGCCGGCGTGTGCCGTTGTCGTCGTGTTTCCCGGAGACTGTGGCAGTCGAGCTCGAGCGATATCCGACCATACCTGCATTGGAAACAGCGATGCTTGATGCCGGGTTTGGGCGTATTGTGGATAAGGAAGTGGAGTACATCCACCCATTGGAGAACCTAACAGTGTATGAGCAACGGGCGTATTCCTGCCTGCAGCTGATCAGCGATGATGCGTTCGAGCGCGGCTTGCGACAACTGCGAGGCCTCATTGAACGAGGGGCCGCCATGATCGAGGCACGCTATGTGATGTTGTGGGCAACGAAGGTGTAGGTCTGCGGGCGGACTAACAAGCGCATGCAGCAGACGGCGCGGCTCGGTTCATAAGGAAGGTCATTGCAGTTATGAGGATGGAAAGGCCTGTCACGCGATCCGCATCGAGGAGATGGAGGGGTAGCACGCCGCAGCTGATGTGCAAAGCCGTTAGCCGGCTCGTGATGGCGGGTGTGGTGATGGCAGTACTACCGACTCCTGGATCGGCGCAGCGGATTATTGGCGCTGATACGAGTCGCCTTTTCGCTATTCCAGGCATCGAAGTACGGAACCGTGAATTGCTGTGGCAAGACCGAGCAGCCGCCGAGTTGCCAGATGTCAGACGACAGGTGATGCGTGGATTAGCGCAATCGCGCGGCGCGGCAAATGGGTGGAGGACGGTCGGCGTTGGTTTGGTGCTCGCATCTACCGTGTTCCTTACGGGCGCGTTAATGGAGAATTTCCACGCCCTTCCGTTCGTTGGGACGAATGATCCGAACTATTGGCCGTGGGTTGGGTTGGGGGTGGCCTTTGGGGCTGGGTATGTCGGTGTGAACTGTGCCGTCCACGGCTGCTATTGGGAGCGATGGTGGCGCTGACCCGACGCGGCTCGGTTCCACAGGAAGGTCATTGTAGTTATGCGCTGGGATGAATCCTCAAACGGTTTACACGGTTCCGCCCACCAGCTGATCACGCCGCAGCTGATGCGCAGAGCCGTTAGGCGGCAATCATGATGAAAAACAAATGGACGACGTGGTATGGTGTCCTGGCGATTGGCTTCCTGGTGTCGATTAGTCTGGCAGCCCCGCAGCAAGCGGGTCCGCAGGATCCGTCGTTTCTCTCTGCACGCCACACACGATTCGGTACGATCGAGTTTGACCCACCTGTGCCGATTGATTGGCAACGGGTTGCCAGCGACCACTTTCGAGACTTCGACCCCCAACAGCCAGACTCGGCCGGGCTGGCGACTGTTATGAGCTACAGTAGCGAGATAGACAGGTTGTCCTCTATCCCTTATTCTGCGCCCGCCCCTCAGCTGGTCGCCGAGGGTTTCTACTATTTGATTGGCCCGAACGGAATCCATCGACTGACGGACATCCGCCTCAAGGGAATCCTCCGCTACAGGGTGCCGTTCGGTGGAGCAGGCGCCCTTCAGGGGCCCACTTACCACGGCGTATTGGAAGCCACGATACGCGGCGTGCCGGTCCCTGAGGTCCGCGGGGGGTTCGTTGTGCGACTGAGCGAACCATGGCCGGAGGACACTAGGGCCCAGGCTGAAAGCCGCCGCGCGATGGGGCTTCGCGAGCGTCCACAATTGGACACGTTGAGCGATAGGGCAAGATTCGAAACTGTAGTCCTTGAATTTGTATTTGCCATTACCGATCCGTTGAGTGCTTTCATCTTTCGGCAGTGGGCTAACGATTTACACTGTTGGCGGATGTGTTGTGAGCACCGATATCAATTGCAGCGCGCAGACGATGCCACCACCACCCTGGCGACGGTAGAATACGAATGTGATATTTGAACGATGCCGCCTAACAAGCGCATGGAGCAGACGGCGCGGCTCGGTTAATAAGGAAGGTCGATGCAGCTGTGGACATGGCAAGCTTTGATTCACGATCGGCAGCTAGAAGCTGGGCAGGTGGCACGCCGCAGTTGATGCGCAGAGCCGTTAGGCGGCATCGCGTCTCTCAAAATAGGGCAATGCCCTGGACTGCACGGCTGGTTACTGGCTCGGTGCTGATTGTGGCGTTGACACAGTATGGCTGCTCATCGTTTCGTGTTCGCGGGCCCACGCCCGACGCGACGCCGCCGCCGACGAATCCGATCGCGATCTCGCCGAGTCTGCCGGCAGTGCGCGTCAATGATACAGCACAGCTCACGCTCAGGAAGGCCGATGACTTTGTGCGACTGGAA
>JBDHHA010000317.1:0-2913 GCA_039589615.1 Gemmatimonadota bacterium
GGGGACAGATGGGACTCCAGCACCAACTCCGCCCGGACGGCTCCGGCCCGAGCAGCTTCTCCCTGAACGCCTCCGGGAACACCTTCGAGCGGGTGTCGTATGGCATCTACACCAACGCCTTCGTCTCCGGGGTCGCCGGGACTGAGGCCTACACGCACGTCTCGAACATCTGGGACAACGACTTCCACGATACCGGGAGCGACGACTACTACCTCAACATCACTGACGACGCAGTCGATCCGCCGGGCGAGGTCGACGTCAACGTGGCGGTGCAGGGCAACCGCTCGGTGCGGAGCTACAACTTCATCGACATGAACATCGATTTCGATTCCATTCCCGACGGCCACATCGGGATCGAGATCGTCGACAACCAGGTTCTGAACGGCGACAGCAGCGCCATCGACATCGACATCCAAGACGCTCCCGACGTGGACGCGACGATCGCCCGCAACGAGATCCTGGGGCCGAGCGGCGACGCGATCCAATTGAATATCAACAACTCAGGTGACGAGGATGGCCATGTCGTGACGATCAGCGACAACGTCCTCGGAGGCACCAATGACGACGGCATCGACGTCGGGATCAGCGGCGGCCTCAACACCGAGCTGACGATCGCCAGGAACAGCCTCACCATCATTGGCAATCAGGGGGTCACAGTCGACTTCGACAACGTTGGTGACCCCCCCGACGAGGGCAACACGATCACGATCGAAGGAAACACCCTCAGAGACAGCGAATACGAGGGCATCGCAGTCGACGTCCAAGACGGCGACGACACCACGCTGACGGTCGCCGACAACAGCGTCAGCTTCGTCGCGTCCGAAGAAGGGATCGAAGTCGAGTTCAGTGGCGTCGGTGACCTCGCCGACGAGGGCAACGCGATCACGATCAACCGGAACACCGTCGAGCACATCAATAGTAGTGAGGGCATCCGAGTCTGGGTCGACGACTTCAGCGACGACACCGCGTTGGAGATTGCCCACAACAACCTCAGCGTCACCGACGGCCCAGGGATCGCTGTCGACTTCCTTAACACCGGGCACGACGCCGTGGGCAACGCGATCGCGATCAACCGGAACACGCTCGCGTCCGTCGACAGTACTGGCATCCGAGTCGCTGCCACGAACAACGACGACACGGCGTTGGGGATGGCCGGCAACGACCTCAGCGACATCGGCGGGAGCGGGATCTTCGTCAACTTCGCAGACAACGGATCCATCGACGGCAACACGATCACGATCAACGGCAGAAACACGATCGCGTTCGCCGACGGCGATGGCATCCAGGTCCAACTCGCGAACACCGTTCCGGACGCCGACTCGCTGGAGATCGCCAACAACACCGTCGAGCACGTCGGGGGTAACGGCATCGTGATTGGGCTCAATGGTATCTTTAGTGCCACTGAGGTCGGGAGTGAGGTCGCGGTGCGGAGCAACGTCGTCGACGGTTCCGACGGAGAGGGCATCCTGATCAGTGTCGACAACGACTCCGACCTGATCGAGATCACGGTCGCGAACAACCAGGTCTTGAACAGCCAGCGAGACGGTATCGACATCTTCTTGCGGGGAGGTTCCGACTCGAACGTGATCACGGTCCAGGCCAACCAGATCTCGAGCAACAGCGATGACGGTCTCGATGTCAATGTCTATGATTCCGACTCGAACGAGGTCACGATCGCGAAAAACCAGATCACGGACAGCAACTCGGACGGTGTGGATATCGATGTCTGGACTGATTCCGACACAAACACCTTCGTCGTCGATAACAACACGATCAAGGTCAGTGATGACGACGGGATCGACATCGACGTCTTCGACGCCGCGGCCGACGAAAACACGATGCGGGTCGGCCGCAACCGCATCAGCGACAGCGGCGACCACGGCATCGAGGTCTGGTCGACAGACGTACCGGACGGGGCCGACACCATCCTGAGCGCCGAGATCGACGGCTCGGACCGGAACAACACGGTGACGCCCGACGCGGGCGCCGCGGAAATCCTGGGGCAGGGAACCGGGTTCCTGCTCGTGAACGGCAATCAGGTGGGGTTCCCGTAACGAAGGCTCGCTCGGCGTAGCCGAGCGAGGCGAGGAGCCGCGCGAGCGGCTCCTCGCCGGATCGGCAAGACGAGCGGGATCTTGCCGATCCCGCGGGTCTCAGCCACGGGTCGCTGGCCGGGGAGGTTTCCTCTGCCCGGCCCGCAGGAGCATGCGAAGACCCCGTTCGGGAGCAGCAAAACAGCGTTTGGGCGCCGGCCACCGTCCCCGCGAGCCTCAGGGCCGGACCCGTCCTCGGCAGTGGCTCATGGCGGGTTTCGGAACGCGCGGTCCGCAGAGACCGGCTCGCTTCCGGACGCTGCTCGAAGCGGTGCGGGCGGTGGCGGTCAAGGCGCGACTTGCGCGCCCCCCACTTCGGCTCCGTGCACGGCCGTCCGTACGGCTGGAACACCCTGGGCGCGGCGCCTGGGAATCTTCCCCATTTCTAAAAGAGTTGTTGCGATCGGGGGCGGGCTGGTATGTTTCTCGTGCCTCGGGGATAGGCCGTGCCAGTGGTCCCGCGTTGAACAGTCTACGCGGGCGTGTGTCATGCAGGCCATCCACCGTTGGGGGAGGCTCCATGCGACATCTGCTCGTCACCATCCATACCCTCGTGTTCGCCCTCGTAATCGGCATTCCCAGTGCCGTACTCGGCCTTCCCCCCGCGGCGGCCGACGACGGCTGGAAATGGATCTGGGAGAGCGGCGAGAAGAAGTGGCTGCCCCAGTTCGAGATCACGGCGCGGCCGGGCAACCACAGCCTCCACGGGATGGAGCTCGACCCCTTCATTCCGATCGCCCAGAACGAGGATTCGCTGGTGTTCCTGAACGTGAGAAGCGCCCTGTTCTGGAACGACGGCGACTTCAGCAACGAGATCAAC
>JBDHHA010000318.1:0-2910 GCA_039589615.1 Gemmatimonadota bacterium
CACCGGTCCGTGGATGAACGCGGCCTCCTCGGGCTGCTCATGACCTTCGAAGCAAAGGTCCGGTTCCGGGGCGAACATCTCGAACCGGTGGTTCAGCTCGTCCACCAGGGTGTGACAAGCTAGGCACTGCTGCTGGGCGGTCGGTCCATGCACGAACTTGCCGGAGACGGTCGTGGCATGGCACTCGGTCGTCACGCACCCGCCTTCGCCCGAGATCGGCGGCCCGCTGCCCGCGGCCATGCCATCGGTCTCACCCAGGTCAAGTGCGGTCCCGGAGTCCGTGACCGGGGCGGCAGGGCGCTGCGGCCAGGCAGGCGCTTCGCCGGCCACGAGCGTTTCCAGCGCGACGGTCATATCGGTCACGTGAACAAAGCACACTTCGTCGCCGGTGAAGTTCGGCCCGTACAGGTTTTCGGCGCTGTGCGGATTGTGACAGGCGGTACAGACGCCCACGACAATGGGCCCGTTGGCGTGCTCGGACTCGGCAGGCTCGTCGTGACACTGATAGCAGAGTCCCGAGTCGCCGGAGACGAGCTCGAAGAAGTGGTTCTGGGGGTCCATCAGGGCGTGGCACGTGTCGCACGCGCCCTGCGCGGCCGGAGCGTGCACGGCGCGCTCGGCGATGACACCCGGGTGACACGTGTTGCTCACACACGTCGCGCCGGCCTCGATCGGAGGGCCTGTAGCTCTCGTGACCGCTTCGGCCGGCGGCGTACGCGCCGGCACGGCGGCGGAGACGGCTGCTTCCGCCGACGCGATCGCCTCGAAATAAGCGATGAGATCGACCATCTCGTCGGGCTGGAACACCGGCCATACATCACCGAGGTCGGAAATCCGTTGCATCATGGTGACGCCATGATTCCACATCGCGGGGGCAAGCCGCAAGGGATCCGCCGCGCCGCTGAATTGGGCCAGAGCGGGCGCTCGGGATTCGGCGGGCTCCTCCTCGGTGTGGCATTCGGCGCATCGCTTCTGCTCGAAGAGAACGCGGCCTCGCTGCGGATCCCCGCCGGAATCCTCGTAGTGCAGCGAGATGATGTACGCAATGATGTCAGCCATCTCCTGGACCGTCAGCGGGCTGCGCTCCACGCCCTGCGCCTTCATCTCGCGACTCATATCGGGTGAGTGGTTCCACATGCGGGAGGCCAGGGCAGCCACGCTTCTCGGGGGGGCGGTCGTGGAGAAATCCGGGCCGACACCACCGGAATGGTGGCAGCCTTGACACTCTCGATCGGCGAAAAGGCGGGCGCCGGTTCTGGCGGATCCGGGCTCCAGATAGACCTTTGCTTCGTGCCCGCCCACGCTGCGGAGGTAGGCGATGATGTTCATCAGGTCGGTATCATCGAGCGTGGGCCAGGTGATGCCGGCCTGCTGCATCTCGGTTTCCATTCGCGGTGCGTGCTCCCACATCTTGTGCGCCCACACGATCGGGTTGGCATAGCGGGCCCAACGTCTCAGATCCGGAGCGCCCGACTGCGGATTCCCCTCGGTAGAGTGGCAACTGGCGCAGCCCTTCTGGCGCAAGACGAGTTGACCCGCATCGGGATTGCCGGGCTCGTCGAGATATCGCACCAGGAACAGAAAGCCATACAGTTCGCTCATCTCCTTGGACGTGAGACGAGGGTACTCGAGCTGGTTGCGGATGACGAGCGAATAGACCTTGGGGATATGGTTCCACATCGTCCCCACGAGCCTTCCGGCAGTGAGGTGCTGCTGCTCCGTCCGACCGAGATCGGGCCCCGACTCGCCGCCCAGGCCCCAGACGGCATGGCATTGAAGGCAATGCTTTTGGGCGAATACCCTCCAGCCTTCCATGGCGCTGTCGGGCAGCTCAGTCCCCTGCCCCACCTGGCCCACGACGCCGCTGGTGGCGGCCAGCGCGCACAGGACGGCCGCTGGCGCGATCGCCATCGCCCATCCGGGGCACCTTGGTGCCGGCCGCCTTGATGGTCTATCTCGCCACTTCATCGGTCGTATCCAGCTCGACCTGTTCGGACGGTGCCGGCGAAGGAAGTGTCTCGCGGACACGTTCGGCCACCTCTGCCACGGCCTTCTCCCGCCCTTCTTTGATTTCCCAGATGGAGACGATCGGGAAGAACTTGGTGAACAGCCCGTACAGGAAAATGAACGCGGAGAGACACCCCGCGAGGATGAACCATTCAACCCAGGTTGGACCGTAGACGGCCGGCTCGTGGGGCAGTCGAGGGTTCGAAAGGCTCGGCACGACGATGATGAAGCGTTCCAGGTACATGCCGATGTTGACGCTGAGAGAAGCGATCACCGTGCCCATGATCGTGCGCGTCTTTGAGTTGCACAAGATGGCGAATGGGATGACGAAACAGGTCAGGACCATGGTCCAGAAGTGCGGGGCATAGGCCCCGAACAGCTTCTCGTTGAAGATCGCCATATGCGAGGGCTCGGCCCCATAGAACGTCGTCAGGAACTCCGAGACCGTGAAGTAGAGCCACAACAGGCACATCACCAGAAGCAGGATGCCCAGGTTGTTGAAGTGAATCGGCTTCAGGTAGTTGCCCAGGCCATAGCCCCACCGGATGACCGCCATGGCCACGATCAGCGCCGCGATCCCGGAGAAAATGGCGCCGACCACGAAGTATGGCCCGAAGATCGCGCTGTGCCACATGGGCTGGATGGTCATGGCAAAGACAAAGGACACGACGGTGTGGACGGACACGGCCACCGGGATGACCAGGATCGCGAAGATCGCCATGAGGATTCGCAGCGTCCGCTCCTGTCTGGGAGTGCCCTGCCAGCCCAGGGCGAGGACGCGGTAGAGCCATCGCCGGCAGTTCGTGTGGTCGCGGAGAATGGCGATGTCGGGGATGAGCGGCAGGTACAGGTAGATCGTGCTGCACGCCAGGTACAGCGAGATGCTGCACACGTCCCACAACA
>JBDHHA010000319.1:0-4203 GCA_039589615.1 Gemmatimonadota bacterium
GAGTCTGTCGAGACCAAGGCATTCGACTTGGGATCGACCCCTGCGGCGTTCACCTACGAAGCTGCCGTGACCACCGCTGGGACCGAGGGTCCGTTCCGACACGGGGAGAAGGTGATTATCTCAATCAACACCGACGGGACCGACGGCGAGGCGATCCTCCTGCACGACTGGCACGAGGGTCAGCGGATCGTGACCTTCCGTGGAGATGAGACCTACATCGAGCCGCAAGCGGGCACGACGGGGACTTTGACGATCACCGGCCAAACCTCTGGCGCGATCTTCTCCGACACGGGGGTCAACGACCTCGCCGGATACCAAGCCCTCGTTATCGAGGCTGCGGGCTACACCTACGTTCCGGTGAGTTCGAGTCTGAAGCAGGTGGATATGAGTGCTGCACTCTCGGTCGGCACCGTCAGCGAGGGCGACATTCTTGAGGAGGTCACTACCTCCGGCGTACCCACGGGCGTACGGATCAAGTATGTGAGCCAAGATACCGTCAGTCCGTACACACTTCGCTTCGAGTACATCCGTGGTGGCGTCCTAGACGCAGGCGCACCCGGCACTAACGAGTTCGTAAACCTCTCGAACGGCACCACATTCCCTGAAACCATCAGCTCGGGAACCGAGGCATACGTCTACGGGCAAGCACTCAGCCTGTGCCTCAACGAAGATGGTGTCGCCATCGAGGGCGCTGGTTGCCGCTCGAACGTCCAGTGGATCTTCGAGGCGAACCGTCCGGTCAGGATGCAGTTCGACGCTCGGGGCTCGTTCCAGGCGGTCGAGGACTTGACCTTCGTGACCGGTACTACCGAGGACCTGACCAACCCGCCTCTCTGGTCTGGTGCGGCATCCTTTGAGCTGGCGGGCAACGAGGACGGAACCGAACGACTCATCAACGACCAGAACGTCCCCTGCCTGGCGAACATGACGCTCGACCTCGGCAACACCCTGACCGACCGCATCTGCGCTTCGGCTGCCCAGGGTGTCGAGGAAGTCAGCGTCACCGCTCGTGAGGGCACCGGCTCTATGGACCCCGAGGCTACCTACGAGGCCGACATCTCCTGGCTGGGTGACCTGACCGCAGCCAACTCGGTTCGCTTCCGGGTCGAGCTTGGCGCGGGCGCGGGTAACAAGTTCCTCTGGTCCGTGCCCGGTGCTGTCTTCAACTCCTCGACTTCGGGGGACCGGGATGGCATCCTGACTCGTGACCTCCAGTTCCAGATGACTGGCGGCAACATCTACAACACCGACGGGGCAGGCGCGACTCTCAAGCCGTATGGCGGCGACAACGAGGTCGTGTTCACCCTGTTCACCTCGCTTGACCCCACTGATGCCTGATAGTCAGTGACCCAGCAGCCGCCGGGGCGTACACCGCAGCGCCTCGGCGGCACCTTCACCATGCGGTAACGGGCAACAACAATGGCAATCGCACTCGACCCCCGCGAAGGACCAGGATCTACCCGAGGAGGACCAGACAACGTGGTACATCCGACCGCTGACCGAGGGAGAGTGGGCACGGGTCATGGACCTGGCGATGGACGAGGACACGGGTATTGCCTCCATCGCCATGGAGACCCTGCGCTACGGCCTGATCCGCTGCGAGAACTTCTGCGACTCCAGTGGAGCGGAGCAGAGCATCCAGCGGTTCAAGAACCGGGTCACGGACAACTTCCTGTCCAAGATGGACTGGGCTTGGCGTATCGAGATTGCGGATCAGATCCAGCGTCTTTCGCGCCCCGCAGAGGCGGACGTGGAAAAGCCCGCGCCGTAGCCCACGCTCTGACGCGCAAGGGTCTGCCCGAATGCCCGTCTCACTGCGGAGGCAGGGGGGCAGACCTTTCTCGGCTCACGGCAGACAAGCGCAGCAACCGAGAGAGGTTCGGCTGTGACGCAGATGCGTCCTGGCCGACCATGACGATCACATGCCCTGCATGTGGTGGGGCGGAGTCGGATTGCGAGAGGTGCGGCGGTCGAGGTTATGCGGACCTGCGCCGTTGTCCGGCGCACTATCAGACATCGGATGTGGTGGCAGCGATTCGCGCCTACAACTGGAGCGAGAAGTCGATGCCGGTCGATGGTGGCTTCCTCGACCAGTCAGCGTCCTGGGTTGCGTTCTGCGGGATCTTCGAGTCGGAGAGGCAGAAGATCATGGAGGAGGAGCGCAAGGCTGAGGAGTCCGCGAGGCGGGCCAAAACGAAAGGTCGGGCGCGGTAATGGTCAACAAGAACTTTGAGTTCAAAATCAAGGTTGATCTCGATGGCAAGTCTGCCATCGAGGGATCTAAGGAGATCACTCAGCAGTTCAAGACGCTGCAAGAGCAGGTCAAGAAGCTAGAGGGCAACCTAAATAAGCTCAAGGCGCAGTTTGGTCAGGCCGGTAGTGCTGGGCAGTTTCAGAAGTTAGCTACGGCCTCGGCGGACACCGCCAAGAGTTCCGCAGTCATAGCGGACAATCTCAGCAAGGCTGCCGCCGCTGCTGCTTCGGCGGCAAAGGGCGTCCAAGCTGTAGCCAAGCAGCCGGTCAGGTCAAGAGGTGCGGGCCGTCCGTTTGGCGAGGGTGTAACTGTACCCACCTCCCGCCAGAAGGGTCTGTTGGTCCAGTTGGAGCAGGAGGAGAAGAAGCTCCTTGCGCTACAGTTTGACCGGATTACGGCCCTCAAGGCGTTCAATGCAGGGCTACGCGACCAGAATAGACTGCTTGTAGAGCAGCAACGTGCCGCTTCTGGCGGCGCTCAATCGCAGGCGGCGAACGCAATCGCCCGAGAAAAGCTCAAGCTAGAGACGCAGATCGAGCAGATCCGTCGGACATCTGGGGACAAGGAGCTTCTGAATCAGCGAGCTGTTCTCTCGCTTCAAAGGGAAAAGCTCAAGAAGGCGCAAGAGGTCGCCAGCATCCAAGCCCGGGTCAATGCTGGGCAGGCGACATTCACTCGTCCGACTGCGCCCCTCGCGTTTTCTCGGGGGTTCGTGGGCCAAGCAGATCGTATCGCGGAAGCCCAGAAGAGACTTGCTCGGTCGAGTAACGAGTCTACGAAAGGTATTGCAGGGCTCGCTCGTAGCTTCATCAAAGCAAACCCGGTGCTTGCAGGCTTCTTCGGTGTCGCCAGTGGCTACGCTGTTCTGTCTCGGCTGGCTCAGGTTGCCCGAGAAGCTACCGCTGCCGCTCTTGATCTAGGCGTGGCGGTTGCGGAGATCACGACTCTATTCGACGAGCAGTTCGTCAGCGCCCAGAAGCTAGAGGCAAACGTCCTCGCCCTGTCGAATGCCTACGGCCAGCAGTCCCCCGAGGTTGCGCGGGCGTTCTACCAGACTGTGTCGGCTGGCATCGTGGATGCCGGGGAAGCCCAGACTGTTCTGAATCAGGCGCTCAAGCTGGGTATCGCTGGTCTGACGCAGACCTCGACTGCGGTTGACGGCCTCGTCAACGTCATCAACGCTTACGGGCTTTCGGTGGATGAGGCTACCGAGGTCTCGGACATCTTCCTGAAGACGGTGTTCATCGGTAAGACGCGAGCCGAGGAGCTTGCGTCTTCTATCGGTAAAGTGACTCCGATTGCGTCGGCTCTGGGTGTCGAGTTCGAGGAGGTCGCCGCTGCGGTCGCCACCCTGACGAAGCAGGGTGTTACGACGGCGGAGGCTGTGACTCGTGTTCGCTCGACGCTTATCGCCCTCCAGAAGAGAGCGCCGGGTGTCCGCGATGCGCTGGCGAAGGTCAACTTCGAGTTCAACGAGAACACGCTGAGGTCGCAGGGCCTCAACGTGGTGCTGCAAAAGCTGCGCGAGTCGTACGAGGGTAACGAGTTCGCGCTGACCAAACTGCTTGGTCGGGTCGAGGCCACGTCGGGTGTCTTGGGTCTGACCGGCAAGAACGCGGAGACGTTTGCCCGGGACCTGGAGAAGATCAGCAACGCGGCTGGCGCTACGGAGCGGGCGTTCGAGAAGGTGTTTGTTACGCCGGGGCAGCAGCTCAAGAAGCTAGGCAACGAGCTATTCAACTCGGTGTCCCAGATCCTTGGCGACATCGTGGTGTTCGTGCAGGGCGTGGTCCAAGCCCTACAGATCGACACGATCTTCGTCGGTTTGCTAAAGAGCATCGAGGCGCTCTTGGGGCCGATTGGTGCGCTGGGCGCGGCGTTGGTGGGAGTAGGAAGGACTGTAAGAGGTGCGCTCTCAGGAGCACTCTCCTCACTGAACAGTCTGGTCA
>JBDHHA010000320.1:0-2902 GCA_039589615.1 Gemmatimonadota bacterium
GGAATTCTCAGACACCTGTGAATAGCTCCTGATTCGGACAAGGGTTCCTTCTTCCCACTGGCAAATCGAGAGGAAACTGGGGTGGATGCAATGCCCGGTTCCTGAAGAACGACGTACGCGCGTTCTTGCTTGAGAGGATTTCCTGGAGCCTCGCGAGGTAAGATGCAGGCAGTGGGAGTTTCATTCTCCATGGATCGGCGATACGTGCTCGGTTCTGAAAGCGGGAGATTGGCCCGTCTTGAATTGCCGGGGGGCCGAGTTGCCGGCAGAGTCAGCCTCCAGCCTCGGCCCTTCGCTCGACCGGGTTTGGTAATCGGCAAGGAAAAGGGACCCACCTGGGCGCGCAAAATGGACCCACTTGGGGTGTAGTATAAGCCGCCTCGATGGGCGGCGCGAATCCTCCTTACTTGGACGCTTTTCTTTTGTTCTTGACCGACTCTCGGAAGCGGTAGCTCTCGCCGTTCATGTCGAAGATGTGACAGTGGTGGGTGAGGCGGTCCAGCAGGGCGGCCGTCATCCGCTCCCCCTGGAACACCTGGCCCCAGTCACTGAAAGCGAGATTGCTGGTGATGAGGAGGCTGCCTCGTTCATACCGGTCCGCAAAGACCTGGAAGAGGAGTTCGGCCCCGCTTCGGCTGAAGGATAAGTACCCCAGTTCGTCGCAGATCAGAAGGTCGGCTTTGTCGGTCTGTTTGAGGAACTTCTCCAGGCGGTACTCCTTTCGGGCCTCCTCGAGGCCGTTGACCAAGTCGGCGGCGGTGAAGAATCGGACCCGGCGGCCTTGCCGGCAGGCGGCCAGACCCAGGGCGATGGCCAGATGGGTCTTCCCGGTGCCGGGACTGCCGATCAGGCAGCAGTTAAAGTGTTGGTCGATCCAGTTCCCCTGGGCGAGCCCGAGGACCTTTTGCTTGTTGAGACCGGGCAGATGGCTGAAATCATAGGTGTCGAAATCCTTGAGGACCGGGAAACGGGCGTGTTTGATCCGGGTCTTGAGGGCGTTGCCGGACCGGGCGGTGATTTCCAGTTCGGTCAGACGGAGCAGGTAGTGCTCGAATCCCTCGCCCGCCGTGTCGGCCTCACGGGCCAACTTGGCAAACTCCGCCAGCATGGTGGGCAGCCGCAGCTGCTTCAGGTTGGTCTTCAGGAGCAGGGGGGTGTTGGTGTTGGACATGGTCGGGTTCTCCTTGGGAAAGCAATTGATTGAATCGATTCAGGTCCGGGCGGGGCACCTGAACGTTGATTCCGGGGTGGTGAGGGAGCCATTCCACAGGTTCGGACGGTGGCGCCTCGCGGAGCGCCATGCGGTGGACCTGCTGCCGGATCGTGGCGGCATTGGGCGTACCATTGTTCCAGCCCGACTCAATGGCCTGCCCCACCCGGGCTACCGGATGCTGGGCCAGAAGCTGCAGCACGCGGACATACTCGCGCGCTCCGGCCGGGGTGCCATGACACGCCTCCAGAGCCGCTCGCAGTTGGTCAAAGCAGGGGGGCAGTTTCCAGTCCCGGTAGACGCTCGAGTGATCCAGTGCCGCCGGGCGGCGGGAAAGCGTGACCAGGTAATGCAGCGGATCCAGGAACTGCTCCCCGCGGCCGTAGAGCCGTGGATGCCTGGCCACCACTTGCCCTCCGGCCACGATCTCGATCCGCTCCACATAGGCCTTGACCGTCACCGTCTCGAACGCCCATCGTCGGGGGACGCTATACCGGTTCTTGTCGAAGGCCACCGTCTGGTACTTGTCCACTTTGGCCGGTTGCTGAATACAGGGGTCGAACGGGTGCCGCGGAAGCGGCAGAGCGGCCTTGCAGTCCCGCCGGAAACGCTCGCCGATCGTCTCCGTCTGGCGGCTCACTATCCGATCGGTTTCAGCCAGGCATCGCTGGCGGAGAAGATGGTTCAGTTCCGCCAGATCCTTGACCTGCGGCACCGGTGTGGCCCATCTTCGTTGCAGATCGTAGACCCGGTTCTCCACCCGCGGCTTCTCGTGGGGGGCGGCCGGCATGCAGAAGAGGGGCTCGAAGGTGTAGTGGCTGGCCAGGGCGGCATACGAGGCGTTCAAACGCCGCTGGCGGCCTCGGAGAATCTCCTGGGCCACCGTCTTGGGATTGTCCCACCAGACCTCGCGCGGAACGCAGCCGAAGAACTCGAAGGCCTCCACCATTCCGCTCAGAATGGCCTCGATCCGCTCGGTGGGCAGTGCGACGGCAAAGGGGCGGTTGGAGTAGGACCAGGTGGTGAGCAGGACCGGAACCGGGCGGCGCCCGTCGGGAAAATCGACGTGGATGTGGCCGAAATCGGCCTCCAGTCGCTGGCCGGGGACGGGGACCAGGGGAATGAAGGTCTGGCGATGCCGTTTGCGGTGCCTGGCCACATAACGACGCACCGAGTCGTAGCCGCCGGGATAGCCGTTTTCGTCCCGCAGGCGCCGATAGATCTGGGCGGCCGTATGCCGCTGCTTGGGGGGCGCTTTCTCGTCCTCGGCCAGGATCCGCTCAATCACCGGCTTGAACGGTCCCAGTCTGGGCGCCGGCGGCTCCTTCCTCCGGGTGTAAGGCCGCGGTTGAGCCTCCCGCAGCACCTGGCGGATCTTCCGGCGCGAGTGATGAAACCTCCGGGCGATCTCCCGGATGCTCATCCCGTCCCGATGTGCTCTCCGTATTCTTCCGTAGTCATCCACCGTTAACATCCTTCGCCTCCTTCCGGCGGGCATTCTTTCGAATGCCTGCCGCGGAGGCACGTTACGGTGGGTCCAATTTACTTGCCGATTCTCCTCCCCAGGTGGGTCCCTTTTCCTTGCCGATTACCAATAATCTGCCGCAATCCCCAGATACTCTCCCGACTCGTCGAAGAACTCGAAAGGGGGGAAGTCCGGATCGGGTGCAACGCGGACGATCGGATGATCCG
>JBDHHA010000321.1:0-4442 GCA_039589615.1 Gemmatimonadota bacterium
AAGATGCGGCGCCACGCTCGTGAGGATGTCATTGGCGTATTCCTTAGTATCCTCCAAAACTACGGTCTTTCCGCCTCCCGAGTTGCACCGCGCCCATATTCTGACCACTTCCGCAAGGATGTAAGAGATCTGTAAAAGGCCTTGGACACGGCCTCACAGAATCCACGCCAGACCGCAACCACCGCAGCCTCCGGCGGCGCTAGCTTCGGCTCCACAGTCACACGCGGACGCGAGGGCCTAAGGAGGGCGCAATGTGGCGTATTGTGATCGGCTATATCGGCTTGTGGATCGTAGCATTCACCGGCTGCGCCGCAGCCGGCGGGAGTGAAGCGGCGACCGTCGTGCGCGACAGCGTGGGCATCACCATCGTGGAGAGCCGCGGCTCAATGTGGCGATCCGGCCAGGAGTGGCGGCTGGGTACCGCTCCTGAGGTGGTCGTGGGCGACCGGCTGGACGATCCGGACTACGAGCTGTTCCAGGTGAACGGCGCCGTGCGTCTCCCCAACGGGGTCCTGGTGATCGCCAACTCGGGAAGCAAGGAACTCCGCTTCTACGACGCCACGGGGGCGCACCTGCGCAGCGTCGGCCGGCAAGGAGGCGGGCCGGGTGAATTCGAGTGGCTGGGGTGGGTGGCGCGCTACGGCGCCGATTCCCTGATCGCGTGGGACAGCAGGCTCCGGCGGATCTCCGTGTTCGACACCGACGGCAATTTCCAGCGGAACCAGAACCTCGGGGATCAAAACTACTTCGCCGATTTCGCCTTTTCCGACGGCACGCTGATCGCCCGGGAAATGATGATGGTCCACCAAGAACACGGGGTCGTCGAGGGCTCGCAGCGGCGCATGGTGCAATACGCCCGTTTCGCGCCCACCGGCGAACAGCTCGGTGCGATGGGACCCTTTCCCGAAGACGAATACTGGATCTCGCTCGAGGAGCACGTGCATCGGTGGGTCCGGGTGTTCGGCTGGCGCACGGTGCGGGCCCCCGCGGATTCGATTCTTTGGATCGGCACAGGCCAAACCTACACGCTGAACGGCTACGACCGGAACGGGAAGCTCGTCAGGCAGATCCGGAACCTGGCGCACAGCCCCGCCCCGGTCATCGCCGGCGATGTGTCGCTGTGGGTCGAGGAGACGATGGAAAACATGGAGACCGGAATGGCCGACCACATGCAGGCGTTCTTCGAGAGCATTCCACCGCCCGAAATGATCCCGCCGTATGACGACCTCGTGGTCGACGCCGAAGGACACCTGTGGGTGGAGCGCTACCAGCGGCCCGGGGAATCGCGGCACGTGTGGACCGTGTTCGACCCCGAGGGACGGATGCTGGGCACCGTGGAGATTCCCGGAGGCGTGTCGGTCCTGGAGATCGGAAGCGACTACGTGCTGGGGCAATGGCAGGACGAATTCGACATCGAGCAGGTCCACGTATACCGCTTGATCAAGTCATGAATACCCGAAACATCGGAAGCGATATGAAACCATCCATCATGGCGTGTCTGCTGCTCGCATCCGCGGCGTGCGTGAACGCCAACACCACGTACTCCTTGCCCCAGAGCAATGGCGACGACGGCTCGTTGCCCCAGGCCGCACCAACCCGGGATGCAGGATCGCTGCAGAATGCCTTCCCCGAGCGAGGCGACGCTCCCGACGCGTCCCAGGGTCTGTGGGACTGGTACGTGCCGGAGCGCCTCAGGCGGTCGACCAAGCGTGACCAAGACGAGTCCAGGGGATCCCGGAGAGTACCGCGGTCAACGTACACTTGAGGGCCAACTCGTCACGACCCGCTAGGGGACACATGCCAAACCGTCATCACGCGCTGACCGTGGCGGCCGTCGTGCTCGCCGGCCTGGTTGCGCACACGGCCGCATCGCACGGACAGCAACTTCGCGTCGTCGACACGCGCCGCATCTCACCGGATCCCAGACCGTTCGACATGGTGGAATCGTATCTCGCCGTGAATCCCACGGACCCCTCCAACCTCATCGCGGCGGCGATGGCGGGGAGCGCCGAGAAGTCGGTGGTGTACGTGTCCCGAGACGGTGGAAGCACCTGGCGGCTAGCGGGTCGGGGCGACTCCACCGCCTTCCCCGGCGGCGATCCCATGGTGGCCTTCGACGGCACCGGCCGCGCGTTCTTCACGACCATCACACCCCGGTTTCAAGTGTGGCGCTCCGACGATGGCGGTCGCACCTGGCTGGGTCCGAGCGAGGTGCCCGGGCGGAGCTTCGACCGGCAATGGGTGGCGGCATCGGCCGCCGCCGGCGGCGAGGGCCATCCCTTCGTGTACGCCGCGAGCAAGACCCCCCAGCCGGAGGATGTGCGGCTCGACGATATCGCCGTCACGGTTTCCGGCGACGGCGGCGTGTCGTTCCCGGAGCCCCACCTCATCCGCCCGGACAGCGGTTTTCTCCACGTCGTCACACACCTCCACGTCTTCCGCGACGGGACGGCGGTGCTGCCGTACCTGGTGCACTATGGCGGTGCCCCCGGGGGGAACGCCCTGCTGCGGGGGCGGCGCTGGGTCCTGATCTCCGACAACGGCGGACGGGACTGGTCCGGACCCCATCACGTGGCCGAGACCTTCGACTACGGCAACGCCAACCAGGACCAGGCCATGAAAGGATTGGGCGGAGGCGTCTTAGCGGCGGACGAAACCGGTGGGCGGTATGACGGCACACTCTACCAGGCGTGGACCATGGCCATGAACGATCGGCTGCAAATCGTCGTGGCGCACTCCCGTGACGGCGGCCGCACGTGGGCCGATCCCGTGCGGGTGAACGACGGCGGGTACCGGTCGAACCACAGCACGCCGGCGCTGGCGGTGAACCGCGACGGCGTCCTGGCCGTCAGCTGGTACGACCGGCGCAACGACCCCACCGACGCGTGTTTCCAGCCGTTCGTGGCCGTCTCCACCGACGGTGGCGCCACCTTCGGCGTCAACACGCAAGTGGCCGAGGCACCCACATGCTTCCGCCGGGGGTCCCGTTGGGCGAACGGCGGCGACACACAGGGCATCGTACCGCTCCCCAACGGCAGCTTTCGCACGGCGTGGATCTCAGGAGCCCGGGGATCCCTCGCGCTGTGGACCAGCCTGCTCACGCCTTCCCGTCCTCCGCCTGACGCCAACTGACCGGCTACCCGAAATGACCCTTCATGTCGGCGAGGAGGGCCCGGTAGATCGGGTCGCAGAACTCGTGCACGCCGCCGTTCTCTGACGCCCAACTCGAGGTCCACACCACGACGGTCTGATCGGAGTCTCCGGGGATGGTGACGGGAAGGACCCGAACTTCTCCGAAGTAATCGACCACCGCGTCCTTCGCGAGGGGGCCGGGGCCGTCGTCGATGCTGTACTTGATGTGGCGGCCGTCGTCGTCCAGCACGTGCAGGGTTTCGTGGAATGCGTTGTTGAGGACCCGCTTGGCACCGACTTCCGTCCCGCCCTTATCGCCTTCGGTGGTCACCGACTCCACGACGTTCTTCGACCACGAAAGGTCGTGGAAGTCACGGAGGGCGTTCCACACAGTGTCAGCCGAAGCGTTGAGTACCGTCGCGTTGTAGCAACCCATGATTCCCTCTCTCTAGCGGTGTGACCCCTGGCCGGCGCCATGTCAGGCCTGGTTGACGGGAGTACGTCCTGGACGCAGTTTAAGCGGTTCTTCATGATTCCGGTAGAGCTGGACACCGGCAGGCAGAGGGGCGGCCCCAACGGGGGCCCAGGTTGCAATACACACCGCTTCATTCGAGGAGGGATCCGTGAACTACCGACATGCGCTGGCGTTTTCGATCGTCCCATTCACCGTACTTGCGTGCGCCCCGGCCCAGGATCGCGACGCGGCATTGGAGGAAGATCGGCGGGCACTGGAGGAACTCCACGAGCTACATGTCCAAGCCGCGCGGGCTGAGGACACCGAAGCCTTCCTCGCGACGGTGACAGACGATTTTGCCCTCCTGCCCCCGAACGATCCCGGAGCACGTGGAAAGGCGGCTGTCGGCGTGTGGTTTGAGAACACGTTCGGAGCATTCAGTATCGCGGAACTCGATTTTCTCACGACGGAACTCCACATCGATCACGACTGGGCGTTGATGCACTACACGTACGACTGGACCCTGACGCCCGATGCCGGCGGTGACCCCATTCGGGATCTCGGCGATGGGATGTACGCGTACCGACGGGAAGCCGACGGCTCGTGGAAGATCGCGTACGACTTGTGGACGAGCAGTGAGCCGCTCCCCAGCAGCCAGTAGGGCACCATGTATGAGGCAGTTATCGAGAAATGGCTGGACGCCTGGAGTGGTGGTGACCTGAATGAACTGGATGCGATTGTAGGGCCCGATTTCGTGCGATACGCTCCGACGTCCCTCAACATGGTGACCCACAGTCTCTCCGAGATCAAAGATGGGATCAGGGCTTACCGCACGGCGTTCCCGGACGCCATGAGC
>JBDHHA010000322.1:0-3531 GCA_039589615.1 Gemmatimonadota bacterium
TCGCTACTCGGCCACGTTGCGGCGGGAGTTGTCGTCTGAAGATGATTTAAAAATTCTTCATCCACGCCCTCCTGAGGGCGACCTGTTCGGGCGTCGCGTCCGGATCTACGCGGAAAATGTGCCGCTCGATCCTGTCGACGAGGCGTTTTGCACACGTAAGCTCGCGCTCTTCCCCGCTCCGTCGAACCTTTATGGTGAATTCCTCGCCTGCACCGAGAGTGCCGAGCCCGGCAAACGCCTGCTGAACGGTCTGCAGGGTTACCTCCATCCCGTTGAATCCGATCAAGTGGTCGCCCACTTCGAGACCACAGCTCGCGGCGATTTCATCCCGTCCGATGATCGCGAGGTTCGTGCCGTCCAACCCAAGCTGCAGGCCGAACGCGGTCACCTGCTCGCCGGTGTTGACTGCCGGTACGTACTCGATGCCTATCTTGGCGTAGTACTCGGCCATCGGCAGGGTCTCCGTACCCCGGACATGATCCTCGAAAATGGGCAGAACCGCGGGATAGGATCTTTCGGCGAATTCGTCGAAGAACGTGCGTTCCACAAACGACGTATCCGGCCCGTAATCGTTCGCCAAGTCGAGAATGGTCTCCCGAAGACCACGCGTGCCACCCGACAACTCCAGAATCTTCAAATCGATGAGACCTGCAACCAGCGCGCCGCGCTCATAGATATTGCCCCAGTTCTGCTGGCCCCTGGCCGAGTACGAATTGAGACTCAGATCGCTCAGGCTGTAGGTTTTGTCGTACTGGTCGTCGGTGTAGCCTTCCCAGATAATTCTCCAGGTCGATCAGCCCCGACCGCAGCTGCATGATATCGGAAGCCCACTCGGTGGTGCCTTCGTAGAGCCAAATATGCTCGGACGCCACCGGCTCGACGAAATTGAAGTACTCGATGATCTCGCTGTGGATGTTGAGGGGCGTTACGACATGAAAGAATTCGTGCGCCACGATGCTCGGGATGTTCTCCGCGATCGCCGCGTCAAAATCGCTCTCGGCAAACACATACTCGGAGCTGTACGAATGCTCCCAGGCGCCCATGCTCGCGTCTTCGAAGTGGAAGAGGAAGACATACCGCTCCACCGGCAACTCGATGAGAAAGTCCCCGGCGGCGTTCAGGATATCGGTGACGGCATCAAGAATTTGATCGGACTTCACCTTGTCCGTTTTCGAATAGGTATAGACCTCGACCGCGCTTCCACGGACATCCAGCGACGCCAGCGAGAGACGTCCCATCAGAATCGGCGAATCGACCACATGATCGTAGTCGTCCGCTCGGAGCGCCCCGGTCTCATCGGCATCCAGCGCCGTGCCAACCCTCCAGTTAGCCGGATACACCAGTTGGATGCGAAGCGGACGAGCCTGCATACCCGTCGGATATCCGAATACGGCCTGGCCGTTGATCAGGACATGATCGTCTTCGATCGAGGTGCCTGCCATCAGATAGATCGGGTCTTGGTCGACGGGCGTATCCCAGGTCTCCGCCACGGTGTACCGGATGACCGTAACGCGCTCCGGATCGGATATTCGCCACTGATTCGTCGAGACATTCTCTGACGGAATCACTCTACCCTCGGCATCCACCGCCTCGAACGAGCGGACAAAGCGCCCGATATTCATCGTCTGATAGGTGCCGGGCGCAGTAGAGGCGAACTGGTAGACGGCGTTTTCCGGACTGAGGTCGTCCACCGACAGCGTGACCTTGAATGTGTCGCCCGTCCGGTCGTTCAGACTGACGGTATACTCGAGGGGCGCGGACTCCTGTGCAAAAGCATGCGCTTGCGGACGAACCCCGAGGGAAAGGAACAAGAAGACAAGGAGCGCGGCTCGAAGAAGAGTAGATTTCATGATGAGAACCTGTGTGACAGTTTATCTGCCAAGAAGTTCGACGGTGAAGGCGCAATACGACCTGATCTCATAGTCCGATGATCTCTACAAGTCCGGCATCAATGTACTGCCCTCGGTCCGTCTGAAGCACGTGTATGGCGATGGTGTTGGCTCCCAATCGGAGTCGGCCGATGGCTTCGTCGCTCAGCGGGACGAGCGTGTAGTCCACAGAATAACCGGGGAAGCTGCCAATTGGCTCTCCGTTGAAGTACACCTCGGCGTCTTCGTCGTGATGGATCCTGAGATGCAGGTTGTCGAATTGCAGGGTCTCCAGCTGGAACGTCTGCCGCAGCCAGATCTGCTCGGAATCCCACACCGTCCCGACCCGAGCACCGGGAGTGCGTTCGGTTCCGAATCCCCCACCGCCCTCCTGCCAGGCCGAGTCGTCGTAATCGGGAGAGCGCCAGTCGCCTGAGGGTTCCTCGGTGGTGTAACGCCACGTTCGGCTCTCCGTGTGCGCGGTTGGCAAGACCGTTCGCAGCCGGGGTGGGACGCCGTAAACCTGAGCATTGAGTGCGGTGACCTCCGGCGGCAGCTTCTCCACTGCACGATCGTACGTAAGCAGGCCATTCACCTCGATCTCGACATCCGTGGTCTGCGTGTACACGGCGGCCGCCAGGCCTTCGCCGATCAGCGGTCGCAGCTGATACAGCAAATCGGCGTACGCTCGGCCCAGCTCCTCTCTCGTCCCATAGCTGCGGTACCCCCAGTTGTCGCGGTCGACCCAGGTGTGACCATCCAGCGGGAGCCCTAGGCCGCCGAACTCGCCGAGCACTGCCGCTCGCTGACCTTCCAGCGGTGGTATGCCGGGTCCTGGGTAGCGATGGATGTCGAGTACGGCGCCGACGTTGCGGTCCGCCCATCCGCTCGCATTGTTCACCAGGCGTGAGGGATCGTGTTGCTCGAGCCACTCTACGTGACGCTCCGTGTCGTGCTGACCCCACCCTTCGTTGAACGGCACCCACATCACGATGGACGGATGGTTGTAGAGGGCGTCGACCACATGCCGGAGTTCGTTCGCATACTGCCGCTGTGCCTCGTCGCCCTCGTTGTCGCCACTGGGCATGTCCTGCCACACCAAAAGGCCCAGCCGGTCGGCGTGGTAGTACCAACGATCGGGCTCGACCTTCACATGCTTGCGGGCCATGTTAAAGCCCATGCGTTTGGTGGCTTCGACATCGAAGCGCAAGGCGTCGTCGCTTGGGGCAGTATACAGGCCGTCGGGCCACCACCCTTGATCCAGCGGGCCAAACTGAAACAGCGGTTCGTTGTTGAGGAAGATGCGTTGGTGCCCGTCCCGCGCCCGGGCCACCGAAACCTTGCGCATCCCAAAATAGGAAAGGACGGAGTCCCCAGTCTCCAGTCGAATTGCCAGTCCATAGAGGAACGGGTTGTCGGGGGACCACAGGCGCGCGTCCGCGATGCGCAGCGTCACCGGCTCAGCGGTCGATCCTGTTCCCCGCGCTACCTCTCGGTCATCCTCCAGAGCCGTAGCCCGCACTCGGACGTCCACCCCTGGTGTATCCGTGCTCACGTGCAGGGAAACCGCACCCGCATCCACGTTAGGGACGATCCTGAGCGAGGTGATGTGGCTGGCAGGCACCGGCTCCAGCCAAACGGTCTGCCAGATCCCGGTCACTGC
>JBDHHA010000323.1:0-2892 GCA_039589615.1 Gemmatimonadota bacterium
TGCATCGAGCCGACGATGCTACGCCCAACCGGGATGACCTTGTATACCGTCGTCACGTCAGGGTTCGTTTCCCAGTTCGGTGTGATGGTCGCCACCTTAGACGTGCCATTGTAGGCTGTGACCAGACGCGCCTGGCCCGGCGCTGTACCTGTGGTGAGCACGACCACAGAGCCGACGTAGGTGTCATCCACCGCGCTGGCTGTTGCGGCTAGTGTGATTGTGCCAGCCGCGCCAGCCTGTGCCAGGCCGTGGTCGGTGAGCAGGATGCCGCTGAATGCGATGACCTGGTACTCAGAGGTTGCGTCCGGCGTGACAGCCCAATCGCGATCTACAGTGGCCACCCGCCCAGCCGTGTACTCTGCGATCAAACGGGTCTGTCCAACGCCGGTGCCAGCCGTGATGACGATCAGGTTCTCGTCGTAGATGCGCGCCGTGGTGCTGGCGTCACTGTCCAGCGTGATGCTGTTGGCGGTTCCTGCCGTGGCTGTACCGGTGAGGACAGAGGTGGCGGATAGCTCGCGCATTCTCCGGCCTGCACTCGTCGAAACGTTGTGTGTTGCAGCGGTCAGCACCTCATCCCACACGTCATCGACCAACTGTGCCGAGGTCGCGGTAGCTGCCAGCAGCACGCCATCCGTCCCGGTGTCAGCAAGCACAGCGTCCAGGTCGGCTGGGATGTTTGCTGCCCCCAATTCGTCCAGATACCCCGCCCGCGCATCGGTCCAGGTGGCGTTGGTCAAGGCAGTAGCGGCAAGAGCCGCACTGTCTGTGCCGCGCATGTCGGTGTTGGTGGTAGTGGTGCCGATGGTGGAATTGGAGGCGACAAACCCGGTGTTGTCGAAGAACGCCTCGGCATTGTCGGCAGCTGTCCCATCCCCGCTGATCTGTGTCGCATCGGCTTGGAGGAGATCAGACCCTGCCACAAGGGAGTCGTAGACGTTCGCGGGCAGCACCATGTACTCGTGCCACACCGGGAGCGCGCCAGACTCGTGCACCATCACCTGCAACCGACCCAGCGTGCCTGTGTCGGTGGCGTCGAGATTGCAGTCGTAGTAGCCCAGCTCGTCGTGCGTGCACGCGCTGACTTCACTCTTCTGCGCGATGTTGCCACCGTTCTTGCTCAGGCGAACGTCTGCCTGAGAGATCGTGAGCCCTATCTCGGCAGTGTCCCCGTCTGTCGAGTCAATGAACGGCCCGACCTTGACCGTTGCCGCTGTCGACTGCTTGAGCCATTGCATGTCAGCTCATCCTTAGATTGCGATAGTGCCGCATAGCCATCGGCATCGCGTTCGCTACCGCCCCGCTTGCCTGGATGCCAGAGTAGGAGTGAGCGATATGCTGCCGGTCGGCCTGCGCTATCGTGCCGTCTGGCAGCACCGGAGCCAGGATGGATGGGGCAAGGATCTGTACCGAGGATGCCCGCTTGCTCCTACTGTCCAAGTCTGCCACTACGGCCCACTCCCAATCTCACCCCTGGTGTACGTGGTCGCGTCGTCGCTGACCGTCGCCTTCTGGTCCACTGTCGCGCCAGAGTCGTCGTAGATGCTGAGTGTCGTCGCCGTCTGCGTCAGCTTGTTCCGGGCAAACTTGTACAGGTAGCCGATCTTGGCTGCAAGTGAAGCCGTCGCTGCGGGGGCTCCCTGGCCAGGCTCTGCGAACGTGTCGGTGTTCAGAACGTCGAGCACCTGGGCGTTCACCTCGGCTGTAGACACGTTGTTGAGCGCGGCGATGTCCGTGATGATCTGGTCGATTAGGAGGTCGAGACGACCGCCGTTCACCCAGTCGGTTTGGAGCTCGTTGGTGTCGACCAGGATAGTGTCGGCCACACCGTCTACTGTGTCTACTTTGCCTTCGATGGTTGTTAGAGTGGCAGGTAGGGTGGTCCCAGTGTCAGCCAGGATAGCGTCTACGTTCGCATCTACCACTGCGAGCGCGGCATCTAGCGTAGTGCCTGTGTCTACAAGGATTGCGTCTACGTTACCGTCTACCACTGCCAGAGCAGCATCCAGGGTTGTGCTCGTGTCCACCAGGATCGCATCTACGTTCGCGTCTACTGTGTCAACCTTTCCTTCAATCGTCGTCAGAGTAGCAGGCAGGGTCGTGCCCGTATCGACCAATATCGAGTCTACATTCCCGTCGACCACTGCTAGGGCCGCGTCGAGAGTCGTGCTCGTGTCTACGAGAATGGCATCCACATTGGCATCCACTACAGCCAATGCCGCGTCAAGAGTCGTGCCAGTGTCCACCAGGACTGCATCCACGTTGGTGTCAATCGTGTCGATCTTGCCTTCGATGGTGGTCAGCGTGCCTGGGATGTTGTCGGTTTGTAGCTCGTTCGTGTCCGCGAGAATAGAGGCCACCTCGGTTGCCACCTCGCCAAACGAACCGACTGCGACGTGACCTGACTGTGCCTCGTCCCATACAGCATCCGCAACCGCCGCCGCCGTCGGATCGTTCAGCGCCCCGATTAACCCCGGCACGTCGTCCGTCTGCAATTCATTCGTATCAGCGAGAATAGACGCGACTTCTGTCGCAACCTCTCCAAACGTGCCAGCGCCGACATGACCAGACTGCGCTTCATCCCAAACAGCGTCCGCGACCGTTGCCGCGCTAGGCGCGCTTGCGCCGTCGAGCAGGTTGTCCAGCCGCCCGCCGTCTACCCAGTCGGTTTGCAGTTCGTTGGTATCGGCGAGAATCGCGTCTACGTTGCCGTCTACTACTGCTAGAGCCGCGTCCAGGGTCGTCCCGGTATCTACGAGGATTGCGTCTACATTGGCATCGACCACGGCGAGTGCTGCGTCGAGGGTCGTTCCCGTATCCACGAGAACTGCGTCTACGTTGGTGTCGACCGTGTCGATCTTGCCGTCTATCGTGGTCAGAGTAGCCGGTAGA
>JBDHHA010000324.1:0-2887 GCA_039589615.1 Gemmatimonadota bacterium
CGGCAACTCCCTCTTGGGCATCTTGCGACCGCTTGCGCTGCCGGTTGAGTGCCTTCTCAAACCCACCCACATCCACCTGCCACCCCCGCTCGGCGGCGATCACCTGCGTGAGGTCGATGGGAAAGCCGTAGGTGTCGTACAGCTTGAACGCGTCCTCGCCCGGCACCGTCCCGGCGGCGCCCGCCGTGATGATCTCGTCCATGCGGTGGAGGCCCCCCGAGATGGTCTCGAGGAAACGCTCCTCTTCCGCCTGGGTGACGTCTTCGATGTGGGACGCCTTCTCCCGCAACTCCGGGTAGGCGTCCCCCATCTGCTCGATGACGGCGTGAGTGAGATGCACCAGGGTGGGATCGCTCCGTCCCATGAGGTACGCGTGTCGCACCGCGCGCCGGAGAATCCGCCGCAGCACGTATCCTCGCCCGTCGCTCGTGGGATACACGTCGTCCGCCAGAAGAAACGCCACGGCCCTGGCGTGGTCCGCCAACACCCGGAAGCCCGCTCCGCCGGGACCGTCGTCGTACTTCGTGCCGATCACCTCTTCGGCCTCGGCGATGATGCCCATGAAGAGATCGGTGTCGTAGTTGGACTCGACACCCTGCATCACCGACGCGATGCGCTCCAACCCGGCGCCGGTGTCCACCGACGGTGCCGGCAGCGGCGTGCGGGATCCGTCGGTTGCCTGGTCGAACTGCATGAACACCAGGTTCCAGATCTCCAGCAGCTGGCCCTCTTCGCCCAGGTCGATGAACTCGTCCAGGGTGGGCGGCGTGCCACCGCGCTTCCCGTGACGCATGTCGACGAATATCTCGGAGCACGGGCCGCAGGGTCCCGTGTCGCCCATCTGCCAGAAGTTGTCCTTGTCCCCCAGGCTATAGATCCGCGCGGGATCGACGCCCGTCACCTCGTGCCAGAGCTTCCGGGCCTCGTCGTCGCTGTGATGGACCGAGAAGAAGAGCCGGTCGGGATCGATGCCCAGGTATTCCTCGCTGGTGACCCACTCCCAGCCGTACTCGATGGCGCCCTTCTTGAAGTAATCCCCGAAGGAGAAGTTGCCCAGCATCTCGAAAAAGGTGTGGTGCCGTTCGGTGTGGCCCACTTCCTCCAGATCGTTGTGCTTGCCCCCGGCGCGGACGCACTTCTGGGAGGTGACGGCGCGGTTGTAGTCCCGGTGCTCCAGTCCCTGGAACACCCGCTTGTACTGCACCATCCCCGCGTTGGTGAACAGCAGGGTGGGATCATCGGCTGGCACGAGGGACGACGACGGGTCGCGCTGGTGGCCCCGCTCGCCGAAGTAGTCGATGAAAGATTGTCGGATGTCGCGTGCTAGCATGGGGTTAAACCTAACAAACCAGGGACCCCCTTGCACCAACGCGCCCTGCTCACAGATAACCCTGCTTCTCGAGGTACAGAACGATTTGCTGGGCGGCCTCTTCGGGCGTCACGTCTGTGGTGTCGATCACCACATCGGCATCGGTCGGCTTCTCGTAAGGATCCGACACCCCGGTGAATTCTTTGATGATCCCCGCTCGGGCCTTCGCATACATGCCCTTCCGGTCCCGTTGCTCGCACACCTCGATAGGCGTGGCGAGGTACACGAGGATGTACCCTCCGTACCTCGATATCAGCACCTTGTTCTCCTGGCGGATGTTGTCGTAGGGCGCAATGGGGGCACAGATCGCGATGCCCCCAGCCTTGGTGATTTCCGACGCAACATACCCGATCCGGTGGATGTTGAGGTCGCGATGCTCCTTGGAAAAACCCAACTCGGACGACAGGTGCCTCCGCACTAGGTCTCCGTCGAGCAACGTCGCCGACCGTCCTCCCGTCTCGAGAAGCTTCGTGAGGAGCACATTCCCGAGGGTGGACTTCCCCGAACCAGAGAGTCCCGTGAAGAACACGGTGAAACCTTGTTTGTCCCTCGGCGGATGGCTGCGCCGGAGTTCCGCCGCCACTTCCGAGAACGTGAACCACTCTGGAATGTCACGGCCTTGCGCCAACCGCTCGCGCAACTCGGTGCCCGAGATGCTCAGAGCACGGGTTCCGGAAGGTACCTCGTCAACAGGAAAGTACGCGTCTCTGTCTTCCGCATAGACCATCATCTTGAACGGAATCATCTCGATGCCCAATTCGTCTTGGTGCTGGCGGACCTTCTCCTGCGCATCGTACGGTCCATAGAAGGAGTTCCCTTTCGAGTCGCTTCCCGGACCGGCGTGATCTCGCCCTACGATCAGATGGGTGCAGCCGTGGTTCTTTCGAATGATAGCGTGCCACACTGCTTCACGCGGGCCGCCCATTCGCATGGCCAACGGCAGCAGGGACAGCTTTGCGGTGTGCTGAGGATAGTGAGGAAGCACCGCCTGATAACACCGAACACGAGTATAGTGATCCACATCCCCCGGCTTGGTCACGCCAACCACCGGATGCACTAAGAGACTGGCCTCCGCCTCCTTGGCCGCTCGCAGGGTGAGCTCCTGATGCGCCCGATGCATGGGATTTCGCGTCTGGAACGCCACGACCCTTCGCCATCCGAGTTTCGCGAACTCCTCCCGTAGCGCCGCGGGCGTGTGACGCAACTCGACGTAGTCATAGTGCGCCGGTGGCTGCAATCCCTCGAGTGTGCCGCCGACATACACCGGGTTGGATCGACTGAGTAGGTGGTCCACGCCGGGATGCTCGGGGTTCACAGTACCGAGTACCGAAGCGGCCTCTGCCGCGAGATCCGGACGCCACAGACTCTCCACCTGCAACGCCGCGAGCATGACACCCTCAGCGTCGCGCAGCGCCAGCGTCGAGCCTTCGCTCAGCTTCCCGGCCAGTTCCTCGGTGATGTCCAACGCTAGCGGGATCGGCCAGAGCGTGCCGTCCGCCAGACGCATCCCTTCCACAA
>JBDHHA010000325.1:0-2874 GCA_039589615.1 Gemmatimonadota bacterium
CGAGACCTACCACGAGTTCGACGCCGACTGCATGGTGGTCGAGGTCAACTACGGCGGCGATATGTGTGAGGCCGTGATACGCGGCATCGACCACACCGTGCGAGTGAAGAAGGTTCACGCGACCCGCGGGAAGCACGTCCGCTTTGAGCCACTCGGCGCCCGCTACGAGCGCGGCGAAGAGCACCACGTCGGCACGTTCGAGCAGCTCGAGGATGAGGTGTGCGCGTTTACCCCCGACGGCTACGACGGCGATGCGAGCCCCAACCGTGCTGACGCTGCGGTGTGGGCGGACGCGGAGCTGTTCCCGGTGCGCCAGGTGCAGACGGCAGAAGAGGCGTTGGCGGCGTGGTGCCCGGCATGATGGAAGAGAACCTCAGCACGCCTGCCGATCGCATCCTCGAGCAGATGCAGGCTCGGATTGTCAAGGATACGACCTATTTCGGCGTGCGAGCTATTAAGTGCCCGCTCGACGCCTGGGTGTATCAGGAGATCATCTACGATACGCGGCCCGATCTGATCGTTGAGCTGGGAACCTTCAGCGGCGGCGGGGCGCTCTACCTCGCGCACCTCTGCGATCTGCTCGACCACGGAGCGGTGATCAGCGTCGATATCAGCCAGACCCGTGCAGCGCAACCGGTACGCGACCACCCGCGTATCCGCCTCATCGAATCGGAAGCCTGCGCGGCGTTCCCCATGGTGCGGGATCTCGTTCACTCGGGCGACTCCGTGCTGGTGATCGAGGACAGCGCGCACACGTTCGACAACACGATCAACGTCCTTCGCACCTATCAAGAGCTGATCCAGCCTGGCGGGTACTTCATCGTTGAGGACGGGATCTGTCACCACGGCCTCGATGTCGGGCCGAGCCCCGGCCCGTATGAGGCAGTCGAGGCGTTCCTCTCCGAGCGCGACGACTTCGAGGCTGACCGCGAGCGCGAGGCGTTCTTCCTCACATGGAATCCCAAGGGTTTCCTGAGGCGGGTGGCCTGATGCACGAGTCAGCCTATATCGGCATGAGCAAGCATCTGCTGAAGCACTGCGCCGATCTCGAACCGCTGGAGATCACAGTGCTCGATATCGGCAGCCTCGACGTGAACGGCACGTATCGCGCGCTGATGCCACCTACCTGGAACTACATCGGTGCGGATCTGCGAGCAGGGGCGAACGTCGATGTCTGCATGCCGGGCGAGTACGAGATTCCGATCGAATCCGATTCGGTGGATCTGATCGTCTCGGGCCAGTGTCTCGAGCACTGCCGCAATCCGTTCAAGCTGGTCGCCGAGGCAACCCGCGTGCTGAAGCCCGGTGGCCTCATGCTGCTGGTGGCGCCGTTTCTCTTCTTCGAGCATCAGGAGCCCATCGATTGCTTCCGATTCCTGCCCGACGGCATGCGGGCGATCTTCGAGGAGTGCGGGATCGAGACGATAGAAACGCACATGGATGTGGCACAGCTACAGAGCGCAGGCCACGTTGACTGCTGGGCCGTAGGGAGGAAGCCAAATGGGACTACGTGACCGACTCCCGACCTGGCTTGGTGGAAAACCCGCTCCCCCCGTTCGTGTATCCGAGCCGATCCCGTTCAGTCCGACGGCTCACAACTACTTCGGCGCAGGCATCGGTAACCAGCCGGAGCACTCGACCCTGCTCCAGCAGAACATCGGCGTATCAGACATGGCGACCCGCGCCATCGCAAACCGTCTCGGCTCCTTGCGGCCGCAAGTCAAGGTCAGCCTCCGTAACCGTGAAGGCACGGTCACCGACGAGATCCTCGACGACCACCCGCTAACGGTTCTGCTCGCTCGCCCGCATCCGAACTTGAGTTGGTTCCAGCTTGCGAGACTGACGGCGCAGTACATTATCACATGCGGCGAAGGCTACTGGCTCAAGGTCGGCAGCAACGTCGGGGTAACGGCAGAGCTGCATCCGATTCCCGCGAATCTGATCTTTCCGCTGATATCTCGAAACGTGATCGAAGGATACAGGATCACGGATGCCAACGGCCATCTGCACGATGTCGCAGCGGTGGAGGTGGTGCGCTTCTACTTCCCCGACCCAGAGAACCCGTGGGGTTCTGAGGGCTATCTCGGGCCGAACGCCATCACCGCCGACTCGCTCCAGTTCGCAGGCGAGCATCTCCGCTCGCACTATCAGCACGATGCGACACCCAAGTCCGTTCTGGAAGTCGCCAACGCGGAGGTGGCTCCAAAGTTCGATCCCGCCGAGGCAGAGCGCTTCGCCGATGGCTGGCGCCTGAGATACAACACACGGGCTGGCATGGAGCAGGGCACTCCCGGCTTGCTGCCGTTCGGCTACAAGCTCGTGCAGATGGCAATGCAGACCGGCGCAGACATGCGTCCGCTGCTTGAGTACTTCAGCGACGAGCTGCTGATGAACATGGGTGTACCGAAGTCCCTTCTCGGGAAGGTTGTAAGCGGCGACCGCTCGAGCGCCGAGACGAATCAGTACGTTTTCGACCGCTACACCGTGCTGCCAATCGCCACGTTGATGGCCGAGGGCATGACGCACCAGCTAGCGCGTGACTTCGATGCGTCGATCTTCGTGGAGTTCGAGGAGTTCGTGAGTGCTGACAAGGACTTCATCTTGGCGCAGGAGACGGCAGACCTCGTCGGCAAGGTGCGATCAGTGAACATGGTACGCGAGGATCGTGGGCTCGACCCGGTGCCCTGGGGCGGGGAGCCCGTTGGGAAGATCGGCGAGATGCCCTACGACCCCGATATGACCTACAGCTTCGGCAGCGACGAGCCCGAGGCGCTCGAGGCCGAGCCACCCGAGCCCGAGGAAGACGTGGAGCGGAAGCGTGCCAACGGCAGCGGCTCGTACTTCACCCCCGAGGCCGAGTGGCAGCGCCAGCTA
>JBDHHA010000326.1:0-2840 GCA_039589615.1 Gemmatimonadota bacterium
GGAGCCCCCGCTCAGGCGTGACACGGAGGCGACGCTCCTGGCGGCTGCAAAGCGCGCGGCAGAGAACTGGAGAAGGGACTGCCGCGACGCGGTCGGTCCCGAGGAGGTATCCGTCCTGCTGGACGCCGTCATGGCGGCCGTTGGTCGGGGCGAGAAGGCGTGCGCCTGTCTGCACTCCGTTCCCGGCCGCCGTCTGTTGGACCTCTTTCGGGGAGCGCTCATCGAGGAATGGCGTTTCAGCGGAGACCATCCCCCCACCGAAGAGATGCTCACGAGTCTCGAGGCCATCGAGTCGGTACGCAGCGCCATCAAGCCCGACTGGTCTCAGCACTTCGGTGAGCGTCTCTTACAGCCCGACGGCTGGGATCTCGTGGTCGAGGTGGCCCACGACTTCCGCTCTCCCCTGACCTCGATTCTCTTTCTCGCGGAGACCCTCCAGCGCCGACTGAGTGGAGACCTCAACGAGCTGCAGCACCGCCAGATTGGCCTCGTTTACAGTGCTGCGTTGGGGTTGAGCCAGATGGCGAGCAACGTCACCGAGCTCGCTCGAGGTGGCAGCCAACACGTGGAGGACGAGCCGTCGGCCTTCTCGGTGACGGACACACTCGAAGCGGTGTCCAACATTGCCCGACCGATGGCGGAAGAAAAGGGGCTCACCATCAGAGTGAACCCACCAGCGAACGACTACCGCCTCGGCCATCCGGTGGCCCTGAGCCAGGTGCTGCTCAACCTCACGACCAACGCGCTGAAGTTCACCGAGAAGGGACTCGTTGAGATCACGTGTCGGGAAAAGGGCCAGGCCTCTCTGCAGTTCTCGGTGAGCGACACCGGCAACGGCATCAGCCGAGAAGCTCGCCAGACACTCTACTCACCGTTTCGCCGCGTTGCCGGTGCTGACAGGTACGCCTTCTCCAGCACCGGGCTTGGGCTGGTGCTGTGTCGCAAGCTCGTGGAGGCGATGGGATCAACCCTGCGGGTGAAGACCAAGCCGGGTCGAGGGACGCGGTTTCACTTCGACGTGGAGCTTCCGTCAGTCGACCCTCTGCAGCAGCTCCTTCCGCTGGCCCAGGTCGACAAGGGGACGATACTGCACGGTGAAGATCAACGTGCACCCCTGCCAAACAGCACTACCTCGGCAGTCTGAAGCAAGATTTGCAGGTCCAGCAGGAGACTGTGGTTCTTGATGTAGTACAAGTCATACTGCAACTTCTCGATCGCGTCCTGCTCCGACGATGCATAGGGGTAGGACAGTTGCGCCCAACCCGTGATCCCGGGCTTGACGCAGTGGCGCTCGCGGTAGTACGGGATTCTCTCACTTAGCGTCGCCACGAACTGCGGCCGCTCCGGTCGCGGACCCACGAAGCCCATGTCGCCCCGCAGCACGTTGAAGACCTGCGGCAGCTCGTCAATTCGCAGTTTTCTGATGACGGCACCGACCCGTGTCACGCGACTGTCCTTCTGCTCGGCCCACTGAGCCAACCCATCTTGCTCCGCATCGACCCTCATGCTGCGGAACTTGAGCACGTGAAAGACCTTGCCCCATACGCCCACGCGCTCCTGCCGATACAGCACGGGCCCCCTGAAGCCACTCTCCACCAGAATCGCTACCGCCGTGACGACCATAATCGGCCACGTCACCACCAGCAGCAGCAAGCTGACGATCATGTCGAACATTCGTTCCGTGTGACCTCGCAGGGTGCCGTGCGGGAAGCCGTCCGAGAAGACCATCCAGCTCGGATAGAGAAGCCCGAGCCTGATCCTCGCGGTTTCACGCTCGAAGAACGTGAGCGCATCCACCACGTTGATGCCGCTCAGTTTGCATTCCAGGAGTTCCTGGACCGGCAGAGCCATGCGGGAATCGTCTACGGCGACCACAATCTCGTCGACGCCCCGCTCTCGCGCAAAGTCCACCAGCGGGCTATCGAGGTGAAGGACCTTGTCTCCATCCACCCTGGTGAGATCTCGGCCGACATGGACGAAGCCCACAATCATGAAGCCGCGCTGATCGGATCGACGCCGTAGTCTCGTGAAATGCGTGGCTTTTTCTCCCGTGCCAAACACCAAGACCCGACGCTTGAACACGTTCTCGTCAACCACGCGCAGGAACAGGAGCCGTACGGCACTGACCAGCAGGAACGACACGACGACGGCGATCGTCAGGGCACCACGTCCCAGATAGAGATACGGGAGGGTGTAGAACAGCAACACGACGGCCATGCCGCCGAGCAGGTAGCTCGCCAGGACCCGCAGCAGGATAGCCTGGACCTGATGCCGCAGCCGGGGCTCGTACAGGCCCATGGCGATCATGCTGAGCATCATCACGACTGCAAAGCTCAGCGCCCGCGGAAGCAGCGGGCCGATGCTCCACTGAATCGCCTCGGGATCACCCAGAAAGCGGAGATACGCTCCCGCGTACACGGACCCGGAGAAGATCCCAAACTCCAGAATGCCGAGTACCAGGAACGGGATGTGCACGTAGCGCTGGAAGATCCGGATTGGGGTCACCTGGCGATCCCCTGTGGCGTTGGACCGTTCACCGTGCCACCGACCCTGGCCCGGTGTTACGTCGACGTGTGAGGAGGCACCACACTGTTGCGCTACCGACACAGCCTCCGGTCAACCGACGTTCGGCAGATCCCGTCGCGTCGGCTCCCAAGTCGGCGTGTCGCGCCTCACGATCACCTTGATCCAGGCGTGCAGACCGGCCGCCAATCCCAAGAGCACGTATGCGGACGCCCCGACGATGCGGGGCACCGGCCGGCTCCCCGGCCAGAACACGCCTACCCCGCCCAAAACAGCAACAATCACGCCAGCCCCCAGCAGCCATTGGCCCCACTGGT
>JBDHHA010000327.1:0-2810 GCA_039589615.1 Gemmatimonadota bacterium
TTGGTCGAAGCCGTACTCGTCGCCGCTGGTGCCCCGGTGCCCGGGACGATCGGCGTAATCCTCGAGAAGGCGCGCCCCCCGGGATCCGAGGGCCCCATCGTAGTACGCCTTCACCGATCGGGTGCGGAGCATGCTCTCTGTGTCTTGGTCCGGTCCCTTGGCACGCCACGCCCGCATCAGCGCCGTGTCCCTGGCGGAGAGCATCGCGTAGACACGAATCGGCAGCTCGCCGTCCCGCTCCAGTGCTTCGAGGGCGGTCATGGCCTGGGATCCGAGCCCGGCGTCGTGCACGGCCACGTAGCCGTCTTGGGCCATGGCCACGAGGCCGGCGTGCAAGTGCTCCGTGGTTTGGGCGAGGTCCGGAGCCGGAATCGCCGCCGAGAGAAGCTGTCCCGCCCTGTTCAGCACGATTCCGGTGGGGTTTCCCGCCCGATCCTTGAGAATCTGGCCACCCGAAGGCGATGCCGTTTGCGCAGTGATCCCGGCCAACTCGAAGGCCATGCGGTTTCCCCAGGTGGCGAAGCCGTGGAGGCTCTGCATGATGACCGGGTTGCGGGGAAACCGCTCGGACAGGAGGTCCATCGTCGGGTAGCGGTTGGCCCACGCTCCTTCGTCCCACCCGTAGGCGATGATCCACGCTCCCGGTTCCGTGTCGGAGCGGGCCGCCACGACCCGGGCCACCGCCTCCTCCTCGGTCTCCACCCCTCGCAGGTCCACGCGGCTGAGGTTGGCGCCGAGCCCGGTCACGTGAGTGTGGGAGTCTACGAGGCCTGGGATCACGGTGGCGCCGTCCAGGTCTTTGACCCACGTGTGATCATCTCGATAGGTCTCTGCTCCCTCGTTGGTCCCCACATAGAGGATCTTCCCGTCGACGATGGCGATAGCCTGGGCGTCGGGGGCCCAGCCTTCGGGGCCGTACGGGGCATCGACGGCCGGCGTTCCGTCCGGGGCGGGGTCCGACCAGTTCAGCGTGTAAACCCTCGCGTTGAGGAGGAGGAGGTCTGCGCCCGGGTCCGCGCACCCGGATACGAGCAGCGCACAGCAGATGGCTGTGAGGTTCGTTACATGTTTTGAAACGCTCATGACTCAGTCCTTTTCGTCAAGATAGGTGCTTTCAACCTTCTCCGCCCGCTCGCCATCCAATAGGTGTCAGGGTGGTGCCGCCGTGGCGCCGCGCCGGTGGGTGGGCGGTGAGCCCAACCCACCGCCTGCCCGTATGGAAAGAAGACGGGGTCAATCTCGAAACGAGGTATGAAGATGAAGGCTGTAGCGAGGTTTGCGGTACTATCGGCGCTGTTCGTTTGGGCTACTCCGTTGGAGCTGGCGGCCCAGGACGACCGATTCGAGTGGAACGGCACGGTCGCCCGTGGTGATGTCATCGAAGTGAAGGGCATCTCCGGCGACATTCGAGCCGTGCGGGCGTCAGGGAGCCGCGTGGAAGTTGTGGCTACCAAGCACGGTCGCAGCCGTAATTTCGACGAAGTCGAGATCCGTGTGGTCGAGGGAAACGACGGCGTGACCATCTGCGCCATGTACCCCCTAAAGGAAAGCCGGCGTCGGCGCAGCGATGACTCCTATGAGTGTGAGCCGGGCGGTTGGCGCGGCGTGAGCATCGACGACGTGGATGTAGACGTGGACTTCGAGGTCCGGGTCCCCGCAGGGGTCGAGTTTACCGGGCGGACCATTTCGGGAGACGTGGAAGCCGAGGGCCTCGACGCGTACGTGGTGGCACGAACCATCAGCGGGAACATCGTCGTCACGACGGAGGACCTCGCCGACGCCTCGACGGTCAGCGGGTCCATCGATGTAGCCCTGGGGCGCGCAGACTGGAGCGGGGACCTGGAGTTTCACACGGTCAGCGGCGACATCACGATTGCTCTTCCCGGGAGCCTCGAGACGGACATCGAGTTCGAAACGGTCTCGGGTTACGTGGAATCCGACTTCCCCATCACGTTGACCAGTAGGAGCAACCGGTGGATCGGCGGGCACCTCCGGGGCACCATCGGCGACGGTGGCCGCTCGCTGTCATTGAAGACCGTCAGCGGTGACGTGGAGCTGCGTCAAGGACGTTGACGCTGTTGCCAAGTGGTAGGACAATGGATCGCCGGCGCCTCGCGGCCGGCGATCCATTCCTTTTGTTGTGACACCCACCGAAGAAATCCCTGAACAGACCGAGATTCGTGCCGTTTGTCGCATTCTGGGTTCGGAATTGACCCGGAGGGTGACCGATGCTACCATGTTCAGCTAGCGCTCCGGCCCGATTGGGCTTGGGGCGCTGTTCAGTATTAGAGAGCGTTGAAATCGCAAAGTTTCTTCATAAATCAGGACCGCACAAGCGAATGAACCTGGATCGGCGCAGCGCCAACCGGGCGAGGCAGCTCACTGTGCTGGCCTCGTTGACCCTGCTTCTCTTGCTTGTCGGCTGCCAGGGTCCGTTTCCCCAGACAACATTTTCCGCCACTACGGAATTTGGAGCAGACCTCAGTGGTCTGTTCTGGCTGATTTTCTGGTGGGCGGTCGTGGTATTTGTGGTCGTCGAGGTCGGCGTCATCTACGTCCTCATCCGGTTCCGGGCTCGACCCGGCCAGGAGGACCCGGCTCCGGTGCACGGGCACACCGCGTTGGAGATCGCCTGGACGCTCGCGCCGGCGATGATCATCGTGTTCATCGCCGTGCCGACCATTCAGGTGATCTGGAAGGACGCCGGGGCCGATACCACGAACGCCCTTCAGGTCGAGGCGATCGGGCATCAGTGGTGGTGGGAGTTCCGCTATCCCGAGTACGGCATCGTCACCGCGAACGATCTCTAC
>JBDHHA010000328.1:0-2807 GCA_039589615.1 Gemmatimonadota bacterium
GGCACGCCGGTGTACCGGGGACGGTCACGAAAACTTCCGGACGAGGCCCGCCAGCATCGCGGCCACGCGCCCCGCGAGCTTCAATTCCGCGATGTGGTCGTCCCCAGGGATCAACGCCAGACGGTCCACGAGTTCGATGACGGCGGCAACCTCGCCGCATTCGCCACCCGCTTCAGCGAAGCGCTGGCGCTTGTGGCCGGCGGAGATGCGATTGGCGCCTTCCCCGATCAGAAGCGGAACGGCGGCGGCCGCACGGAGAAGGTGGTCGGCGAGACCGCGGTACCCGCGGGGAATCCGGCGGGCCAAGCGGTCAGCGGCCTGGGCGAGGTCGAGCGAGGCGTGATAGACGTCGAGCCGGTGATGGGGGAAGTCGTACACGAGATCACCTCCGGATTCATGGGCCATGGGCGGCTTGACCGCCCTCTCACCGGTTCCGGGAGGGCGGTCAAGCCGCCGCCCATGAACGGGAAGTGATCTCGATCGGATTCCCCCACGTCGACGCCTTACGACCACGCTCACGCGCCACGGTCACGATTCACGGCCACGACCACGCTCACGAGCACGAGCACGTTGTGCAGGTTTCTAACGGACAGGGAACTACGTGAAAAGAAAGTCACACCCAATACAATTTGCAATCTTCCGGTTGTCCCTTCTTCTACCGGGTGGGCCCGGGCGGCTTCCCGCCCGGGCCTCCCACAGATCCGGACGTGCCCAACTCGGGCATCCGGTTCCTCGGATCAAGGGTTCGCTACGCGATAGATGGAGTGGACCACACGCACGGGAGGCAATGGGTAGCTTTCCAGCATGCGGTTGAGCCACGACCACGGTTTCGCCGAGGCACGGGATCGGCGGCAGAGCCACGTCCTCCACGCCCGGCGGGCCCCATACCGGAACCGCCCGAGAGACCGGGCATTGCCCGTGATGCCGTAGTAGGCATCGTGGCCCATGAGCTTCCAGCACAGGATCTGGTGCTGTCTGGCGATCTTGAGGTGCCGATTGCGTTTGCACCACAGGTAGATCCGACGGATCGCCCGTTTCAGGCGGCTCTTCTCGGTCTTGCGCATCACCACCCAGAACCCCTTCCGGGAGCGCCCCCAGTAGTGGGTGAACCCCAGAAGGTAGAAGGTCCCCGGCCGGTCCTCCCGACGCGGCTTTCCCTGATGGGGTGGCCGCTCGAAGCGAACCAGTCGGGTCTTGTCTGGATGGAGGGTGAGCCCGTATTTCCCGAACCGTTTCGGGAGTACGGCCAACACCCTCTCGGCATCCCGCTTCGTCTTGAACCCGATGACAAAGTCATCGGCGAAGCGCACGAGGAAGGCGGGCGCGTGAAGCACCGGTTTCACCTGGTGTTCGAACCACATGTCCAGCACCTCGTGCAGATAGATGTTCGAGAGCAGCGGCGAGATGACCCCGCCCTGCGGCGTTCCGGCCTTGGGGTGCCACAAGCGACCCTCCTCCTGAACGCCCGCTTTCAGCCACTTGTCGATCGCCCGGCGCAGCACGCCATCGCGCACCCGCTGGTTCAGTACGCTCCGAAGTGAGACGTGGTCGATGGTGTCGAAGTAACTCTTGATGTCGACCTCCAGGACCCATCCACCTCCCATGCCCATCACACCCTGCCACACCCGTTCCAGGGCTTGATGCGCCGACCGCTCCGGGCGGAAGCCATACGAACAGTCCAGAAAGTCCTGCTCGTACACGGCCTCCAGCACCATGGCCACGGCCTTCTGCAACACCTTGTCCTCGAGCGTGGGGATGCCGATCGGTCGGGTTTTCGACCCATCGCCCTTCGGGATATATACCCGCCGTACGGGAGGCGCCTTGTAGGTGCCGGACTTGAAGCGGTCGAGGAGTTCCTTGAGGTTCTTCCCCAGGGTGCGCTCGTAGTGGTCCGCCGTCCGTCCGTCCACCCCCACGGCCCCGTCCTTTCGCACGCGGCGGTAGGCCTCCACAAGCCACTCGATATCGATGTGATGGGCCAGGGTGGTAAGCGCTCGCTTCGGATCTTCCCTCGCCAGTGCCGCTATCCGCTGGAGTTTCGTTGAGACGCGAAGGGGGCAGACCTTCCTGCTCCCTTTTCCGGGATTCGGTGTTCCCGCCATCGTTCCCTCCTTACGGTTCCATGATCCGGCGCAAGCCTTCCCTCCACGGGGTCGCCCGGAGAGACTTCCCCCGCTTCCTCGGTACCATGCAAGCGCTATGACGCCTGCCGCCCGTCCCGCCTCCCTCGGTTTCCCTTGTTCGGCGGTTACCGCCTTACCCCCTCTCGTTCGCTATCCACGGGAGTGAGGGGAGGGACTCCCGTGACGCTGGGCATCTTCACTCCCGGCTGCCCGAACCGCGATCTGTTCGGCGGAGACGACAGGTTCTCCCAGGTTCCTGAGTCACCCCGATGTGAGCGCGCCCTGCTCTAAGACCCCGGCAGGCCCTCCATCCCTGGCCAAAAACGGGACGTCGGCACGGCCGTCGCATAAGAGACTACGCCGGCTCCTGCAAATGGAGGTTTTTCGAGGCTGAATCACACGGCTCACTCACTCGCTGTCTACGCTTAGCCCGGCGGGTCGCCCCGGGCGGACCCAAGACTCGCTTCCGGCTGGTGGCCAACCTCTGCCGGACGGGATTGGATACCCGTTGGGGTGACGACGGAAGGTTTCAGTGTGGCACGACGTCCTCCTTCCTCAGACTTGGCCTGGCGCAACCCTCATTCCCTCATTCCCTTTCCATACTCAATAGATCTCCGGATCCTCCTCCCGCGTGTAGAAATAGCGCTCCAGGATCTCCGGGGAGGGCTCCTCCACCCACCCCTT
>JBDHHA010000329.1:0-3247 GCA_039589615.1 Gemmatimonadota bacterium
CACCGGCCGCGCCGGCAGCCGCTATCTCGCGGCATTGCTGAACGAAGCGGGCATCAAGACGCTTCACGAGGTCCACTCTGACCTCGACCGCTGGAATGGCTGCGATGCCCTGGGGGAGATCAGCGCGCATTTCGTGATGCAGATGGACGCATGGCCCGAGGCGCGGGTGTGGCACTTCAGCCGGCACCCGCAGCCGTTCGTCACATCGCTCTTGGCGTTCGGCTTCTGGCGGCTACATGCGCCGAGCATCCACCCACATCTGCGGGTGACGGGCGACCGGGTAGGGGACTCGTTCCGCTACTGGGTGGACTGGAATCGGCGCCTGCTCGCCGTGCCCGCCCCTCGCCGCACGACGTTCCGCATCGAGGATGTCAGCCGCGAGGTGGTCACTCGCCTCGCGGACACGATCGGCGCCGAGGTGGACACCACGAAGGTCGTCCCCGCATGGAACGAGCGGCAGGACTTCGCGGAGATCCCGACGACCGTGGAGGTAGAGGTCGGCGAGATGATGGAGACCCTTGGGTATGCACGAGCCTGTTAGACAATACTAGACAATACGTGCGCGAGCACTTGCCGCGCTACTACCGCAGCGTGCTCGAGGTCGGCAGCCTCGACATCAACGGCGGGGTGCGCGATCTGCTCGACCCGGAGGCCGAGTATGTCGGCGTTGACATGCAGACAGGGCCGGGTGTGGACATCGTAGCCGACTTCACAACGTACCAGCACCCGGAGCTCGTCGACGTGGTGCTCTGCCTGGAGGTGCTCGAGCACACGCCTCACTGGCCGGAGATAGTCGCCTCGGCCGCTCGCAACCTCAAGGACGGCGGCACCCTCGTGCTTACGTGCGCCACCGTGGTGGACATGGGGACACACATGCTTGCGAGGGCACGCCACTCCGGTCATCGAAGTGGGTCTCCCCAGCCGGGCGAGTGGTACCAGAATGTGACGCAGACCGATCTCGACGCAGAGGTTGAGAAGCACTTTCAGGATCATCGCTCCGAGGTGCTCGGGCTCGATCTGCGCGCGTGGGCCGTGCGAGGCAACGGGCATGGATAGCAAGACGCTCATCCTTGTGATTGGCTGCGGTCGATCGGGCACTTCGGCGGTCACCGGATGCCTGTACAAGATGGGCGTGGCGGTCCATGAGAAGATCATGATCTCACACGACAACCCGAAGGGGTTCTTCGAGAATCGCGACGTTGTGGCGATGCACAACCGGCTACTCGAGGAGAACGGAGGCAGCTGGGATAGGCCGCCGACGATCATGCGCGGGAGGGTCAGAGCATCCGAGACGATTGCCGATCTCATCCGCGAGCTACCCGGCCCCGTGTGCGCGGTGAAGGACCCGCGCGCCAGTCTTTGTGTCGATCTCTGGCGTCTCGCCTGCGAGGAGCAAGGCGTCAAGCTCTGCGTGCTCGAGGTGCGCCGCGGGCGTGACGCCATCGTGGCCTCCCTGATGAAACGCGAGGGCTGGGAAAACGTGCGTGCGGAGAACGTCGCCAAGGAGTACGCGCTGGCGATCCACAGGGCAAGAGAGCCCGACATCCCTTGGGCAACCATCGACTTCCCCGCCGATCTCTACGACAGCCAAGCGTGGCGGAAGATCCTGGGCGGCTTCGGCCTCGCGCTCGAGCCCGACATGGATGCCGTGCGCGCCCATGTAGATCGGCGGCTCATCCACTACGGTGAGAACGGCGCGGAGTTGCACCACCCCCCGCTCTGGACGGTTGTCATCCCCAGCCGCAGCGACGAGAAGGTCATCGACTGCGTTGCCGGCCTGATTGAGACACACCCCGACATCAGGCCCGAGCAGATCGTCATCGTGTCCGACGGGCTCTCGCTGCGAACGCGATGGAAGCTCCGTGGCGTCGGGTGGGTGAGAGGGGCGCGCCCCTTCGTCTTCCCGCGGGCGATCAACGCAGGAGCAAGGTCGGCACACCCCGACTCCGATCTGGTCATCCTGGGTGATGACGTGCGCTTCGTAGCGGCGCGTGCCATCGACCGACTTGCCTCCCTTTCACACGACGCCGCGGCTGTCGCCCCCGAGGTCGTTGGCGTCTGCGGCCAGTCAGCACAGCGGGCGGGCGCGACCGAGACAGAGGCCGACTGGCTCGCATTCATTTGCGCCTACATACCGCGGTGGGTGTGGAATGAGGTAGGCCCTCTCGACGAGCGCTACATCGGCTACGGCTACGACGACGTGGACTGGTGCGTGAGGGCACGGCGGCATGGCCCGCTCAGAGTCGCTCGCGACGTGAGGGTGAAGCACCTCCACGAGTCATCGTATCGCAGCCGTGAGGATTGGATCACCAAATACGAGGAGAACCGTGTGCGATTCGTAGAGAAGTGGCAAGGGCTGGAGGCGGCATGAGTAGCTGGAAGAAGCAGAAGGCGAGGCTACGCAGGAAGCGCAAGGGGCTGCCCTTCCCGACGAGGGTCGATGAGCGCCGAGTCGCAATCCTGACGCCGGCGTGTGATACGTGCCACACCGGGTATGCGATGTCGCTTGTCCACATGCTATCCGTCACCTACCGCGCGATGCTTGCCGGTGAGATCGAGCCGTTTGCCATGACGGTCAACAGCTACGGCACCTCGATACTTCCCTTCTCGCGTCAGATACTCGCGAAGACCGCGCTCGATCAGAAAGCAACGCACATGCTCTGGATCGACTCCGATATGGAGTTCCCGAGCGACATGCTGATGCGCTTTATGCGGCACGATGCGCCGATCGTTGGCATCAACGCGATGAGCCGACGCAAGCCCTACCGCAACACGGCGCAGACGATGCCAGGAGAGCCGCTCACCACGACGCTGGACAGCACCGGGCTAGAGAAGGTCTTCCACACGGGATTCGGTGTCATCTGGATCGCGTCTGAGGTCTTCGAGAAGATGGAGGCGCCCTATTTCGCCTTCGAGTGGATGCCAGAGCTCTCGGTGTTCAAGGGCGAGGATTACGTCTTCTTCGAGAAGGCGAAAGCCCTTGGCTATGAGTGCTACGTCGATCACGACATCTCGAAGGCGGTCTATCACAGCGGCGCCTTCGGCTTCAACCCGCTGCTGATCGCGCAAGCCGAGGCAAGCGGGCGAATGGCTGACCTGACACAAGCGGAGGACAGTGGAACGGTAGCAGCCTGACATAACTCGAACGCCCCGCCGATCACGGGGCGCGAGCGCCGACGAAACCTTGCAAGGGGGCTTCGGGTCTTTCGACCGGAGGCCCCCTTTTCGTCGGCGTCACTTCACGCCT
>JBDHHA010000330.1:0-3145 GCA_039589615.1 Gemmatimonadota bacterium
CTGGGACTGGGACTGGCACGAAGTTCAGCTCTCCGCCATCACAGTGACGGGCGGTCAGGTACATGAGGGGGCGTATTATGGTGGCGGGACCGGGATTTTCGCTTGGGGCGGCTCTGTTAGGGTGTCGGATTCCGAGATCCGCGACAACGGAACTGCGCCCGGTTTTTATTCTTGCTCCGCTCTCTTTGCAGACTCCTCGTCGATCGAGCTGATTCGCTCTCGGGTCACGCAGAACGCCTGTGGTGGCGTTGGCGTATTTTTGAATTCATCGGTCCTCTTTCAGGACAGTGAAGTGTCTTACAACGACGGCATAGGTGTACAGGGGGGGAGTGAGTCTTTGCGGGCGGAAATTCTTAACTCGACCATCAGAGGAAACGGCGGTGGGGGCGTTGCCTTTGTCGATTCGGTTAGTGCGATGATCGTGGACAGCACGATCGACGGCAACTACGGCGGCGGCGGGATCACCATCGGCGTTGACTCCAGTGCAGAAATCTCGGGAACGGCCATCACGAACAACGTAAGTGATGGGTTGGGCGGCGGGATACATGTGTGGGGAGCTGGTTCGGACTGGGTGACGACCCGCAACGTCACGATCAGCGGAAACGTCGCCAAGTCCGGGGGCGGGTTGTGGATCGGGGGGGACGGGTTTTATGCGAACCAGCTCTTCAATACCACCATTACCGATAATCTCGCTGAGGAAGGCGGTGGGTTCTTCCTGCAAGCACTGGGTTATCTAGCCCCCCACTCGCTGGGAAACACCATCGTTGCGGGCAATCACCTCGTGGACCCAAGTGATCCGTCGCGAGGGGCGGACTGCCTAACCTTTCGACCCGAACCCGAAGATGATGTCTACATCGCCTCCGCCGGACACAACTTGATCGGCGACGCCACGGGATGCGACTTCGAGCCCGCCACTGGCGACATCCTTGGAACCGCCTCGGCCCCCATCGACCCGCTGCTCGGTCCCCTTGCCGACAACGGTGGACCCAGCCCGACGCACCGCCTGCTCGCTGCAAGCCCGGCCCTCGACGCGGGAAGCCCGGACGAGCCGGGTAGCTCGGACGCGGCTTGCGAACAGGTGGATCAAAGGGGTCTGCCGCGCCCCCTCGATGCGGATGGAGATGGTGTTGCACGCTGTGACATTGGTGCCTTCGAGTCCGCCCTCCTGGTGAAAGCGGACATCAAGCCGGGTGGCGGTCCGAACTCCATCAACCCGATGAGCCGTGGGGTGATCCCCGTTGCCATCCTTGGCTCGGACACCTTCGATGTGGCGGACGTGGATGCGACGACCCTGGCCTTCGGACCCGACGGAGCTGCGCCCGCGCACAAGAAGGGCGGGCATCTCCAGGATGTTAACGATGATGGATTCCCGGACTTGGTCTCGCACTATCGGACCGAAGAAACGGGGATTGCGTTCGGGGACAGCGAGGCATGTGTGAGTGGCGAGACCTTTGACGGTGTGCCCTTTGAGGGCTGTGACGCGATTCGGACATCGATCGGCGGCGGCCGCCGTCGCCGGTAGGAGGGCGAGACGGGATGGCTACTGCGACATTGGGGCCACGAAATGCGTGCCAGAGCCCTTGCGCTGGTTGACGCTGGCGGCGGGGCTGGGCTGCCTGGTTGCGCTGTATCGGGTGCGGTGGCGCGGAACGGCTCTCGGGCCAGTCGCCGCGTGCATGGATTTCAACGCGGTGCGTTACCCGGATATACCAAGCAGGAGCCCGTCTTGAGTTGTTCCATAATTCCAGGGGGGCGGAGGCCGCGCTATGGCTAAGTACATATTGAGCGGGTGGGCGGTCGCAGCCGTCCTGGTCGTGGTGGCGGCGCCCATCGCACATTCCCTTCCACCGCCATGCGAATTCAGCCCGGACGCAGGTGCGCAGGGCGAGAAGCTGGCCGTGGGCATATCCCTGTTCTGCGGACTGGGGCCGGCAGATCCTGAGGCGCTGCCGCATATCTTCTTCGATGATCGACGCATCAAGGTGAAGGTCACTGGCGGCTATGGGGGTGTATATACGGGCACCATCCGGATCAAGAAGAAGGTTCCGCCGAGGACTTACTATCCCTATATCGCCGTTGATGGCGATGTAATCGCGACACCCGCCGATACCGAAAACTATCACATGGCATTCACCGTCCTCGGGCGCGACGCGGTCTGCGGCAATGGGACCCTTGACGTCGGGGAGGATTGTGATCCCCCGCTCTCGTTCTGCCGTGGAGGCTACAACCCACTGCTCGGAATCTTCGTGGACATGAGCTGTAGCGAGGAGTGCAGCTGCCCGGAGCCGTTCTGCGGAGACTTGGTCGTTGATCTAGTGGAAGGCGAAGAGTGTGACGACGGCAACCAGGTAGACGGCGATGGCTGCTCGGGCGACTGTCTTCTTGAAGGCGAATGGTGCGGAGGCCTTTACGGCACTCTGTGTCAACCTGAGGAGTTCTGCCAGTTCGTCGCCAATACCTGCGGCTTCCCTCATCTGCCCGGCATCTGCACGCAGATCCCATCGACGTGCTTCTTGGACTGCGATACGGCCCCTGACCGGGTCTGTGGGTGTGACGGAAACACATACAGAAACGACTGCGCACGGCGTTGTGGCGGAACCTCTCTCGCGCACCAAGGGGTGTGCGTAGCAGGTGAGCACTGCGGTTGGGCGACGTGTCCGCCGGATCAGATCTGTTGCAACCCGCTATTGGGCATCTGCACGCAACCAGGCCAGGCTTGCGTTCAATAGTTTCGTCTGTGAGCCGTCAGCCGAGCTTGGACAGATTGGGCCGGTGATCCAAGAGAGGGTTCCGGGCTCCGACTGCGCGGCGTGGCGCTGGTTCCGTAGGGCGCTAACGGAGAGAGCGGCGCTCTATCGATCAGTCAGTCTACGCCGATCTGGGACGGGAGTGGGAGGGGAAGTCGTTTCCCAGGCGACAGTTGGGCGAGCGTGGGGCCTCATGCCGCGCCGCCAAATAGCTGTTTCTAAAAGAGTTCTGACTTTCGGTCCGCTGGGGTTTACACTGGGCGGGAGCAGATCAGGCAGGCATACGCGGGTTGCTCGCAGGCCGGAGCAGCAGGTGTTCGGTCAAATCGGCGGCTATGGTGGGATCAGACCCGTAGTGGGCAGCAACTCCAGAGCCGCCGGGTTTGGAGACACGCAAT
>JBDHHA010000331.1:0-2801 GCA_039589615.1 Gemmatimonadota bacterium
CCCAGCTGATCGTCGCCCGAGAACAGACCGAAGTTGGTCTGGTCCCAGCCCTCGCTGGGCATCATCCAGCTCTCGTCGGCCGCCCAGAAGATCTTCGCCGCCTTTGCGATGGTCCGCGGGTCGTACTTCGCCTCGCGCGGGTTGATCGCGTACATCACCTCGCAGTCGGGCTTGTCGATCGGAATGGTTGCCGATTCGTCTCCAACCTCTTCCACCAGTTCTTCGCTCACCCACTCGAGCGTGTCGATATAATCCTCCTTCAACACACCCATCTGGTTGCCGACCTCCCACTGGTCCTTTGAGACCACGCGCACACCTTCCGGCATCACGCCCACCGACGTCAGCAGGCCGCGCATGATCCGATTCAGGGTGGCGGTGTCGACCCCCATGGGACAGTTATAGGTACAGCGCCGGCAGTTCGTGCAGGTACCGAACGCGATGTCCTTGATCCGCTCGAGATCCTCGTCGGTCATCGGCGTCTTTGCACCCACCCACCACGGGAAGACCCGGCCGACCCAGTCGTGGTTGGCCTTGAAGATCTTGCGCAGCTGATCGGCCTTGTAGGACGGGGTCATTTTCGGGTCGTCGGGATGCGTCAGGGCGTAGTGACAGGATTCGTGGCACATGCCGCAGTGGATACAGCCCACCAGGGACCCGACGACTTGTCGGGTGAGCTTGTTGGCCAGCAGCCCCTGCATCTTCTGCGCCCTGTTGAACGGAGCCTGCACGCCACCCGTTTCGGGGTACTCTGCCTCTCTGCTGGTGACTTCTTCGAAAGATATGGCTTGTTGGGTCATGTCGTGTTCCTCACCCTCTCAGAACGGGAAAGCTGCCGCGGTGGCCGAGAGCCTTACCAAGCCACCATCGAGTGAACGGGTAGTACAGGTAATGCGAGATCTTCGAGAACGGCACGTACAACAGGAAGAAACTGGTCAGGTATAGGTATGCGATCACCCAGCCTTCCTGTGGGAGCTGCGGAGCGCCGGCGATGTGTGCCTGGGTCGCTGTGCCGATCAGGAACCAGACGGTGAGCATGAACAGTGAGAAATAATCGTCGGGTGTGCTGATCAGGCGCATGACCGGCCGCGCCAGACGGCGGATCATCCTGCCGATCCCAATCAGGAACGCCAGCCCGAGGAACGTGCCAAAGGTCCAGGCGACCACGGGTTGCTGCAGCAGCGGGCGGGAGAGGGTGCTGATGAAGGCCAGCGCGATGCCACACGCCACGCCGAGGTGGAATACGCCGAACGTGAGATAGAAGAACCAGCCTCGTCTGGAACTTTCCATCGACCAAGGCATGGCGAAGTTCGCGAGTGAGTAGTACGCACCCCTCTTCGGGGACGTGCGCCCACCCCCGCCGGGTGGCGACCGATCCTTACCGGCCTTGAAGCTTCTGAGCCAGCGAATCCGCAAGGCGTAGACGACCACCATGACAGACAGCGTTACCCAGTGGACGATTTCCGCGGTGTAGAGCGCGTCGCTTGCCGCTCCGTGCATTTCAAGCTCCTCCTTCGATCTTTGCCTGCAAGGGCTTGTACTCTCGGCTGTCCAGTGCCACGAACGACACGACCTCGAGGCTGGTCGCGCCGCTCTCCAGGTGTTCGGTAACGGCGTCGACCATCACCCTTGCGCACAGGTCCAAAGGCACCTGGTACATCCCGGTTCCGATGGGCGGCAGGGCGAGTTCGGTGATCCCGTTCTCGTCCGCCTTGCGCATCACCGAACGCGTCGCCTCTCTGAGCTTCTCTTCCGTGTCCGGCTCGTGGAACTTGGGGCCGTTGGTATGGATGACATACCGGGCTTTCATCTCACCGGCCGTGGTGACGACGGCCTGGCCGGTCGGCAACGTGCCGACTGCGTCGAGCTCGATCTGCACAGCCTTTCCGCCGCGCTGTGCGATGGCGCCGCCGTAGCCCGATCCAAGTGCGCAGTCCGAGGTGATGTCGAAGGCGAAAGCCTCGACTTCGAGATCTGTGATGTCACCGCGGATCAGGCGAACGACCTTGTTTCCGATCTTCTTCTCAACCATCAGTCACTCCTCCAGGCCTTTCTCTGACATGGGTCTATTCATTGGGGGATCAACACGCAGGGGGGGCGGCGCGGAATTCGCTGGGTCAGGAGTCCGGCGAACGGCCCGCTTGGGAATGCGCACGCTGAAGGTGGTGCCCCGACCGAGCTCGGACTCGACCTCGATGCCGCCGCCGTGCTGCGCGGCGATGCGCTGCGCGATATGAAGGCCGAGGCCGGTGCCGCTGCTCCCCTTCGAGGAGAAGAATGCGGTGAAGGCCCGTTTCTTGGCCTCCGAATCCATGCCCACTCCATCGTCGGAAATCACGAAGATCGCGTCCTCGGGCTCGTCGCGGACGGCGAACTCGATGGTGTGCCGCTCGCGCGTGGGCTCGGCGCGGCAGGCGTCCAGGGCGTTCTCCAGCAGGTTGGTGAGAAGCGCCTGGATGGCGCGTACGTCCACCTGGAAGCGAATCGCGTCGGGATCGAAAGAGCTCACGAGCTCGATACCGTGCTCCGCCGCCTTGGGCTCGAAGCGCTGGACGACCTCCTCGACAACCCGGATCGGCGAGGCCAGGTGGTAGTCGGGCTCGCGGTCCTTGGCGTAGTAGAGGATGTCCAACACCAGCGTACGCACCTTGTCCACGTTCCGGCGGACCATCTCCCAGCCCTGTTCGAGGCGGCGAGTATCGTGGCGCTGCATGCCCGTGGAGACCATGTAGACGCCGCCGTCCAGGCCGTTGAGCACACCCTTTATTTCGTGTGCGATCTGGCCCACGACCATTCCCAGTGCC
>JBDHHA010000332.1:0-2781 GCA_039589615.1 Gemmatimonadota bacterium
CCAACGGCAAGACGCGAGAACCCCGAGCGGAGGAACTCGATTCGCGAGGAGGTGCTCAAACCTGTCGTGCGCGAGGAGATCCGTGCCGCTCGGGGCCGGGAATGCGCAGTCCCTTTCATGTTTAGATGGTCGGTCGGCGTAGATCGTTGAAAGGCCGTTTCTGAATGGTGCCCCGAGCGAGGGACTCGATTCACGAGGAGTGTATCCTGTGGGTCGCGAAGAGATCCCATGCCGCTCGGGGCTGGAGGCGTCCGGGAGCCGTCCACCATGCGCCTCCACATGAAATATAGCGGTTGGCGCTATGTCTCGGTGTAGGTTTGACTGACTCCAGAGCACCACAACAAAGGACCGGTATCCCGGCCCTCGGATCAGACCAACGACGCTGCCCCTACCCCTTCGGCCTCATGAACTCTTGGAACGGCGGGTAGTCGCGGAGGGACTCGAAGTCGATGTCGCGGTGCAGCCAGGTCTGGTGACCCCAATTCACTCCCAGTCTCGACTACCGAACAACGACGGAAGCGAGGGCCAATTACGACACCATGGTAGACAACGAAAATCCCCAGGTGGGGGGCCGGAAAACGACACGTGTCTCAGTCTAGTTGGTCCGAAGAAAGGGTAGCAGCCTCCGGCTTCGTGTCAAATGTCCCAAATCCTACATTAGATGTCGCAAAACCGCCCTACCGCAGTCGTGAACCGCACGCCATACTACGCTGTCGCTCTCCGGCCACCGAACTGACAGTAAACGCCGGTGCCTTTGTGGCCCCGCCGCCGTAGTAGACGCCGTATCAGACGCCGTAGTAGGACGCCGCAGTAAGACGCCGCGGCAGGACGCCCACCTCGACGACGAGACCAAGACCACGGACAGAGATACACCACGTCGATTCTCTGGAGGTCATCATGAAGCGGCTGGTAGCCATCTTGACGGCAGTCCTACTGGTTGCGGGCCCCGCTCCGGGCCACGGACAGGAAGAACCGCGGCCCGCCCGTTACATAGACTTCATACGGCCCGATTACCGGCCGCCGCTGGTAGGCACAACGGCGGCAGCCGACTCGCTGTGGGGACCGGCTGAGGAAAGCGAGCGGGGTGACGGGATTGCTGAGTCTCGCCGCGCCGAGCTCAAGGATCTCGTCCAGCGGTTCGCGCCCACATTGGTCCTGCCGAAGGCCGACCACGTCAAAGTCACTGGGCGCAGGCATCAGCTCCTGCCCACCGACGCGTCGCTCGTCGCCGACACGCTTCGGCTGGATCTGATCCGCGCTGCGCCGTACGAGTTTGACGATTGGGTCGAGATTCTGCTCCGGGATCTGGATGCCGATTCCCTGGTCGCGCTCACGGAGAACGCGCTCCGCTACGAGAGCGACCCGAACATGCTGGCGGCCTGGTACTTCGACTGGCCCGGGGACAAGCCCCGCGAGTGGTGGAAGGCATATGGCGAGCTCCGCACAGGACCCGACAGCGCCCGCTGGGCCGAGCCGACCGTCTACGCGCATCCGTTCGTCGACCCCGCCGGCCGTGCGGTGATTCAGTACTGGTTCCTGTATCCGTTCAACGACCACATCGGCAACCATGAGGGAGACTGGGAACACATCAATGTGGTGCTCACCCCGGACGGCTCGGGCATCGAGAACGTCCATTATTACTTCCACGTCCGCAGCGTCATGTTGCCGCAGGGCAAGTACGAGCCCGAGGTAGTCGATGGCACGCATCCCGTCGTATACGTGGCCGGAAGGATGTACAATCTGCTGGATTTCCCGATCCGGTGGATATCCGGCGACCATAACGAGGGGGCGCACGGAAGCTATCCGTACCCGGGGGAGTGGGAAGGTGCCGCGGGCATGGGGGCACCCGAGAGCGTCCAGAAGGCCGACAAGGACTCCACCCGAGTGGTGCCGTACCACCGGTTCCGCGTGGTGCTCATGCCCGAGCCGAGCCGCATCGACTACCGGCGTAGGCCAGAGGTCCTCAAGGAGTGGGCATGGCTGCTGCTTCCGGCGCGTTGGGGATTCCCGAGCGTGACTTCCGTCGGTTCCGAGTTGAAGTCCGTGGATGTGGGAAACCGCGCACCATTCGGGCCTGCCTTCAACCCGGCCTGGAACCGGACCGCGCCCGGACTTCACTATCCCGCCTATCGCGTGAAGAAGCTCAGCATCGTGCGCTCGCTCGTCGAGGACCTGCTGCAACCATGGTATTACCTCTACATCTTCCGCACTCCCCGTTACGTGGACGACGCGCGCGGCGGACGGAACCGTCGCGAACTTGAGCGCATGGGGCTCGCTCCTCGCGGCGGGTGGGCGGAGAGAGGGCTGGGTTCACCAATCTTCGGTGTACACCTAGGCCTGCCGAGCGAGGGGTTCTCGGACATCTACAACTCCTCCACCGGGATATCGTTGTGGCGCAACTTTTGGGCGAAACTGCGGATTGGCGCGATTGAAGTGGTGGGCGGATACCAAAAATTCTCCCGCTGGCGAGGCCCGGATGGTTCGCTCCCGGGGGGCTCGCTGTTCGTCTACCCGATCACAGGCAATCTAGTCCTTCGCGCTCCTGACGCGCTGTTTCGTCCGTACCTGAGCGTCGGCGGAGGATTGTACGGCTGGGAGTCGCGCGAGCGCGTGTCGGATGTCGATCAGTTGGTGACTTCGGGGTGGAACCTTGGCTGGACGCCGGGTGTCGGAATCGAGTACTACCTCAGGCCCAAGGTTGCATTCGACGTGGGGCTTCGGTACCACTTGGCCTCGGTACCGGGCTCCAGGATTGGGATCGGAGAGGGACAACTCCGCTTC
>JBDHHA010000333.1:0-4590 GCA_039589615.1 Gemmatimonadota bacterium
TCCTCACGTACCGATTGTTGGCGCCGGCGGTCAGCGCCCCACCCATGGCGTCGGATTCGATCATGCTGCTTGCCTGCGGAGACATCGTACCGCCGGGCCGCGCCGTGATCATCGGCATGGCCACCATGGCAGACTCCGTGTTGCGGGCTCCCGGTACACAAATCATCGTGGAATCACGCGATTTGCCGATCCGGCTGGCCCAACTCGCATCTACCGTGGGGACACAGACGGACACGGTCGAGACGGGTGACGACGGCCTGTACGCGCTCTGCGGGATACGGTTCGAATCGACGGTGGCGTTGTACGCAGAGCGGGACTTCTGGCGAAGCCGTCGCATGCTTCTGACGTTCCGGGACGGTCGCATGGACGACGGTACGGCGCTCCGCTCGATGGACGGACGCCTGTGGCGTCAGGACCTCGACCTTCACCCGCGCCCGCAAATGACCACCCGCGTCGTGGGGCTCGTCGTGGATACGAGCGGCGCGCCGCTGTCCAACGTTGAGGTCGAAGCACATGGTGGCGTCCGGACGGTTCGAACGGACGACGGCGGATGGTTCCTCCTCGACGCCCCCCGTGGAGTGGTCACCCTGGAGACACGCCTCTTGGGATATCAGTCCTCGATCCGTGATTTCTCCGTCGATGCGTCCTCCGTCGAACTGCCCGTTCCCATCGAGATGCGCCGATTGCCTGTGCGACTTGCCGACGTGACGATCGAAGGTGTCGCACCATCGGAAGTTCTGCGCAGTGTCGGCTTTTACGAGCGGGAGCACCGGTGGGCAGGCGGCGGCAGGTTCGTGAGCATCGACGAGTACCGGGAGCGCAAGGGGAATCCCACCCACGCGATGGAGGTCCTCACGTCCATGCGTGGCATCAAGATCGTCCGGGTGGCGCAGCGCTACGAAGACAATTGGGTCGCACTGCCACAATACGCCCCATCGATCGGTATTCGATGTGGGCGGATACCCCCGGCCATCTACTTGGACGGCATGTATATCGGCACGCCGCCGGACATCGACATCAACAGCATCAACATCGACTGGATCGATGGCGTCGAGGCGTACACCACCGTACCCGAGGAACTGCGGCGTGGTAGACCTAAGGGCTGTGGCGCCATATTTTTCTGGACCAAGCGCTGACGGATCCACAGGAGGCCACTTGGTCGATCACCATCAGCATTTCTGGCACAGAACGGCGCTCGCCGGACTGCTCCTCTGTTGCGCCGCCGTACCCGCAATGGGACAGGGTGTCGCCCTGGGGTTGAGGGGCGGTTTGAACAGCGCCACCGCGAAGACCAGCACCGACGTGGCATTGGCATCACTGAGACATTCGGCCTGCAGCTCGAGGGCTTGTATTCCCGAAAAGGGCTCGCAACGGAAGCGTCCGCCCCCGGCGCCCTCGAGCTTGCCTACATCCAGATCCCGCTTCTCGGGCTCGGGATCATACCGACCTCTCCGTCATCACCCATCACACCCCACTTCTTTGCCGGGCCCAGTTTCGGGTTCGAAGTGGCCTGTAAGGTCTCAGACGGAAGCGGCGGTTCGGTGAGATGCTCCGACGGCGGGGCCACCACAAACACATTCGATTTCGGTCTCCTCGTTGGCGTTGGGGTGTCCATCGGCAAGGGATCCATGGCGTTTCTCATCGACGTGGGAATCGACTGGGGCCTTACCGACGTCGCCGATGGTGCGGGGTCCTCAGTCAAAAACCGGACCTTCATGGCGTCGGCGGGATTCATCTTTCCGGTCAGGTGAGATCACCCGGGGGCGCCGAGCTGAACGCCTTCGGACTCTCAACTTCCTATCGTCGCGACCCGATCCTTAGATTAGGCATGCTCACCACGGCTCTTCTGACCTCTCAGGCAGATTCTCGATGAAATCCGTTCTTACCCCACTCGTCACGCTTGCGCTCATCCTCCCCACGCCGGCCAGCAGCCAGCAGGAGGAGGCCTACGATTACTGGCGATTCAACCGGGACCTCATCCAGCACGGCATGCAGGCCGTTCTGACGTGCAATGGGCTGTTTACGTCCAACCGCACGCTGGAGCAGGTCTTCGCTCAGGAGCTCGCATATCTGCGGCAGCCGGTGGGGACGGCACGCGGCGGCGACTTTGTCGTCGACTGGGAGCGTCGGGCCGTGGCCATCGGCGCACCCGGCGGTACGCCGGTGATGCGGGCCGCGTTCCGCGAGGGACTCGGCTGCGTGATCATGGCGCCGGACCAGACTTTCGAGGACATCGAGAGCCTGCCGATCCTCGACACGCCGCCGCCCCCCGGTGACCCGGCAACCATACCGTGGCCCGACGGTGACCTCGTGGACCACCAGCCGCTTTCGCCCAACGTGGATGCAGCCGCCCTCGCCGCAGCATCCGACTGGGCGTTCCAGCGCGAATCCCCGGAGCAGGTAACCCTGAGCCTCATGGTCCTCCACAACGGTCAGATCATCCACGAGCGCTACGCGCCGGGGGTGGACGTCACCACGAGGACCCGCACGTGGTCGACGGCGAAGAGCATCGCCGTAACGCTGTTCGGCATGCTGGTCGATGAGGGACGCATGGCGCTGGACAGGCCCCTCGGGTTCGACTGGTTTCCGAGGGCGGCGTCGCCGGAGACCGACCCGCGCGCGGCCATCACGCTCCGGCATGTGCTGAACATGTCGAGCGGACTGTACACCGTGGACAACGCGGGCCTCGAGTACGCCACGGGTTCCGGGCTCGCCTATTGGGCGGGTGCCAGCTCCATCAGGGGTGCGCGGAACCGGGCGCTGATCCGCGAGCCGGGCACGAGCTGGGATTACGAGAACTACGACACCATTCTCGCGGTGTACGCCATGAAGTTGGCCCTCGGTGACGCCCAGACGTACCTGGAGTACCCCCGGCGTGCTCTGCTCGATCGCATCGGGATGCGGAACACGTTGCTGAGCGTGGACCGCTTCGGCGACTTCATCCTGAGCAGTCAGGTCTACACGAACGCCCGGGACCTCGCCCGATTCGGATTACTCTACCTCCAGAACGGCACGTGGAACGGCGAGCGACTGCTCTCCGAGGAGTGGATCGATTTCGTTCGTACGCCGGCCCCCGCCTCGGCGGCGAGAGGCAACTTCTACGGTGGGCAGTGGTGGCTCGTGCCCGACGATCGGACCGACGTACCCCATGATGCGTACTCCACAGCGGGGAACCGAGGGCAGTACGTCATCGTGGTTCCGTCCCACGACCTCGTCATCGTCCGCCGGGGGCTGGACTACGGACGGCAGGGCTTCAACCGGTGGAACCTGACGCGAGAGGTGTTGAAGGCGATCAGGACAACCGACGACAAGTAGCCGGGATCTTACATCCCGGCATTCGCCAAAGCCTCATCCAACATCGAGATCAAACTCTCTCGATCGTACGTATACGCGTGGCGTTCGTTCAACTGCACCAATTCTGCGATCGCTTGCCTGATCGTGATCTCCGCCTCCTGCTGATTGGGCACGACCATGTAGCGGATCTTGGGGTCCTCATCGAACAGCGCGTGCAAGACGGCTTCAGCTACCTCGTCCGGCTCCTTGAACTGCGACCGGTCGGCGGGGGAGTTCATGAACCCCTGCAGTTGCTCCGCGAATAGCGATCCCTCGAAATCCTGGCTGTTGTCCTCCATCCGCTGTCGCAGGTTGACACCGATCCGCGATTGATAATTGCCAGGCTCGACCACGCTGACCTGCACATCGAGGAGCGCCATTTCTGCAGCCAACGCATCCGTGTAGGCCTCAACGGCATGCTTGCTCATGCTATAGGGTCCGGAAAAGGCACCGGACAGTATTCCGGAGATGGAGCCGATCGTGGTGATCCTGCCCTCAGATTCGATGATCAGGGGACTGAACGCCTTGGTGATTCTGTAGGGACCATACACATTGACATCCAGGTCGTCCTCTTCCACTTCTATCAACGGCGCGATGACGGCCACACCGGCGTTGTTCACCAAGCCGTACAACCCTCTACCAGCGCCCCTAACGGTTTCGACCGCTGCATCGATTTCCTCTTGTATCGTCACATCCAATCGAATCGACTGGACGTTCTCCATCGCGTCCAGTTCCAACAGATCCTGTTCTTTTCTTGCGCCTGCGTAGACGAAATACCCTCTCGCGGCCAGCACCTCGGTGATCTTCCTTCCGATTCCGGAACTGGCCCCTGTCACCAGCACGCCCCTGTCACCAGCACTGCCTTTGGGGCGTCCTGATCAACGCGTACTGGGCCCTCCGCAACCGTGGTGCCTGGCATGTCAGTGCTGGCGAAGCCGGCAAGTGCCCAAAAAAGCACAACAGCGGCCGCCGCTCCGGTGAGTTTCTTCATGACTGATCCTCGAGATTCATGGGAGATACCAATGGAAGGCGCGCTGCTGCACACCGCCCTGAGCCTTCATCTGTCGACCTGGTTTGGCGCTGCCACAACCAAGTCTCGGAGCGGCCATGGGCCGCCCCGGATGACGTGGTCAAGGCAAGCGGCAAAACTAGGGCTGTACTAGTCTTGCCGCAACGCCACCATGGGATCGACTCGGCCTGCCCTCCGAGCCGGGATCCAGCTCGCGAGCAACCCCACCGAAGAAACAGCGAGGGCCA
>JBDHHA010000334.1:0-2733 GCA_039589615.1 Gemmatimonadota bacterium
GGAGCTGCGATGCGAAGTCATTGGCCGAGGACAGTTGAATCAGCACATATGCCTGTGGGTGCAGCCCCTTGGCTCGCCTGGCTTTGCCCTGCGGCAGCCAGCCCAGCTATCGGCGTACTTGCACGATCTAGCTGTGCAGCTCGCGAAAGGCGGTCTTCTAATATGAACAATCGCAACAACTATTCTTTCGTTAATACCGTCCTTTCGTGGGCCTTGGCTTTCACGATCCCGGCGTTGGTGATTAGTCTGGCCATACCTGGTACAGCTCAGGCGGGGGACCATTCGAAGTTCGCAGATATTGTGGACACGAATCCCAACCCCGTGCCGCATGGGCCAACTCCTGAGGATGAGGCGTACATCCAGGAACTGGCGGAGCAAAGGGCTGCTCGTGGCCCTCTCGATGAGCTCGATGCCCCCGCCGGGACTATCTTCACACCCGGCGAGTACGAGAAGAACATAGGAGCATTCGTACCCTGGGAGCCAGGATCCTATCTCGCCCTGCTGACGGAATTCGCAGTCGGGTTGACAACTGACTCGAGCGGCACCATCGCATATCTAATCGTAAGCGGTGCAAGCCAGTGCACAAGCGCCCGATCTACGATTGATGGCGCGGGCGGGAATTCGGCCCGCACTGAGTGCATTACCTACAACCTGAACACCGTATGGATTCGTGATTACGGCCCGCGTTATATACTTGTCGACGGTCTGCCTTTAATCATTGATCATGAGTACAATCGTCCCCGTGCACAAGATAATGCCTTCCCGGACTTCGTCGATACCGAGCCTTTTCCGTTCTCGCAGGATGAGCCGGTACACTTGATGGACCTGACCCATGGCGGTGGGAACTTCCACGCCTTTTCAAATGGCGATGCGTTCATGAGCTCGCTCATTTACGACGAAAACACCGATAAGACCGAGGCGGAGATTAGAACCATTATACAGGAGCATTTCAACGTCAACCTGCCTGCTGCGCATGTCTTCACTCGTTTGGGTCCGAATGTTGACGCCACAGGGCACATTGATATGTGGATGATGCCACTTTCCGATGACAAGGTCTTGATATCGGAGTTTCAATCGGACCATCCAATATCAAAAGCTATGACAGACGCTGCCGCAGTTTATATGGCTGGGCAGGGCTATACCGTATACCGCACGCCCGACTACAACAGCAATGGAGAGGGGTCGAGCGGCGGCACGCATTACACCTATACGAATATGGCGATCGTCAACGACCGGGTATACTTCCCGGAATACGGCATCTCAAACGATGCACCTGCCTTGGCAGTTATAACAGCAGCTATGCCCGGCCATGAAATCGTTCAGGTCGACACCGCTGCCATTATCTCCGCAGCCGGTGCGATTCACTGCGTCATGAAGCACGTCTATCTACCCGGCTTCGAGATCTCTGGAACCATTCAGGACGGCGGCAGCGCCGCCATCGAGGGTGTCTTGGTGTCGGCCGACAGCGGTGGAGGCTCCGATACTACGGATGTCAACGGCGACTACTCGGTGTTCGTGCCCAACGACTGGTCCGGAACCATTACGCCGACAAAGGCCGAGTACACCTTCGTCCCGACCAGCAGATCCTACAGCAATGTCACCGCTGACGACCCGGATGAAGACTACACCGGGACCTACACGCCGGATTTCACCGCTCCGACCCCGGACCCGCTGACCTGGGCCTCCTTGCCGACGGCGACCAGCGGGACCTCGATCGAAATGACGGCCACGACGGCCACAGACGCCAGCAGTCCACCGGTGGAGTATCTCTTCGAATGCACCACGGACGGCAGCGCCAGCAGCAGCTGGCAAACGGACCCCTACTATGAAGCTACGGACCTCAGCCCGTCTACTCTCTATACATTCAGGGTCAAGGCCCGCGACAGTGCCGCGGCACTGAACGAGACCGGCTGGTCGAGCTCGGAATCCGCGACCACCCCATCTGCACCCGTCGCCATCCTGGGACCGGACGACTTCGACACCGGCTACGGCAACTATTCCGACGGCGCCGGTGACTTCACCTGGACGCGAGACAATGATGGGACCCCGTCGAGCGGAACCGGGCCCTCCGTCGACCACACACTGGGCACCGCTGCCGGCTACTACATGTACACCGAGGCGAGCAATCCCAACAATCCCGACATGACGGCCACGCTCGAGAGCTCGTGTATCACGAGCTTCACGGGCTACAGCGACGCGGAGATCAGCTTCTGGTACCACATGTTGGGCGACACCCAGATGGGCACCCTCTACGTCGATGTGACCACGAACTGCACGACTCCTAGCTGGACCGCGGCGCAAATCGCCACCGGGAACCAGGGCGACGTCTGGAACGCCGGCAACGTCGACCTGACTTCCTATATAGGTGTAAGCGGGGAGCTCAAGCTGCGCTTCCGCGGCGTGACCGGCAGCGGCTGGTCGAGCGACATCGCCATCGACGACGCCGTCGTCCTGGCGACGACGGCCGCGGGCGGAGTCTGCGGCGACTATACCGTGGACCCCGGCGAGGACTGCGACGACGGCCCCGACGTCCCCGGCGACTGCTGCTCGGCCACCTGCCAGTACGAGTCGTCAGGGACCGCCTGCGGCGATCAAGGTGACACGGTCTGCGACGACCCGAACACCTGTGACGCGGGCGGCGTCTGTCTGGAGAACTACGAGCCCGTGAGCACGGAGTGCCGCGCCGATGCGCTTACTGGCTGCGACGTGGCCGAGATGTGCGACGGCGCGGGT
>JBDHHA010000335.1:0-3782 GCA_039589615.1 Gemmatimonadota bacterium
GTTGACGAAGCTGCCGTCGCCGAACTCGGTGGTGATCTCCAGCAGGTTGTCGCTGAGCACCGAGCCCTCGCGTTGATCGCGCAGCGCCATGGCGATCGCCACCGAGCCATCGCGACCGCTCACGAAGGCGCGGCTCAGGTTGTGACTCGGCAGATCCGGTGCGCGGAAGGTGACCGCGGGCTCGAAGCCCACCTCGCGCAGGCGCTCGCCCACGCGCTCGAACCAACCGCGCTGCGCCTCGCTGAGCTCGGCATCGGGGATTTCCTCGAAGGCGAGACCGCGCGGCACGCGGACGCTCGAGAGGATGAGCGGGATGCCCACCACGACGACGGGCACCACGAGGATGCCCCACACCCAGAGGTCCAGGGTCGCGGGCTCGGGGATCCAGTGGAGCCAGTCCATGAGCGTTCTCCTCGCTGGGAGTCGCGTATCGGACGCCCAGGGCTCGCGGTGAACCGCTCCGGCGACACGCACAGGACGCCGGCAGCTTGGCGCCGCAGGTGCCGGCACCGGGCGCGAGGACCGCGCGTCTCAGGCGCTTCGCCTCAGAACTGAGGCTTATGGTCCCGCATCACCCCCACCCCGTGGCGCGCTGTCCCACGTGGCGTTCCACCGGCAGTGGAACGGCCGCTGTAAGTACCGATAAGACCCCGCCGTGCAACCGATTTTCGGGGCCAGCTGGGGCTAGGGCAATCTGGCATAGAGCTTGCGATTCAGCTGAAACGACCTGAGGGTCTGCTTCCAGTCGCCGGACGGGGTGCGTGCCGCATTGCCACCGTCGTGTGCCGAGTCGCGAAATTTGCGGGGTATGCGCGGGTGGTGGAACGGGAGACGCTCGCATCCTGAGATCGGTGCGCTCCTCCCCACAACCAGCAGCGAGCGGGCGCCTCCCGAGCCGATCCATTCCGGTGGAGCTTGGAGAAAGACGGTTCATGTCGATTCGACCGAACCTCACACTTTCCATCCTGTTCTTCGCGCTGTGGGTCGGCGGACCCGCAAGGGCCGCGGAGATCGACGAGCCGGTCTACAGCGAGAGCGACTACCAGGGCTTCAGCCGGGACGACTGTCTGACCTGCCACGATGACCAGGAACTCGAGGGAGAGACCGAGCGCGGCGCGACGCTCGAGCTCTACGTGGACCAGGCGATCCTCGAAGGCTCGGTGCACGCCGACCGGCTCTGCACCGACTGCCACCGGGGCGCGAGGGATTTCGACGACGTGCCGCACAACGAGGGAGAGCCGCTGACGCTGAACTGCGCGGGCTCCGGGTGTCACGGGGACATCGTGAAGGAGTACGACGGCAGCATCCACGGGGTCTGGCACGCCAAGGGAGACGAGGAGGCCGCGACCTGCAAGGACTGTCACGGCAACCACGCGATCCTGCCCTCCGCGGACCGCCGCTCCAGGACCAACGCGTTCAACCTGCACAGGACCTGCGCCGAGTGCCACGAGAGCGAGGTCGTGCTGGACACCCGCCCCATCGACTACGACAGGGCGGTGCCGGACTTCGTCGACTCGATCCACGGCAAGGCGCTGCTGGTGGACGGCCTCATCGTGGCCCCCAGCTGCAACGACTGCCACGGCGTCCACGACATCCTGCCGCACGAGAATCCCAACTCCCGGATCAGCCGCGAAGAAGTGCCGGACACCTGCGGCAGGTGCCACGTGCTGGTGGAGGACACCTTCAACGCCAGCGTACACGGGCGCACACTCAACGGGCACGACACCAGCGCACCCATCTGCACCACCTGTCACCGCTCGCACGTCGCCGATCCGCCCTACTCGGCGGAGTTCCGGCTGCAGGCCGACCGCATGTGCGGCCAGTGTCACGAGGCGCAGCTGACGGGTTACCGGGACACCTTCCACGGCAAGGCCATCGCCCTGGGCCGCCAGGACGTGGCGGCCTGCTACGACTGCCACGGCCACCACGACATCGTGGAAACCCACGATCCGGCCTCGTACATCAGCGACGAGCGCCGTGTGGAGACGTGCCGGAAGTGTCACGAGGGCGCCAACGAGAACTTCGCCCGCTACATCGTGCACGCCGACCACCACGACAAGGAAGCCTATCCCCAGCTCTACTACGTCTTCTGGGGCATGACGTGGCTCCTGATCGGCACGTTCATCTTCTTCGCTCTGCACACGTTGCTGTGGCTCTACCGCTCCATGGCCCTGTACATGAGCGACTCGAGGGAGTGGCGCGAGGAGAAGACACAGGCGCGCGAAGACACCGAGGAGTTCACCCGCTTCACACCGCTCGAGCGCTTCCTGCACGGTCTGATCATCGTCAGCTTCCTGTTGCTGGTGACCACGGGAATGCCGCTCAAGTTCTACTACACGGGGTGGGCCCAGGTGCTGCTCGACGTGATGGGCGGGCAGGCCGTCGCGGCCGTGCTCCACCGCCTGGGCGCCATCATCACGATCTTCTACTTCACGGTCCACGTGTGCTCCGTGATCTGGGGCCTCTTCAAGGGGCGCAAGCGCTTCATGAATCCCGAGACGGGCAGGCTCGAGGCGCAGCGGATCCGCGCGGCGTTCTTCGGCCCCGACTCCCCCATGCCCGGCATCCAGGATTTCAAGGACATCGTGGCGCACAACAAGTGGTTCTTCGGCAAAGGGCCCAAGCCGCAGTTCGACCGCTGGACGTACTGGGAGAAATTCGACTACATGGCGGTGTTCTGGGGCGTGGCCATGATCGGCTTGAGCGGCCTGATCATGTGGTTCCCCGAGATCAACGTGGCGCTCATCATCCACTCGGACGAAGCGCTGCTCGCGGCTGGCTTCATCTTCACCTTCCACTTCTTCAACGTGCACTTCCGGCCCGACAAGTTCCCCATGGACAAGGTCATGTTCTCGGGCAGGCTCTCCAAGGCAGAGCTGCTCAGCGAGCGAAAGAAGCTCTACGACCGCTGGGTCGCCGAGGGCACGCTCGAGCCCGCGGGCTTCCTGGCGTTCATGTTCGGCGTCGCGCTGATGCTCTTGATCTACTTCGCAATGGCCAGCCGTCTGACGGGAGAATAGAGCTCATGGAGGGCATTTCGAAGCATCGCCGTCGGGAGTTCTCCATCCCGCACCTCGCTGCGCTCCTCTCCACCCTGCTGCTGTTCGGCTGGGTGGGTTTCGCACACGCCGACGAGACGCTGGAAGCGGAATACGACCACGTGGATTACCAGGAGGAGGGCGAGGGCCTCCAGAACGAGATCGAGGCGGAGACCTGCCTGGACTGCCACGGCCCGGGGATCGAGGGCGCGCCGATCGTCACGCAGGAGATGCTCGGACAGTCCGTGCACGAGGGCTTCGAGTGCGAAGACTGTCACGAAGGGGTAGAGCTCGAGCTACACGAGGAGGCGCCCGAAGCCGTCGACTGTTCCACCTGCCACGACGCGGAGGCGGAGATCTACGTCAAGCACGGCATGCTGACGGTCGGAGTCGATCCGGACATCCCCAGCTGCGCCAACTGCCACGGCACGCACGACATTCTGGAACACGCGAACGAGGAGTCGCGCGTCCACCCGCTGAACATGCCCGAGACGTGCGGCAACTGCCACGAGGACTACGACCTCACGCGCAACCACAAGTTCCTGCCGAAGCATCCCGTGGAGACGTACCGGGCGAGCGTGCACGGCAGGGCGACGGCGCGCGGCCGGTACTCGGCGGCGACGTGCAACGACTGTCACTCCACCGAGGGCACGGCGCACCGCATCCTCTCGCCGGGCGACCCGGACTCCAGGATCAACCACTTCGCCATTCCGCGTACCTGCGGCCAGTGCCACGCCGCCATCG
>JBDHHA010000336.1:0-2714 GCA_039589615.1 Gemmatimonadota bacterium
GGTGGCGGCTTCGGCCGACTGGCGCGCCGATTTGGTCTGGCGGTCGACAATCTGGTCGCAGTCAACGTGGTGACCGCGGATGGCGAGTTCGTCTATGCGGACGAATCGACCAACTCAGATCTGTTCTGGGGCGTCCGTGGTGGTGGCGGCAATTTCGGGATCGTTACCGGATTCGAGTTTCAGCTCCATCCGATGCAACGAGAGATCCTGGGCGGCAACTTCGTGTTCCCGATCTCTCGCGCTCGCGAGCTGTTGTCTTTCTACTCTGAGCTCGAGATCCCGGACGACCTCACGCTGGACTTCCTCATGATTTATCCGCCCGGCGGAGCGGACGGCGTCATCATCTTCAACGTCTGCTATTCAGGGCCGGCCGCCAACGCCGATCGTGTCCTTGCCCCGATTCGCCGCAGGAACCCCGTTGTAGATGGGGTCGAGCCGATGGATTACGTCGCACTCCAGCGTTCCGGTGATACGGACGATCCACGGGCACGCGCCACCTACCTCAAGAGTGCGTTCGTGCCTCGATTCCCACCCGATCTCATCACGGCGATGGTAGAGGGACTCGAGCCGCACCCTGCAAGAACGACCGTCGGTTACATGCAGCAGAGTGGTGGGCAGATCGGACGGGTGGCGAACGACGCCACGGCGTTTTCGCACCGCGATTCTGCGGGAAATCTTCTGGGCATCGTCGATTGGGCATACGGGACCGATCCGGACGAACACATTGCCTACATCCGGTCGTATTGGTCGGAGATCGAGGCTTTCGCGCAAGGATTCTACGCGAACGATGTCAATGAGGACATGTCCGCGGCGACCGTCAGTGCCAATTATCGCGGGAACCACGCTCGGTTGGTGCAGCTCAAGAACAAGTACGATCCCACCAACTTGTTCCGACTGAACGCCAACGTGGAGCCGACGGTGTAAGCGCCGCGGCAGCTTAGAAGCGAGACCTGAGATCGCCTAGATCTCGCCCCGTCTCGCAAACTGCGCGAGGGAGTCGGCCGCGCGATACGCCAGGGCCTGGATCGTTTCGGTGGGCTGGCCGCGTCCGCTCGTCACGAGACTACTCCCGTCGCACAAGAACAGATTCGGCACGTCATGGGTGCGATGGTATTTGTCCACGACCGACGTCCGCGGATCGCTCCCCATCCGGCAAGTGCCAAGGAGATGGTACCCAACCTGCTGCTCCATACTCTCGGGTGCCCAGGTGCGCACCGCTCCCGCGGCGTCCATGATTTCAATGGCCTTGTCGACCAGGAACTGCATGATCGCGATATCGTCGGGATGATCCTTGTAGGTGACGCGCAAGGCGGGCAGGCCCCAATCGTCTTCGAGAACGGGATCCAGCTCAATCCGGTTGGTCTCGACGGGTAGCGAGGTGGCGTGGACGTCGGCGTTCATCGTCCGCGAGTAGTTCTGGTTGAGCAACCGCTTGAACTCGGAACCCCAGAGCGGAGCATCGGGCGGGAGGCCGAAGGCAAGGAATCCGAGCGGAGTCCCCCAGTAGCGACCGTCGATCCCGCCCCCGCCGTAAAAACCGCGCTTGGGGTCGGAGTCGTAGAAGTCCCAGATCATCCGCGTGACCATGACGCTCTTCCAGTCGTTCAACGGCCGTTCGAACACGCCGGTCGTGGAGGCGTTTCCGTTGAACTGCAGGTACTTCCCCACCATGCCGCTCGAGTTGGCGAGGCCGTCCGGAAAGAGGTTGCTCTTCGACAGCAACAGGAGCCGTGGCGTCTCCGATCCATTCGCACAGACGATGACCGCGCGCGCCGGCTGAAAGCGCTCGACCCGCTGGGCATCGAAGTAGACGACCCCGGTGACTCTGCCGCCGCCGTCGATCTCGATCTTCCGCACGTAACTCTCGGGCCGCACTTCGCAACGGCCCGTGGCCTCTGCTTCCGGAATCGTCGTGAACAGGGTGGACGACTTGGCCCGGTGCTCGCAGCCGAACCCCGAACAGTAGCCGCAGTGTTGGCACGCGGCTCGGCCCTTGTAGGGTTCCGAAATGATGCACATGGGTGCCACTTGCGGGTGCAGGCCGAGCGCCCTGGCGCCCCGCTCCAAAAGGACACCCGAGCTCTTCACCGGCAGCGGCGGCGTCGGGTAACCCCGCGAGCGCGGCGGGTCGAACGGTCCCGGTTCGCCCGAGACACCCAAGTCCCATTCGGCTCTGTCGTAGTACGGCTCCATCTCCTCGTACGTGATGGGCCAGTCGTCGAGTCCGGTGCCGGAGATCGAGCCCAGGACGCTCCGCTCCATGAAGTCGATGGGCTTGAAGCGCCAGTAGTTCGCCGTGAACATGACACTCCCGCCGCCCACCAATCGGTGGTACAAGGCGCCGGGCCCGCCGCCACCACCCCGCTGTGGCTCGGCGTCAGGCCCGGCCTTGAAGATCTGGGGCTGGAGATCGGCTCGATTGTTGAGTGCGCTCTGGGCGAAGTACTTGAACTCGTCGTGCTCGAACTCGTGCGCCTCAAGGCGCGGCCCCTGTTCGAGGACGAGGACCGAGAAGCCGGCGGTCGACAGCTCCTTGGCCATCACGCCACCCGCTGCCCCCGAGCCCACGATGAGGAAATCCACGGTGTCGCTCTGGTGGAATCGGACGCCCGTCATCGTCCCATCTCCTCAGCGTCGTAGGCGCCGAACGGCGGCCGCCAGAAGTACCGCGGCTCGAACCCCAGTATCCGCCAACCGGCGCCGTCGACGTTCCC
>JBDHHA010000337.1:0-6320 GCA_039589615.1 Gemmatimonadota bacterium
CGGTTGTCACCAGTGTAGTTGAACGTGGCGTCAACGGTGCTGGAGAAACCAACCTGGCGGTAATAGGGCTTGCCGTCCCAGTCTACCAGGAAGAGGTCTTTGTCAGTAGCAGAGAACGCAATATCACGGGCTGAATCAGTTGGGCCAACAAACGAGGAAACGACGTTGTTAGTGAACCACGTGCGCTGACGCACGTACTCGTTGGTGTCGTTGTGCTGGAGGTGGTACGTGCCGTCACTGGCGCCGCCGCGGTAATCATCTGAAGCGGTGTAGGAGGTATCAACAGAGTCAGTGAACTCAGCGTACTGAATCCACTTGGTGCTATCGCCAGTATATACGGCAGCTTCGCCAAGGTCAGCGCGGTATGTCACAGAAGCAGGAGCCGTGGAGGTGTAGGTGAATGACGACGAGATGGTGGTAGTGAAGCCGGAGTGAATGTACCCTTTGTCGGAGACGCCGTCTACGCTGTAAAGGTTTCCGAAAGCCATGATGAGTTAGAAATCCACTTCTTTGCGGTGTTGGCAGATGACGCCGAAGTGCGCAAAGAGCTGGACTCCGTGATCCGCTTGTAGACTGCCCGTGAAGATCATGTCTTCGCCCATGGGTTTCTCCCACGTAGGCTCGTGGAACACAGGGAACGGCAGCTTCTCGATTAGAGTGCGCGAGAGCATGAGGCACGCAGCGCCGGAAGCGTCGATGGGCTCGACACCCCGGCCCTCAAGAACAGGCTTATACGCCTCGGGCGGGCCGCGCAGGACCATAGGGACCGACTTGACTATGTCATCAAGGTCCCGCTTTCTGACATGCACGACGCCAGAGATGGCGTCGCAATCCGCCGCCACCAGGGCTTGCAGCGCGTGCGGGGGCGGGGTGGTGTCGGAGTCGATGAACCACAGGTAGTCGTGGTCTGTTTCGAGAAAGTTGAGGATGCACTGGTTGCGGGCACGCGAGACCGGCTGCACGCACTCTGGGCCCAGCTCCACAGCTGCACCCTGCCGGAGCCACATCATGAGATGATACGCCAACCGAGAACGCACCCAACCCATGTTGGGAACCATGATGTAGACGCTCTTCTTTGGCTTCTTCGCTTTACTTGGCGAAGATCGTCGCAACAGTTTTCTTGGCACGCTCAACGCCCTTTACTGCTTTATCGGGATCCAGCGCCTCAAGGTCTTCAGCGGAGAGAGCCACGCCGGCGGCGTTCTTTGCGATGATCGCCAGCAGGCGGTCGGGGTCGGTGACCACTTCGTCGGGTTTTGCGTTCAGCTCGACGTTTTGGGCAAGCCAGGCATCGGCGACAGCGGCGGTGACGATCTCGACATCGTCATCGACGTTCAGCTTAGCCGCAAGAGCATCGGACGCACGCAAGAGAACCTTAGACGTCAGCTCGCCCCGGGCGAGGCGGCCTTCGTAGATCAGGGGGCCAACTTTACCAGCCTCTACCTCGTTAGCATCATAAGAGGCTGGATACAGCATCCGATTCTTAGCCTGTGGATCGGGGTTACGCCGAATGGTGACGAGTACGTATTGCATCGCGTGTGTTACTCCAGTTCGTAGCCGTAGGCGGTACCCAGGTCGAGCACGCGCTCGGTGGCGCGGGCGTCGAGGTCTGTGAGCGCGCTCCAGGTGAGTTTGTGGTGAAGCCGACTGTTATCGCCCTTGTTCTGGAAGTCCTCAACCCACCGCCGCTCCCGGGGCGCAAACTTCTCGACGATCAGCTCGTTCCAGGCAGGCCACGCGTGCAAGTAAAAGCGGAGGCGAGATTCAGAGCTGGAAGCGTCGTAGTCGGGAAGGGTGGGGATGTTCGCTTTCATGTAAGCCAGGGCGGACTCATGCTCTGTGAAGGCCGCGGAGGCGATGACGTCCAGGGGGTAGCGAACGAGGTGGATCACTTCATCGAACTTCAGCTTGCCCGTGATAGGCGACTGTAGCCACGGCACGCTGCCGACTCCGACGTGGACCCAAGACACGACACCATCTGGTCCAACCACTTCGTGGCCGACACGGTAGCCTTGCGCTTGCAAGACCCTGGTGACGCACCGAGCGCCGGAGCGAGCATGACACGCGACCAGAAACACGAGCGTTAGCTCAAGCGCAGGTAGTCGCCAACTCCGTCCACGCCGTCGAACCGAATCTCGATGTCACCACCGTTGGTCCGCAGCGCCGATGGTTTGCCCGGATGCAACCGAGGTGAAGGTGACCTTGTTGGCGGAGCAGTCGGTGCGATCGTTGCCGGTGTCGTTGGAGGTCACCTCACCAGTCAGCGCCGTTCGAGAGTACCCGGAAGCGGTGCACTCGGTGTGGTACGTCTGAGCGAGGACGGCCTGGATGGTGGCGTCGTCGGCGTTGAACTGCGGGGGGCCAGACGACAGGAGCAACAGCAACCGCAGATCGGTACCAGTGGCGTCGAGATCGAGATTGCCGTTGCAAAGGTTGAACTTTGAGATGTTGTAGACATTAGCCATGGGTCTGTGGGTCCTTTTGATTAGGCTGGTTGAAAGAAACCTTCGTCACGCCTCGGCAGCGCGGACAGCGGAGCTTGCCGCGGAGTTGGGCGGGAATCGAGAACTCGTGAGAGCAAAACGAGCAGCCGAGGCGGCGGTGGGTGATGTTGCCGCGACGGGCGATGGCGGAGCGGCCTGTTAGGACGGGCTTCACAGCAGTTATTCGTCGGGCAAGTCGTCGGGATCTAGGGCGACGTTGGCGCGCTCGGCGTCTGCCATCATCTGTTTGAGTTCGGAGTGGCAGTCCCGTTGATACTTCTGGTACTGCTGCTCTTCGGTGAGGTTCACCGTCTCGGAGGTCAGCTCGATCAGCTCGGTGTCGATCTTGTGCGACATCCGCTCTTGGCGGTCTTTGGCGAGCTGATCGATTTTGTCTGCGTTGGTGGCGGCGGCGTCGCCTGAGTCGATTCGTCTGACCATTGTGAATAGGCCCTCCGTGTTGAAATTGAGGTGGCCCCGCGCGTCGCTCCCCACGCGGTGCCCACAGCCGGAATTCAGCGCGCGCAGCGGAGACGCCGCCGAGAGCGAGGCTGAATCTAAATGGAGCCGGTAGGTGGAATCGAACCACCGATGAGCAGGCTACGAGGCTGCTTACTGACCATCAGCACCGGCCTTCTTGGACGGCAGCGGCGGCCGGTCCTCACCGCAGTTGAAACAGGCGGAGCCATCGTTCCAACACGTGCAGGCGGGGCAGGCCCACTCGTACGAAGTGAGCGTCACCGGGCCGACGTGGACTTTGGGTGCCTGGCCATCAGCACCGGCTTGAAGCTGTTGGCGAACGCAAACAACGCAGGTGCAGAAGTCGATGCCGTTGGGGTAACACAGCAGCTCTTTCTCAAGCTGCTCGAGCCAATCTAAAGCCTCCTCGACAGCGAGCACGACCACGGTCTTGCCGCCGGAGCGTTGGATGACGGCGCGGGGGGATGGCGGGAGTTCTAGGGTGACGGAGCGTTTGGTCACTATGCGTCCACTCTCCTTATCGGGCGGGGTGGCCAATCGTTGGAGTCCCACTCGAGGGGCTCGAGCTTGGCGCCGGTGCCGGAGGCGGCCAGGCGGGTGCCCGGGCGGCCTTTGGCGTCGGTCGCCCACAGATCGATCCACGTCTCCAGACCCACGATGGCGTTGCAGCCCACTGACCGCGCCTTGTCGCGCATCTTGGAACGCAGCCTCGCGAGCGCTCGCTTCCATTGGACCACCCGTTTGGCCTCGGTGGCGGCTCGGCGGTCATCCCTCAAGAACACGGTGACGTGCTGGGGCCCGGCGTAGCCGCACGCGCGGGAGCCGGAGACCCACGGGGACGTGAACAGGCCCACCGTCTTGATGGGCTGGTCCGGTGGGGCGGGCACGAACTTGGGGGTGCGAGAGAAGGGTTTTGACGTAGGGGGTGCCTCGAAGCCCTCCGGGGGTGCAATGCCGGCGCGCGAGAGCATCTCGGCGAGAGCTGCGGCGCCTAGGCCAGCTGGGAGCACGGCGGCGGCTTAGTTGAACGGGCCGTCAGCTGGGTCAGGCACCGGAGGGTGAGCGATGATGGAGGGCCCCCGAGCCGCCGGCTCGAGCAGGTCGCTGGGATCCTCAGGGATGTCTGACAGGTACTTCAGGCCCATGTGGACCACGAATGCCCGGGTGGCGTTGAGGCGCTCCTGAAGCTCGTGGCGCCGCTCTTTGAGGTCGTCGACGATGCCGCCGCCATCTTCTTCGTGAACCGCCAGAAGCTCCTCCACCTCGTCTAGCAAGTACTCCACAACCTTGCGGAGATTCACGGCCTCGTTGAAGTTGACCGCGCGGGCCTGTTGAACCTGAGCGAACTCGGCGCGGGCGTCAGCGGCGGCCTGCTCTTGGGGCGAGATCGCGAGCAGTGGGCGGTTGGTGGTGCTGTTGCGGCTATAGGACTGGCCTGGCGGACGATTGCCGCGGCGTTGCTTGGACATGCTCTAGTTACCTCCCGTTTGGTGTTACTTTGGTTGACCAGCGCCCCCGGGCATGATGCCCGAGGCGGTGTGGGCGTAGGGTCGCGGCTGTTTAAAAGATGCGTCGGAGCCGCCGCCCGCGGCGTTTTTGCGGAGGCCGTGGCGGCAGTGGCCGATCTCGAGCTGCGCGAGCGTGGCGCCTTTGGGTGCGTCGCCTCGGCAGGTGTCGTATGACCCGTGGCCCTTCCAGCGCACCATGGCCCGATAAAGGCAATAGCCCCAGTCGTGGATGCGGCAGCACCAGCGGAGGTCGAACCCGCACCAGACATCTGGAGAGTTGCTACAGCCGTCGTCCCGGAATTGCATAGGGATCTTACGGAGCCAGCGCTGGGCCTGGTAGGGGAGACGGGTGCGGCGGCGCTTGAACAGGGCCACAGGCGTGCGCCTTAGAGCGAGACGTAGTACACGTCGCAGGTGACGTCTCCAGCGGCTGAGGCTGTGATGACCTCCAGGCCGCTAGCGGCGTCATACCCGAATGGGACTACAACTGGTGTTAGGATGGGAACCTTGATCCGCATGCGCTCGGTTCCAGCATTGTCGTCGCGGAGGATGACTTCTTCAGCCGCGGCTCCGCCGCCGAGAACGATTCCGCAAATCTTGATGCCGGTCGCAGAAACCTCTTGAGCGACGTTCGTGAGAGCGTTGGTGGTGAAGATCCCCCGGGGAAACATGGTGTGGTCTGTGTACATGCTTAGGCTCTCCTTTAGAGCGGAGCGTGGAAGATGGTGATGGTCAGGCCGGAGGCGGCGGTAGCGGTTTTGACACGCAAGCCGGCGGGAGCGGAGAATCCGAACAGAACTGGCACGGTCTCGCCCGCGGGAACCTTGACACGCATGAACTCGGTGGTGCCCGCCGCATTCTCGAAAATGACGATCTCAGCCGCAGCGCCGCCGCCGATGATGGCATTGCACATTCGAACTTCCGTGGACTCGCCCGAGCCGCCTGAGAGGGTGGCCGCGGCCCAGGCGTAGTTGGTGGCGGTTTCAGAGACGGCGATGGAGTTGCCGCCGGTGCCGCGTGAGATGGCGCGAACGCGGAGGTCGGCTCCAGAGGCTTCAGCGACACAAGAGGTGTGGCGAGTCATAGAAGCCGCGTACTCCACACCCGCGTGACCGGGTTCGAGGTTGATGGCGGACTTCAAGTTGTCGCGAGCTGTGGTGGCTGAAGCGCCGATGAGAACGTTACCGTCCACGTCAGTGAGGACTGTTTGGAAGGTGTACGCCTTGCCGTCAATGGTGACCGTTTGAGTGTTCGACGGCGCGCCGGTGATGACCAGAAGCTGCGAAGCCGCGATCCCCGAGACGTAGTTCACTGTAGTAGAGAGGCCGTCCTTGAAAAACACGCCACGCGGGAACTGAGTGATTTCGTTGTATCCGGTCATGTGTGTGAGGTTCCTTTAGCGAAGTTCGTTCGCTGCTTTGATGGCTTTGGTGAAGGCCGTGCGGGCGTTGCGCCACGTGAAGATGGAAGTCTTGTAGCCCACGTCGTAGTACACGTACTGGGCCGCTGAGACGTGCCACGCCGCCGTGCCAGATCTGGTACTTGCCACGGACGGATTTGCCGTACAGGTACAGCGCTTTGTCCGGGGGAGAGGCGTTGATGCGTTCAGCGACCTCGGGCAACGGATCCTCTTCGGCGTTTTGAGCGATGCAGTACAGGACGTCGTCGAAGGGCTCGCGGGACGGCACATCTGCGGGGATTCCGACGAAGATGTCCAGGCGCTCGTTGCCGTCGCGAAGCTCGGCGGGTGCAGCGCGCAGGCCTTGAAAAGTCTCGTACTGCTCGCCGAGGCGGGCTGGAGTGGAGCGCGGGTTCGCGCAGGCTGCGTAAACGAGTCCCAATGCAAGAA
>JBDHHA010000338.1:0-3842 GCA_039589615.1 Gemmatimonadota bacterium
AATGAATCTATGAAGCAAGCCGCCTAGGGGATAGCCTCCGAGAGTCGATCGGCAGGATATCTCGAAGAGCGAAAGGAGGCTTGCGCATGCGCTATGTTGGCCTGGATGCCCACTGGAAACAATCCACCCTCTGCGTACTGGACGAGCGGGGACGCAAGATCCTGGGTCGGACGGTGCGCGGCCGGTGGAACGAAGTGCTCGAGGAGGTCGGCCGGATCCGGCGGCCGTTCGGGATCTGCTTCGAAGCCTCGACGGGTTACGGCTATCTGTACGACCGTTTACGGCGGATGGCGCGCCGCGTTGTGGTCGCCCATCCTGGCCAGCTGCGGCTGATCTTTCGTTCCAAGCGGAAGAACGACCGCGCGGATGCGGAGAAGCTGGCGAAGCTGCTGTATCTGGATGCGGTGCCGCCGATTTACGTGCCGTCGAGTGAAGTGCGGTCGTGGCGACGGATGATCGGCCACCGGCAGAAGCTGATCGGCGAGCGAGCCCGGGTGAAGAACAGCATCCGGGCGATGCTGCGAAGCCAGGGCATCCTAGCACCACCAGGATTATGGTCGCGCCGCGGCGAGGGGTGGCTGCAGACGGCAGAGCTGAGCAGCGATCTGGACGTGGTGCAGCGCGACGTGCTGTTGGAACGGTTGCGAGCAATGACGGAAATGATTGGCCGGGTGGAACAGACGTTGAATCACGTGGGCTCTCGCCATCCGGGGGTTGAATTGCTGAAGACGATCCCCGGAGTGGGGAATCGCACCGCCGAGGCAGTGGTGGCGTGGGTGGACAATCCGGGACGCTTTCACCGGGTGTGTCGCATCGGGAGCTACTTCGGGCTGGTTCCGAGTCAGGATGCCTCAGGACCGGTCAATCGATTGGGACACATTACCCGGGAGGGTCCGTCGGCGGTGCGTGGGTTGCTGGCCGAGGCGGCCTGGCAGGCGATCCGGCGATCGGATCGCGTGCGCACGTTCTACGAGCGAGTCAAACGCGGCGACTGCGAGCGGCGCAAGATCGCGTTGGTCGCCACGGCACACTACCTGCTGCGCGTAATGCTGACGATGCTGCAAACTGGAGAGGTATGGAGGACCGAGTCCCGGGCTGCCTGAGTGGAACGGTGGCCGGCCAAACGCCCTTCCGTTGGCCGGTGTGATCGTCTCGCGAGGGCGCCAACGGCGGAAGCCGGAAGTTGACGGACAGAGTGTCGGACCCCGGGTTAGGAGATATGGCGAAGGCAGGCCGTCAAAATGAATGGGGCCGACTCGAACAATGATGGCCCGGCGCGATGCCGAATGGATGTTTGAAATCCGTCAACGATTGGTGCTGCCCTCTTGACACGGGCTTGCTCATGGATATCTCCACGACTGGGGTCGACTCCAGGGGACTGTAGGGGACTCCTGGGGACTCGATCGACGGTGAGAAGCGGCGCGGAATCAAGTTCTTACGACGGAAGTCTTGCGCCATCAGCCGGTTAGTTGATCGCGGGTGATCGGGTTCGACTCCCGCCGCCTCCACCAATATAACTCGTTTAATATCAATATGTTACAGTTGGCGCGGGAGTGTGCCCCGCGTCCTCCCGCGATTCTTCGACCTTTTCGATCCCCTGGCTTGTAGCATGCCCAAATCTGTCGGGCGCGTGTCCGATGAGTTAGAATGCGCGTTCCCACAACGGGGACAGGCGCATCCCATCGCGGACCGTGCAAGCTAGCCCCTCGATCCTGGCCGGTATCGGCAGCGATCGTCCTTGCGACTGGGGCGACGGCGTTGGAGTGAGGTCCTCTACCAGTCGCCCATGGCCGATTGAACAGGTTAGGAGCCCGCCGGGAGTGGAGGAGCCACCGGAAGGAAAGGGGCCGCCGCCAGGAACGTAGGGCTCAACTCGCAGCATTTTGTTTCCGGATCAGTGAGGAGGAAAAGATGAAATCGCTCAAAAGGGTGGCACTCGTAGCGACCCTTCTCGTTTTCGCCGGTGGAATCTACTTCTGGGGGCATTCAGACGGCCGCTCAGGGAATGTCATGGGGTTCCTTGGAACGACACTCGCATCCGAGACCGAGCCAGCGCTGTCACCGGTAAAGGCGAGACCTCGCGACGCCTACTTCCCGAACAGCGAGGATCTGGGGCCGGACGAGATGCGGGTCATCGCCTGCGGCACCGGCATGCCAACGGCGCGTCCCAGCCAGGCAGCGGCCTGCTTTCTGGTCGAGCTGGGGAACGGCGACAAGTTTATTTTCGATGTTGGAACCGGATCAGCGGAGCGAATCGCGGCTCTCCAGATTCCGTACAATTATCTCGACAAAGTGTTTGTCGGGCATCTTCACACGGACCACTTTGGCGATCTCGCCTCGTTGTTCGTCGGTGGTGCCCTGTCTGGACGCCAGAAGCCGCTGCGTGTCTGGGGGCCGAGCGGTGATACGCCCGAAAGAGGCACCAAGTACGCGTTGGATCACCTCCGAAAGATGGTGACATGGGATCTCGACGGGCGGAAGGGCATCACGGACGAGCGTGGCTACCACATCGAGGTTACGGAGTTCGACTACAGGGGCGTAAACCAGATCGTCTACCAGGAGAATGGGGTCACGATTCGATCCTGGCCTGCGATTCACTCGCTGGATGGCCCCGTCAGCTTCAGCTTGGAGTGGAACGGGCTCAAGTTCGTCTTCGGCAGCGATACCTACCCCAACAAGTGGTTCGTCGAGTATGCGAAGGGTGCCGATCTTTCTATTCATGAGTGCTTCATCGCGGTGCCAACAATGATCGAGAAGTTCAAGTTCACCCCGCAGAGCGCGCTCGCGGTGGCAACTCAGATTCATACTGCGCCCGAGGCGTTCGGAAAAGTGATGAGCTTGACCAGGCCAAGAATGGCTGCGGCGTACCACTTCTTCAAGGACTTCGACACGGCCGCAGAGATCAACGACCGCATTCGCACGACGTATGACGGCCCCTTAAGTCTCGCCGAGGACTTCATGGTCTGGAACATCACGAAGGACGATATCCGGGTTCGGATGGCGCTGGTGAACGAGGAGGTCTGGCCGCCTCCTGCCACGGAGAAGCCCATGCCGCCTGACCCCAGCGGCCGCATTCCGTACTCCAAGCAGATCCTGGACGGAAAGCTCGACGTGCTGGATGTGATTCAGCCGATTTACGATGAGATCAACAAGGAATACGGTCTCAACGAGAAGCCAGAATAGGTACTACTCTGATCTAGATGACTGTAAGAAACCCGCTTCGGCGGGTTTCTTTTTTGCTTTGGGTATGTCCGCCGCCGGGAGAAAGGGGGCGCCTTGGGGCGCCCCCTCCGGGATCTGCTCGGTGGATTCCGGCGGTGATGGAGCCCTCAGTACCTGTAGTGGTCCGGCTTGTACGGGCCGTTCACCGGAACGCTGAGGTACTTGGACTGTTCTTCCGTGAGGCGGGTCAGCCTGGCGCCGAAGGCCTCCAGGTGGAGACGGGCCACCTTCTCATCCAGCTGCTTGGGAAGGACCGTCACCGAGCGGCCATAAGAGTCGGCGTTTCGATGGAGCTCGATCTGGGCCATCACCTGGTTGCTGAAGGATGCCGACATCACGAAGCTGGGATGTCCCGTGGCGCAACCCAGATTCACCAGCCGGCCTTCGGCCAGAATGATGATGGAATGGCCTCCGCCGCCGGGTCCGTGGGTGGTGTTCCTGAACTTCCACTCGTGGACCTGGGGCTTGATCTCGATCTTCTCCACCTCGCCTGCCTTGAGCATGCGCGTGAGACCGGCTATGTCGATCTCGTTGTCGAAGTGGCCGATGTTGCAGACGATGGCGTTGTGCTTCATGCGGGCCATCTGATCCGCCATGATGATGTCCTTGTTCCCGGTGGT
>JBDHHA010000339.1:0-2670 GCA_039589615.1 Gemmatimonadota bacterium
CACCCACATCGCCAACCTGAGAAGAAAGCTCGAGGACGATCCGGCCGACCCGAAGTATATCGTCAACGTGCGTGGCGTGGGCTACAAGTTCGTGGCCGACGGCCCTTAACCATCCCTTAACACTCGCTCAACGAACGCTTCAATCATCCTCGGACGTGTTCCGGTAGATTCGAGATCAGAATTCAGCCGGGAACACTTCTCAGGAGTAATGATCATGAACCCGCGTCGTGTGATCACTGCAGTTCTTGCGTTGGCGCTGGTCGCTGCGGCGTCCGGCTACGCCCAGCAGACCGCCGAAGAGCTCTACCAGGCCGGCCTCTACCAGGAGGAAGTCCAGGGAAACCTGGAGAGCGCGATCGAGATCTACACGCGGATCCTGGAGGACTTCCCAGACAACCGAGCGGTGGGCGCGCGAGCTCAGCTCCACGTCGGCCTCTGCTACGAGAAGCTGGGACGGAGACAGGCCCAGCAGGCCTACCAGCGGGTGATCGACGACTATCCGGAGCATCACGATGAAGTTTCGGTTGCCAGGCAGCGATTGGCCCGTCTCACAGTGCCCGTGCCAGGCTCGCGAGACGAGCAGGGCATGACGTTCCGGCAGATCGAGTTCGATGGTCTGGAAGACGCCCCGTTTGCCAAACTGTCCCCCGATGGTGGGCGCATGGCATACGTGCACTACGGTGAAGAGGGGCGACACCTCAGCCTTCGGGTGCGAAGCCTCGTTTCAGGGGACGAGTCCGTCCTCGTGGACAGTGTAGGTACCGTCGGGGTCTTCGTGGAATGGTCGCCGGACGGCGGACAGATCGCGTACGTTGGGGGGCGAGCGCTTCGGGTTATCGATGCCACGGGGGGCGCACCAAGTGTTGTGTGGTCGTCTCCGGAGGGGACCCGCGTGTCCCCTCTCGATTGGGCGCCCAGCGGCGATAGCATCCTGGTTGCCGTTCGAGACATGGCGAGCTGGACACACCACTTGATGATCGTGCCGCTATCTGGCGGTCCACCACGATCGTTCATCTCGGGCCCCCTCTACGAGGTGCTGGACCATGGCCACTTCTCTCCAGAGGGCGCGTACGTCGCAGGAATGCAGACCAGAGATGGCAACGCCGACGTGTACGTGTGGTCGGTAGACGGGCGTGAGGAGATCCGCGTCACGACGCACGCGGCAAAGGACGTGGGGCCGTTCTGGATGCCTGACGGCAAATACCTCGTCTTCTGGAGTGACCGTGCCGGTGACTACGACGTTTGGGCGGTACCGATGGACGGTGGTACGCCCGGTGGCCCGGCATTCCGGGTCAAGGCGAGCCTGGGAAAACGATTCCAGCCCACCGGCATCACCGCGGACGGCGGGATCACTTTCCTCGCCTACGGAGAGGGAACCCCGGGCGACCTGTTCGTAATGGATGTGGCTCGATCGCCGGCCGATCCGGCCGGTCGATTCCGATCCATGGCGCGTTATCCCGCGCAGGCCTTCCAGCCGCGCTGGTCGCCCGCGGGAGACCGGGTTGCGTACACCTCTCGCAAGGGTGAGATCGGCTGGCCACGCATCTTCATCGGCCTCGGATCGAGCAGCCAGGACGTCGAGCTGCCCATGCAGGATCACTACCCCTTCAATGTTGCTTGGGATGCGGACGGAGAGCATGTGGTCTTCGCTGGCTTTCGGCGTGCTGACGGACGGGTGGGGATCTTCCGCCTATCACTCGAGGGGCAATCGATCGAGGTACTCCAACTCGGTGACCCTCCCGGGCCGGGATACCGGGGCGCCTTAGTCAACCTGCATTGGCTCCCCCTAGCGGGAAAGTTCATGCTGCAACAGGTGGGCGACTCGTCACGAATGAACTTGCTGGTGATGGACGAGGACGGAGCGAACCTAGAACACGTGATGGATGGATTGCCGACCAATTATTGGACCTGGCCGTCCCCGGACGGGCGCCACGTCGCGTACCGAGACGACCGGTCGCTACACGTGATCTCCCTCGAGGACGAGACCCCTCTCCTGCTGAGCGAATGGCAAGATTCCACCTGGTTCGATGTCATGCCGGGTTGGTCGGCAGACGGTGGGCAGGTTGCGTGGACCGACCGCACCGAGCTCAGGGTCCTCGATCTGGCGGAAGGCACCGCTCGCTCGCTGGTGACAGCCGCCGAGGGTTCCGAAATCGTGGCACCGCCGATCTGGTCACCGGACGGTGCCATGGTCGCTTACGTCCTGCACGATACGACCGCTGGCGATGCGAGCCGACTCGACGAGGTCTGGATCGTTCCCTCGAGAGGAGGCGCTGCGGAGCGGATCGCGCTCGCGCCAGACACTCACCCTCTGCTTCGGCTGGAGGCGTGGCAACTCGATGGCGTGCTTGCAGCATCGGGCAGTAATTCGTCAAGTGTGAGTGGTGGCTATCAACACTGGCTACTCAAGGGGTTCCTCCCGGTCGAGGGGCAGGAGCGGCGGCGTTAGGGAGACGATTCTTGGCCATCGGAGGGTCGGACCTGTACTGATCAGCGACTTCCTGCCCGAGGAGAGATAGCTGCCCCAGTCGTTCTTACGCCGTCGCTGCTTGCGGTTACAGGGCTCGCCACGGTATCGTCACATGACATGGCGAGCCCTGCTCTATCCGAAAAACTGCTGAAGCAACTCCGGGCCGTCGTCGGACGCGGCAGCGTGCTGACGGAGCCGGG
>JBDHHA010000340.1:0-2902 GCA_039589615.1 Gemmatimonadota bacterium
GATCCCTGCGATGCGCCAGGCGATCTGGGCGGTAAACCCGCAGTTTTCTCTGAGTCAGGAAAGCAGCATGACGGCGCTGGTCGAAAGCTCCACGGGAGCCGAACGGTACCGCACCATGCTCGTCGTGGTCTTCGGCATCCTCGCAACCCTGCTGGCGGCCGTTGGGGTGTTCGGTGTCACCGCCCACACGGTGTCCAAGCGAACCCGGGAGATGGGCATCCGCATGGCCCTCGGCGGCCAGAGCGGCAACCTGATCAGAGGCGTCGTGCTCGAGACCATGGTGCCGGGTCTCGGCGGCCAGAGCGGCAACCTGATCAGAGGCGTCGTGCTCGAGACCATGGTGCCGGGTGCGTTGGGGATCGGGGTCGGGTTGCTCGGCGCACTAGCGGTCTCGCGCCTGTTGGCCGGCTACCTCTTCGGGATCGAGGCATGGGACACGCCGACACTCTGGGCCGTGGTCATGGTGTTGGGCAGCCTGAGTGCTGTTGCCGCCGTGCTTCCCGCCCGGCGGGTGGCGCGGGTCGACCCGATGAACGTACTGCGGGACGAGTAGCTCTGGGGGGACGTCTGTCCGACTCTCCGTTGGCGGAGCCGACGCCGTTCAATCCGTCGCGCTGATGCCCATGCGGTATCCCCGCTTCCACACCGTCACGATGAGCCGCGGCTCGGCGGGGTTGGCTTCCAGTTTGCGGCGTAGCTCCGCGATGTGCGCATCCACGGTACGGGACACCACCGTCTCTTCGTATCCCCACACCTTCCGCAACAAGTCCTGCCGGCGGGCCACCGCGCCGTTGTGCCGCAGGAGCGCCACCAGCAAATCGAAGGCACGAGGAGTGAGTGACACCGGCTTCCCGTCGCGCGTGACGGTGCGGGAGTCTGCGTCAACGACGACGGACTCGAGTCGATAGACCTCGCGTCCAGGCTCCTCGTCCGGCCGTCCCGCCGTCGAATCGACGCGGCGCAACAGGGCCTCGATCCGTGCCATGAGTTCGACCACGCTGAAGGGCTTGGTCAGATACTGATCCGCACCAAGGCGAAACCCCCGCACCTTGTCCACCTCGTCGCCCCGGGCCGTGAGGATCAACACCGGCATGCGTGACCCGCCTTCGCGCAGGGTTCGCAGCACGTCGAAGCCGTTGACCTTCGGAAGCATGAGATCCAGGACCACCGCGTCGGGTTGGAACGCCTGCACCAGATCCAGCGCCGCCGCGCCGTCGGCGGCGTGGGTTACCTGATAGCCTTCGAACCTCAGATTGTTACACAGGCCGAGGGCGAGGGTCTCATTGTCCTCCACCACCAGGATCCGCGCCGCGCCCATCTCACACACCCGTCACGAGAGGCTGGCCCCGCTTCGCCCGGCAGGGACGGCCCGCGCATCGTTACCAGACGGCCGATGATCCGCACCGGGCAGCTCGACGACGAAGCGCGCGCCACCCCCCACTGCATCCTCGACCCACACGCGTCCGGATGACAGGCCCACGAACTCCCGCACCACCGCCAGGCCGATCCCGGTACCCGCGGTGGCGGACTCCCGGTGATGGTCCAGGCGCACGTACGGCTGCCAGATGCGGTCGCGATCCGCGCCGTGTGGCACACCGGGTCCCTCGTCGCGAACCCACATGCGGGCCACGCCGTTGGTGCGCTCCACGCCCACCTCGATGACCTGCCCCGGGGGCCCGTATTTCACCGCGTTGTCGAGCAGGTTGACGAGGACGAGTTTCACGGACATCGGGTCGGCGAACGCCGTGACGGTTCCGGGGATCCGCACATCGATACGATCGTTGCGCCGCCGCGCGAGCGGCTCGAACGACTCAACCACCCGATGCGTCTCGGTTGCCAGGTCGAGAGGAACGGGATGCAACCGAGCCGATTGCCGTTCCGCCCGGGAGAATTGGAGCACGTTCTCGACCAGGTTCGTGAGCCGCTTCGCCTCCTCGTCGGCGATCTCGAGATATTCTCGTTGCTGCGCCGGGGAATCGGTGCGCTCCAGCAGCAGGGATTCGAGAAACATGCGAATCTGCGCCAACGGAGTGCGCAGCTCGTGTGAGACGCTCGTCGCGAAGTCCGCCCGGAGACTCGTCAACTCCACGTCACGCCGGAGTTGAAGAAAGGAGACGACCGCCAACACCAAGGTCAGTCCGAAGACGGCGAGAACGACCGGCAACCGGGACGCGGGCAACCCGCCGATCACCAAGTGCTCCGCCGCACCCGGCCGGAGGGCCACACGGGCCGCCAGTCCGCCGAACTTGGCCGGCAGGGGCTCCAGGGCCACGGCCCCCTCGGCAGCCGCCGCTCCCAGCACGGAAATCGTGTTGCCTGACGGAAACTGGATGCTCGCCGCCACCAGCGAGTCATCGTCGAGCCCCCCGGTGAGCGAGGCCGGAAGCAGGGGCCTGGGGCTCCCGTGTTCGCGCAGGGCGTTGGCCAAAATCTCGGGCGGCGCCTCGATGCCGTACACGTGCTGCCCCCACCGGGTATAGACGATCACCCGGGGAACCGTATCCGGGGAGCCCAGGATCGTGCTGAACATCCACGACGCCCGGAACTGCTCCCGCCAGTGCGTCTTGACCGTGTCGCGAATCCAGGCGAGAAGATCGTCCGACGGCTCACCCCCGGCCACGACCAGAAGCGAATCCGAGATGCGCATGCGGAACGCCGTTCGGGCGCCGGCCAGCCCGGGGCACGTGCACTCCTCCTCGGCGGCGGGACGCAACAGCACCGACGGGTGGCGCGGCTCAGTCGCTTCCCCGGTGTGCATGGGGAAGCGCACCGGCCCAAAGAAGGCCTGCGTGGCACTGGAGAGGGCATTGGCCGCGTGATCCTGATAGCTCCACGCGGCGATGGCCGCATAGTCGGTCAGAGTGCTCTCGGCCAACGATCGATGCGACCGGGCCGCAGCGAT
>JBDHHA010000341.1:0-2654 GCA_039589615.1 Gemmatimonadota bacterium
CAACGTCCTCGACCGTTCCGGCGGCCTCGAGACGACCCAAGGTGTCAGGCATGGCACACTTTCGATTGTTGGCGAGCCGATCTGCGCTATCAGACACGCGAACCCATCTGCGTTGATCTGCTCATTTCTGCGTACATCTGCGGCCCCAATCGCAAATCTCAAACCTGCAATCATCGCCCCACCCTCTCCTCCAGCTCCTCGTACCAATTCACCACGACCGTCATTTCCCGAACTGCACCCTCAGTCGTCGATCGAACGAGAGCGAATCGACCGCCGCCGGGCGCGCGGTGCACGTTTGAAAACCGCTCACCACTTACATACGGGCCGGTGAGAACAAGCGTCCGGTGCACCACCGACACTGACGGGCTGGTGCGTACCTCGGCTGCGTACAGCTCACCGTCATGCAGAAAATAGATGACCCTGTCATCGGTCCAGAATGGGTCTGAGCCTCCGTCCTGCGAGATTTGCCAGCGCCCTCCCGCCTCGGGAAACGCGCTCACGTACACTTCATTCTGCCCAGTCTCGTCTGAGACGTACGCCACCCATCTTTCGTCAGGCGAAACGCTCGGCGCCGATTCGTTCCATGCATTGGTGAGATACGGGGTCATCGTGCCCGTCGAGTCCAGCACGTGAAGATCATACTGACCTTCCGGGTGCACCTCGATCACGAGCAGGCGTCCATCCGAAAGCCACACCCGCGGTCCCTGCGAATACCGCTTCGACGTGAGCCGCTCGGCGTCACCCCGGCCGTCCGATCGTCTACGGTGGACATCGAAATCGTCGCTGCCACCCCGCAGCGAGGCAAACGCGATGTACTGCCCATCCGGAGACCAGGTCGGGAAAACATTCAGGCCCTCGAACGTGACTCGCGACGTCGCGCCGACGGCGAGTTCGTGAACGTACACGTCATTATTGGCAACGAAGGCTAGCCGCCCGCCACTGGGAGAGAAACGCGGGGACCCTCCCGTTTCTACTGGCAGGATTACCTCCTGGCCCTCGAGATCGGAGAGCACGATCTTCGTGTTGCCGCCGACCGTTCCCCCTTCGAGGTAGACCGCCGTTCCGTTGCCCGACACCGCAAACTGCACGAGCCCGCCTGAGGTTCCTCCACCCATGGAGACAAGGTCGAGAACCGGTCTGGGATCAGTGGTGATCGTGCGCGAGCGGGGATCGAACCCCACCGCGAGAACGGCTCCACTACGGTGCCCGTAGACGAGGAAACCATTCGGGAGGTAGTGGGCCTGCCCCCCCTCGGCGAGCAAGATCGTCAGGCTACCGGTCGCGAGGTCCACCACACCCACGCTCGCCGTGGTAGACAACTGGCCGAGCGTCACGAGGGCAGCATCTCCCCCGGGGAGCAGCTCCGGCCAATAGACCAGCCTGCTCGCCTCGAGACCGATGCGTTCCGCCACACCTCCCGTCGAGCCGACGCGGTATAGCGATCCGGCTTGCGAGAATATGATTGTACCGTCATCACCCCAATGCGGCCCGCTGATCCCCGACGCAACGAACCGCAACACGTCGAGAGCCGGGCCACCTGAAGACGGCACACGGCGAATAACGTCACTTCCAACAACGAAACCGATCCAGCGGCCGTCGGGCGAGAAGAACGGCTGCGATCCCCCTTCCGTGTCGGAGATGGGCTCGACTCCCACGTCACCCAACCGGCGTGAAAACAGTTGGGTGCCCCGCTCGCTTTGCCCCACGTAGACGATGCGTGTTCCGTCCGGTGAGATCGTGATGAGTCTCCCGTCGCTGCTTCCCAGTTCGTTGGGAAGCGACAAAGTGAATCGCGCGACCGGCTCTGGTTCCGGTGGTTCAGGTCCCCGTAACGCCGCGAACAGGAACAAACCGGCAAACACCACCGCGCTGGCGAGGGCCGCTGGCAAGCGCCAATCCCTTGCCGTGGCGGCGGGCCGCACACCCGGTGTCGCCACGGGCACTGTTGCCGGACCACTACCCGGCGTCGATAGCGCCTGGGCAAACTGGGACGCGGTCGCAAAGCGGTCGGCCGGCAGCTTGCTCAAGCATTTCTGAATGGAGGCGGACACGTGGGGCGGCACTGTGTCTCGATGGACCGTGACCGGCGTCGCCTTCTCCGTGATCACCTTGGCCACAATGGCCTGGGCGCTCGGCCCGGTATAGGGAGGCTCTCCCGCCAGCATCTCGTACAACACGCAGGCGAGAGCGTACTGGTCACTGCGCGCGTCAATCTCCCGGTCGCCCATGGCCTGTTCGGGACTCATGTAATGGGGAGTGCCGAGGGAGAGACCGGTCTCCGTCATGCGGGCGCCGCCCGCTTGCGACACCGCAAGCGCGATCCCGAAGTCCGCCACCACCGGCTGGCCATCGTGCAGCAGGATGTTCTCCGGCTTGATGTCACGGTGGATAACGTTGTGTCGGTGCGCGTAGTCCAGCGCCCCCGCCACCGCCTGCGCGATCTCCAGACTATCTTCGATGGAGAGTTGTTTCTCGCGGTCGAGCCTGTCCCGTAGTGACTCGCCCTCGACAAACGGCATCACATAGAACAGCAAGCCGTCTGCCTCACCCGAATCGTGTAGCGGAAGGATGTGGGGATGCTGAAGGTTGGCGGTGGTCTTGATCTCCTGCAAAAACCGCTCGGCACCGAGCACCGCGGCCAGCTCGGGCCGCAA
>JBDHHA010000342.1:0-2648 GCA_039589615.1 Gemmatimonadota bacterium
TCCAGGTGAGTGCCCGCTCGACAATCTTTTTTGTTTTGCCCGAACTCTCCCACCAGATGACTGACGTGGGGAAGACGGAGGCAGAGGGCAACGTCTCCTTGAATGCCCCGCTGGCGAAGCCCTCGGCCGGGCCGTCGTCTATGAAATGGATGAGCGTACGAAGCGCTCGATGCTGTGCTTCGGTGATCCCGGTACCGGCTCGGGGATCGAATTCCCCGAGGGCATCACGCATCTTGAACCGATCATCTGAGTAGAGGACCTGACCTTCACCGGTGGTTGATACGCCGGTGTTTACGTCGTAATCGGTCCGCTCTTCTTCGGACGGTCCGGGTGTGCGGTCCCGCGTGCGCCCCATGGCCTACCCCGCTGGTTTCGCGGCAGGCTTCTTGGTGGTCTTTTTGGAGGCCTTTTTGCGGGCGGATTTTTTGCGCGTGCTCTTCTTACGAGCAGGCTTCTCGGAAGCTGCCGGCGCGGCGGTGGCTCGGCCGGATTGGCCATTACCTTCGCCGGCCTGCGCGGCTTGTTCTGCGAGACGTTGCTGTTTGATGGTCTTGCCCGGATGAACGCCAGTGGGACGAGAAGCACCGGGCATGGCGACAATGTCTTCACCGTCAACGGTGGCATCGCCTTGCTCCAACGCAGCGAGCACGTTCGCAACCTTCGCCTGCTCGCTATCGTGCATCTTCTTCATCATCTGGACAGACTGCTGAAGTGCTTGCACTTTACCGGTGGCGATTTGCTCTCGTTGTTCGAAGTGCTCCGCTGTGACCTCACAAGCGCCAACACCTCTGCTGACGTATGTCTTGATCACCTTCAGAACAGCTAGCGGGCCTTCTTCGATGGCTTTTTCGATGTCGCCCTTCTCGAAGTCCTGCTCGATGACTCCGACTAGTTTCTTGATGTTGCCGGCTATTTGCGCAGCAGCAGCTTTTGCCCCGATGCATTGCTGCTGCTGCGCTACCGCACCTTCAAGCATGTCATCGAGGCGATTTCCTACATCGCCTACGACAGACAGCTTGATCTGCGATTTAACCAGGCTCATCAAATGCTCCTGCTATGCGTAAGAGACCACGCAGAGCTTGTCGTTGGGCGTCAACGGGAACTCGAACTTGAGCTGTCCGAGCGCCAGCGAAGTTCCGGGGTAGTAGTCGTTGTTCGCCGCTGCATCGGCACCGCCTTCTTGCAGGTCGCCGTTCAGGTACACGTCGTAGTCCTGCAGGAAGGTGCCGCCGCTCAGATTGCCCAGCTCGGCGTCGAGGTTGTTGTCGGTCGCCGGACCGCTCGCGTTGGCGTCGGCCGCGATGGGCGCTGTGACCTCGGCGAAGACCTTGTTCTTCCGCGTGTTCTTCGCGGCCTCGGTGATCGCCTTGAGCAGCGAGACCTCGCCGTTGCCCGAGCCGAGGATGTCCTCCATCGCCGACTCGAACGCCGTCCACTCGGCCGTACTGTCGGCCAGGGAGATGCCGTCCCCGAGGCTCCAGGTGGAAGCCGCACGGTAGCTGTCCGTCAGGTTCAGCTCCAGAGCGGCAACCAGCGAAAGATCGGCGCCGCCGCCCGAACCGAGCTTCGTAGCGCCAGCTCCGGTGATCTCTCCAGCTGTGGTACCGATGTCGATCTGAGAGCCGCCACTGTCGACCTTGATGCCGTTGGCGAAATCGACGTCCACTGCGTCATTGTCGTAGAGATCTACGGCGCTGTGGACTTGGATCTTGGTGGTGCCGCCTGCGCTTCCTTCGATGATACGAAGCAGGTCAGCGTTCAGCGCATCGCGCCAAGCCAATTCGACACCCGCGCCAACCAGGTCCCAGTCGATGTTGGTAGCCTGCGTGGCGGGCGTGACCCCCTGGTTGTCGATGGCGTTGTTCAGCGTGACGCTGACGCTCGCGCCGCCATCGGTGAAGGTGAAGTGCGGGAAGGCGCAGTCCTCGGGCAGCGTGTCGATCGAGACCCGGCGCGGGTAGACGTACTCGATGGTCTGCCCACCGATGTCCGTCGCATCGACCGGAACGAGATCGTCCGCGTCGGAGATGACCACGAACGAGAGCTGAACTTGCTTGGTCGCGTCGTCGAAGTTGTCTCCGTCCACCACGCCGTTCTCAGCTTGGATCAAGGCGTAGACCTGCCGTCCAGCGGCATCCGTGATCCCCTCGTGCAGAGAAGCGTCTCGGCAGAGGCACCTGTTCTTCGGCACGGTCGGATTGGTCGAGCTGACCTCCACCAAATCGTGCGTACCCGGCTGACCCGCCAGAGTCGCTACGATGGCACCCAGAGCCGTTCCGCCGCCGACCGCTGCCGGGAAGGTCGGAGTCTCGCCACCGGCGTCATGCAGGGTGACCTGGTTGCCAGCGCCGATCGCTGTCGCGCCCGCGCCGCCGAGCGTGGGATCCGCCCAGCTCATCACCGAGCTGGTCTCGGTCGTGGCGGCCGAGTTCTTGTGCGAGCCGGCCTCCACCGCCTCGACAACCACCGTGGTCGCGGTGTCCGTCGCGGTGGTCCCCAGCGCGTTCGACGTCATGCTGGTCGCGTAGTTGGTGCCGGCCACGCCATCCAGGTTGATTGCTCGACGGAGGTTCTCCATCGCCTGCGCCTGGGAGCCGCCGATCGCCACGTTGCCATCGACGTCCGTGAGGACCGTCTGGAAGGTGTAG
>JBDHHA010000343.1:0-2642 GCA_039589615.1 Gemmatimonadota bacterium
CACATCTACGAGAAGGGGTATCAGGGCGTCCTGGGGATGGAGCACGGGAACTCGCGTCCCGGACGGGAAGGGGAGCAGGCGGTGATCGACGCGTACGTCGCCGTCGATGATTTTGCGTAACCGGGCCTAATCCCCAGCCGCCGTCTCGAACAGCTCCCGGAGACGAGCAGCAACGAGCACCACCTCGCCGTCTCTCAGCAGACGGGCCCGCACGGTGGTGCCGTCATAAATGACGCGCGGCTCGCCGTCCCGGAGTCGCTGCTTCACCTCTCCCACTGCCAACCGGATAATCGACTCGTCCCAGCTCAAGTCCACGTCGGCGTAGCCGCTGGTATTGACGGCGTATTCCGCTCGGACACCGGGAAGGCCCTGTAAGGCGTCCGCCAGCCGCCGGGCCCGGGCATTCCAGCCTGCAATCTCCGCCTCCTCGTCGAGGCGGACGAATCGCTCCAACGCCACGACGAGGGCAATGATCTCTTCTTTGCCGACCTTCATCCCCCGCCCGATGTGATCGTTGGGTGCGGCCTGCATCGCGGCTGCCTCGATGAGATCCCGCCGGCCGGCGAGGATTCCGGTGGATTGCGGACCGAGGAGACCTTTCCCACCACTGAACACGACTAGATCGGCACCGGCTTCCAGATACTTCCTGAGGTTCCGCCGGGGCGGAAGATCCGAGGCCGCGTCGATGAGAACCGGTACGCCGGCGCTCTTTCCGATTTCGACGAGCTCCTCCGGCATGATCACGGAAGGGTCGGGTGGTTGCGTGCGGCTTCGTGGTTTGGGCGGCGCAACGGGAAACCCTCGCTCCACGGCGGATACCGCCGCGAGCATCGCCGTGTTCTCGTCGATGCGGTCGATTAGCTCCTCGCGCGTATCGAGGTACACGAGCTCCATGCCGGCGGCGCTGTAGGCATTGTCGTAGCTGAAGCGGTGTGCCGTCTGGAGCAGGCAATCACGCTTCGACCAGGTAGGATGCGGCAGCGCCTGCATTCGTGATCGGTCGGTTCCGGTGAGGCAGGCTGCTGCGCCCAGGAGCATGCCGGAAAACCCACCGGCGGTGATCAGTGCGGCTTCGGCTCCCATCAACTCGGCCACCCGTTGCCCCGCCGCAGCGGTCAACTCGTGCATGTCGACGAAGTAATCGTTGGCCTCGACCATGGCCTGCATTATCTCGGGAGGCATCCGGCACCCGCCGAGTGTGGTGATGTGCTCGTGTGCCCCCAGGTGCGGCCGGATTCCCAGGAGCCGCGTATAGATGTTGTTCTCGAGGGAGGTTTTGGTGTTGGGGCCACCGCCGAACGTGCCCTCCGCAGCCGAGGGCGGAGGGCTGTACTGCACGGTGCAGGACACTCCGGTCATGCTCGCAAGCCCCGCAGCCGCCCCGGCGCTCAAGAATTCCCGGCGTTTCAACCCTGGCTTCGTGGAACTCATGCCTAACCTCTCTTCCGTGCGCGGCGCTCCAGGCATCGATTGCAGGAGCCCGTGAGTCAGTCGTCTAATATGCCTGGCGTCGGCCAGGGGGAAAGACGCTTGCTCCCGGACCCGCCGCCCGGCACATTGACGAAATGCGGGTGATGCCACCAGAGCCCGAGGGAGGCCCCATGGATTACACGCGCCGTGAGTTTCTGGCAACCGCCTCGGCGGCGACCGCACTAGCGGGCGTGAGCTGTACCGCGTCCACACAGCAAGGGGATGATCCCCTCGGGGTTCGGGATGACTTTCCCGTGGTGGGTGAGGGCATCTACCTCGACAGCGCCTACATCACGCCGTCGCCGCGCCAGGCCGTTGAAGCGGCACAATCCTTCCTCGAAGCCAAGGCGCGCAGGCCGATATCTCTGGGCAGGATGCTCGAGGAGACCACCGCGGTGCGGCAGAAATTCGCACGGCTGATCGGCGCCGCCGAGTCAGAGGTGGGGATGCTCTTCGCCACCAGCGAGGGGGAGAACATCGTGGCGCAGGCTCTCGACTTGGGGCCGGGCGACAACGTAGTGATCGACGATCTCCACTACGAGACCACCTTCGTGCTCTACCAGCACCTCGCCGACACCCGTGGCATCGAGGTGCGCATCGTCCGCAATCGAGGCGGAGCAGCCCCGGCGGAGGAGTTCGCCAAACTGGTCGACGATCGGACCCGCCTGGTGTCGGTGGCCTGGGTATCACACCAGAACGGTTACTACCACGATCTCGAGGCCCTGGCCGAGCTGGCCCATGCCCACGGCGCGTACCTCTACGCAGATGCCATTCAGGGAATAGGGATGCTTGCACTCGATGTGAAGGCGGTGGGCATCGATTTTCTGACGACGGGGACATACAAGTGGCTCCTGGGCGGTTTTGGCGTGGCGCCGTTCTACGTTCGGGAGGAGTTACTGGATCTCGTGAAGCTCGATCGTTTCGGGTCTCTCCACATCGCTGAAGAATTGGGCGACTATCGCTACGAGCTATACACTGACGCGCGAAAGTATGGCTACGCGACCCTGGCGTTTGGTGCGGTGTTTCAGTTGAGCGCCGGTCTGGATTACCTCCTTGGCGTCGGGGTCGACAACATCGAGCGGCACACGGTCGGCCTTACACACGTGCTCCACGAGGGCCTCGCCGGACAGGGGTACCGCGTGTCCACCCCGGCGGACAACAGATCGGCCATC
>JBDHHA010000344.1:0-2640 GCA_039589615.1 Gemmatimonadota bacterium
GCGGCATCCCCCGCCCACGCCCAGACCGACATCTACGACTCCGGCGGCCCGTTGATGCCGGAGCAGGCGGCGTACGACGTGGAGTTCTACGACTTGGCACTCCGCGTTGATCCGGACGAGCAGACCATAGGTGGCTCGCTCGCCGCCCATGTCCGCGTCACCCAGCCACTCAACTGGTTCGTCCTCGACTTGGACACACTACTTGCAGTGGACTCCGTCGTCTCCAGTGGTGACACACTCCCATTCGAGCGACGCGGGGGAAAACTCTGGATACGTTTGGTTCACCAGGCCAACCCAGGCGATGCGCTCGCTGCGAAGGTCTGGTATGGCGGCCACCCGCTCAGTGCCCCCCATCGCCAGAGCACCTGGTCCGACGGATTCATCTGGGCGCGGACCGAAGGCGGCCAGCCATGGATCGGCGTGATCTCGGTCCTGAACGGCGCCGATATCTGGTGGCCCACCAAGGATCACCCGTCGGACGAGCCCGATTCGATGGCCCTCCACATCACCGCGCCAGATCCCCTGGTCGTTGCGGCCAACGGCCGGCTCCGCGGTGTCACCAACAACGACGATGAGACAAGCACGCATCACTGGTTCATCTCGACACCGGTGAACAACTACGGCGTCACCATCAACATCGCACCCTATCGGCTCATCGAAGAACCGTACGAGAGCGTCACCGGCGAGACGTTTCCGTTTCAGTTCTGGGTGTTGCCGGAGCATTACGAGGAAGGCTTGCGCGTCTTTCCCGAGTTCAAGCGGCATCTGCGGTTCTTCGAAGAGACGCTGGGACCGTACCCCTTTCGCATCGACAAGTACGGCGTGGCCGAGACGCCGTACTTGGGGATGGAACACCAGTCCATCATCGCGTACGGGTCCGATTTCAGTCACAACGAAGCCGGCTTCGACTGGCTCCACTTCCACGAGCTGTCCCACGAGTGGTGGGCCAACATGGTCACCGCGGCCGACTGGAAGGATTGGTGGATCCACGAGAGCTTCGGCTCGTACATGGAAGCGCTGTACGCGGAGGAGCTCAACGGCACCCAGGGGTACCACGAGTACGTTCCGGATCGGCCGCTGCAATTCGAGAACGAGAACCCCGTCGCGCCGCGCACCACCCAGCGCACCCGGGACATCTACGGCGGAGACATCTACGGCAAGGGCGAGTGGATCCTCCACAGCCTGCGATACCTCATCGGCAGGAGCGCGACCCTTGCCGCGTTGCGCCGCATGGCGTATCCCGACCCCACCAAGGAGAACGATCCGGGCGGCTGCCAGTGCCGGCTGGCCACGACGGCCGAGTTTCGCAAGATCGTCGAGGACATCTCGGGCTTGGAGCTCGGCTGGTTCTTTGACGTGTACGTGCACCAACCCGATGTGCCGCGCCTCATCGCAACGCAACGGGACGAGATTCTCATCCTCCGTTGGGACACCGGTGGATTGCCGTTTCCCATGCCGCTGGATGTGCAACTCGGAGACACGATCGTGCGCGTACCGATGGACAGAGGCGTGGGTATCTTGAACGTACCACTGGGGATCGAGCCGATTGTCGATCCCGGCATGTGGGTGCTGATGGAGTACGAAGGAAACGGCCGATAACTAACCCAGCGACTCCTTCAGCACGCGAACCCAGTTGCCGCCCATGACCTTCTCCACCTCGCTCGGGGCGAAGCCGCCGGCCTCGAGGGCGCGGTGGATGGTGCGCATCCGGTAGACGTCGTTGAGCTCCGGGATCACCACGTGCTCCGGTAGCTCTTCGAACCCGAAGACACCGCGCTCCGCCATGCTCTGCCACCACGGGTAGTATCCCTTGATCCCCTCGGCGTTGTCGTTGTTCACCTGAGCGAGTCCCGCGTTGCCGGTGACCTGGTAGTCGTTGGCGATTCCCACCGCATCGATCCCACCAACATTGATCACGTGTCGTATCTGCCGCAGCAGGTGCTCTACCGTGGGGACGGAATCGGTGGTGAGCCAAAAGCTCATCATGAAGAGGCCCATCATCCCCCCGGTGTCGGCGATCGCTCGAATCACCTCATCCGGCGCACAGCGAGCGTTGGGCACGAGGGCCCGCGCTCCGCCGTGTGAAAGTACGACGGGCTTCGTGCTGGTACGTGCCACGTCGAGGCTGGTCGGATCCGAGCCGTGGGATACATCCGGAATCACGCCAAGCGCGTTCATGCGCTCGACACACTGGAATCCCAGCTCCGTCAAGCCGACATGCTCCACCTCCAATGCACCCCCGCCAAAGGGGTTGTTGTGGTGATGCGTGATTTGAAGCATGCGGAGTCCCAGTTCGTAGAACATGTCGAGCCTGGCGAGGTCCTCGCCGAGAGGCTCACACCCCTGGAACTGGAGAAAGACCGCCGTTGTGCTGCGACGAAACGCCTCGTCGATGTCGCTGCCCCGGGTGGCGAGAAAGGCCTCGTTGATGTCATCGCGTAACGCGCGGCGCGCCGCCGTGATGGACTTGGAGCACGCCTCGAAGCTTCGGTAGTAGCGGGTGGTGCCGTCTTCGTTCTCGATGATCTCACCCGACGACGCGTCCAGAATGAACGCCGTGAGTTCAGACTCTGGAAGGCTCGCCGGCTCGTCAGGCAGGAAGGAGAGGCCATCGACGTAGGGAATACGCGCCTGAGCGGG
>JBDHHA010000345.1:0-2634 GCA_039589615.1 Gemmatimonadota bacterium
TGCGGCGCTCCAACTTGCCGTGGGTCGCAAGCTTGATGACTTTGTGTCGCTTCTCCTCCAACGCGGAGCGAACCCGAACACCCGTCCTTCTCCGGGTGGACTCCCTCTCCTGCTAGAGGCTGCCGCCGAAGCGAAGACTGGATTGATAAACATGCTGCTCGAGGGCGGGGCAGACGCCAACGTCAAGGGGTGGCACGGCAGAACCGCCCTCCATCTCGTACATTTCAATTTCAACAGGGAGTGTCCGCATTGTGTCGAGTCGTTGTTGAAGCATGGCGCCGACCCGAACCTGAGGGACGATAATGGCGTGACTCCGCTCATGCTGGCTGTGAAACAAGGGCAGACGGAGGTCGTGAAGATGCTCCTCGACGCCGGTGCGGACCCCCTGATCGCCGACCTGGGCGGCAACACGGCGGAATCCCTCGCGCCATCAGGAGAGATCAAGAACATGCTTCGCAGGAAAGCTTTGGCGACGGTTGAGCCCTAGGCTGGTCTTGACCTGGCTTGCCAGGTGGACAACCTGTCTTCGCGGACCGATGGAGCCATTCCTCCCAAGCCAATGGAACTCCTGGTGCCGGGGGCGGGAGTCGAACCCGCATGGGCTTGAGGCCCGAGGGATTTTAAGGACACGGGAGAGGGGCAGCGAACAAAGGACTTAGCCAATTCGTTTGGTCGAATGAAGCTTTTGGTATGGGCGGGCTGATAGATCAGACCTTCATCGCCTTGGCGAACGACAGGTCGATGACGGCCTGCGCGGGGGCGTCGGAGGTCAGCACGCAGACAACATCGCCCTCCTCCCAGAACACCAGCGTGCGGCCGTCGCGCTCGTACATCTGGAATACGATACCGTCGTGATCGAGCGTCCTCGACGGTTCCGGCAGTTCCTCGAGGGTCCCGAGGTACATGCGGCACACCATCAGGACCCCATCGGGACCGCGGTAGGCGAACAACGCGCTGGTCCGGCCGGCAAGGGTCTCGACCCGGCCGCCGGCGATGTCGAAGCCCATCATGCCGAGGTCGAACACGCGGGTTTCGAAGTCGATACCGCGATCTACGAAGAACGCCTCGAGCGCCGCGGGATCCGCCTCGGGAAATTCCAGCGGCAGCAATCCGGCCTGGACCGCGGCGAAGTCCGAGGACACTGAGGCGACGATCTGTTCGCCGATCGGGGGCTCGTCGCCGCCGGATGGCAGCAGAACGACGAGCGCGATGACGGCGAGGAGCGCAGCGCCGAGCGGTGCGAGCCATGACCACCACCGACCGGCACGGGGCTCCGCGGTGCGATCGATCTCGTCCAGCGCCGCACCGAGGCGGGTCGCGAGTCCGGGTGGGAGCTCCGGGTCGGGCATCGCGCTTCGCACGATGCGTATGGTGCCCGCGGCCACGTCACGCTGCTCGCGGCACGAAGCACACGTCTCGAGGTGGCGCTCGACCGCCTCGCGCTCGGCCGCATCGAGGCGTCCGTCCACCAGCGCGTGGATCGCTTTGATCGGATGGATGTCGCGTTCAGCCATCGCCTCTATTCCTTCACCAGCCCGCGCGAGCGGGCCACGTCGCGCAACCGCTCGGCCAATCGGCGTCGCGCCCGCGCCAGTCGTGAGCGAATCGTGCCCACCGGGCAACCCGCCACGTTGGCGGCCTCCTCGTAGGTCAGATCTCCCAAATCGACTAGAAGCACCGCCTCGCGGAATTCCCCGGGAAGCGCGGATACCGCCCGCTCGACCTCCGAGCCTTCCCACTCGATCGCGGGATTAGTCAGGATCTCCGCCGTGCCCGACCAGTCCACGATCTCCATCGGTCCGTCCTCGTACGCGCCGTCCATCGACGTCGTGGCCGGCCGGCCCCCACGCCGCTTGGCCTCGTTAAGGTGGACCGAGAACAGGATTTTGAACATCCAGGCCTTTGCGTTGGTTCCCGGCCGGAAGCTCCCGAACGTCCGGTATGCGCGCAGGAAGGTCTCCTGCACCAGGTCCGAAGCATCAGCGCTGTGCCGGGTGAGCCGCAGCGCGAAAGCGTACAGCGGGCGTGCGAGCGGCATCGCCAGCGCCTCGAACCGCTCCCGGTTGTTGTCCCCCGAACCACCCATCACGCGCCCATTCTACATCCGCGGCGGGTCGTGCCGGATCTCGGCCCGAAGAAATGTTCGCGATCCCGGGAACTAGAACGGGGCCTGCGCTGTTCTGCAAGGAGTAGTGATTCCGGATCCCTATTCTCGTTGCCTGGCAGAGGGCCAGGGCGCCATTCCCACGGCGGTACAGCATGCGCTTCACACCTAAAAGGAGGAAGTGGAATCATGAACCGACTATTCGTCTCGATCGTGCTCGCGTTCATCGTTTTCGCCGGCGTCAGCTCGGCCAACCCGGGTGCGCCCAACTTCGGTCCGGCCCTTTACGGCGACGGCGATGTATGGGGCACCAAGGGCGCGGCAGCGCTCCCGGCGCCGAACGGGCACAACAACCAGTCCTTCGACAAGCTGTTCGTAATCGTAAACGGCGCGCCGGGGCAACTGCCCGTCGCCGAGGCCGCGCCGCGCAACCCGGCCTACAACGGGGGGCGCTGGTTCACGCACACGGTGATGTGGACGGCCGACGGCATCGCGGCCCACGACCCGCTGCCGGTTCTGATGTCCTACGC
>JBDHHA010000346.1:0-2634 GCA_039589615.1 Gemmatimonadota bacterium
GAGAGTTCCAGCTCGGTTTCGGCGTCGATGTCGAGGGCCTCGAGCAACGGCTTGTCGATGACGAGCGCCAGGCTGTTTCCGGATCGGGTCAATCGCTTGGACATAGGTCAGTACGATACATCATTTCCGTACGTACGGCGAGCGTTTCGGAACTCCGCCGGGAACCAAGCCAACGAGCAGCGGGGTCGACCTCGAGCTCCACGCGCCGCGGTGTTCCAAAACGGCGATGGAGCCCCACCGCCGTGGAAGGCTCGCAGGCACCGTTCGCCGGCGAAGACCCGCAAACGGCGTAAACACGAATCCATACACCCCTGCGTGCGTGGACACTGCTGTGGGGGATTTGATCGAACGCGCCCAATCCAGCTCAATTGCAATCGAGACGTAACTCCGCAACATCCCTAGTTGAAAGCGAAAATCCCCGACCGCGAGTCCGCGCTCATAACCCGGAGGTCGGGGGTTCGAATCCCTCCCCGCTACCAAGGTGACGGGAAAGAGGACGGCCCCGGTGAAGCCCACCGGGGCCGTCTCCCATACCGCTCGGATGGTTCCCTGTCTAGCCGGGCGACCTCACTGCTCGAAGTCGTTCAATTGAATGACGATGCGGGCCTCCGTCGAGGGGGTGTTCGGAACGTTCACCGTCCTCGGCGTGCCGGTACTGTTCCTCGGGATCGTCACGACCGACACGGTTCCGGGCGGAGCGGTCGGGATGAACAGATCCGCGCCGCTTAGGAAGGCCAGGAACGCGAACGGGAACGGGATGCTGGTCACGTTGCTCACGCCGTCCGAGAAGTCATCGAAGACGAAGAACGCCGCCGCCGAACCTCCGATCGAGACGCAGGCGGCGGTCGTCGTATTGATCACGTCTGTGCCGTTGATCGAAAGGACGTCGCTCCCGGCGCCGAGGTCGCCGCAGAACTCCTTGTTTCTGAGGACCGTCACGGCGGCGTGGTCGTCGCTCGAGTCGATGAAGGGGGCGAGGCCTTCTCCCAGGTTCAGTCGCACCAAGTGGTCGCTCCGCAGGAAGGGCTCGTAGAAGTAGCGGACGTCGACCTCCCCATCGCGCAGCAATGCGAATTCGTAGTGCCGCCCGCCCTTCACCTCGTCGATGGGCCCCCAGTTTCCGGTCGCGTCGATTTGTCGGGTCGCCACCGGCTCTTTGCCCATCCGGAAGCCGGTGTCACCGTCGACCTGCCAGATCTCCAGCGTCGCGCCGTCGACCCCGGTGTTCTGGGGGAAGAAGTCCGCCCGGCCCTCGACGGTCACCTGGCCCGGCGGCTCGGGCACGATGTCGGTGGTGGCCGGAGCCTCGCCCCGGAAGAAGTAGTACATCTCGAAGAACGACTCGGCGGACGTCGCCGACTCCACGTGCTCCTGGTCCGGGATGGTGACGTTGATCGCTCCCGTGATACTGCCAATCGGCGGTGCCGCGCCCGCCCAGAGGGCCAGCGTGGGCACGCCGCCCGGGGGCGCGGGCGCGGACCCGCCGTCGATGTTGACGTAGTGGGCGACGTTCGCGGCGCGTGCGGGTGTGGCCAGGTACGTCTGCGAGACGAACGTCCCGAGGGAGTGCCCCAGCAGGTCGACCTGCTCACGGCCCGTCTCCGCCTGTAGCTGGGCGATCAGGGCATCGAGCTGCGCGTGCACAGCGGGAAGAATGTCGCCGATCGACGAAGAATCGTACTCGAGCACCGCGATGTAGCGGTGCGGATAGCCATTGCTGGTGAAGCGCATGGCCTGGGACTCGAACTGGGCTCCGGAGCCCGACCCCCCGTGCACGAAGATCATGGGGTTGAGTTTGGGTTTGGCATAGGCTGCCGGCGCCGCGAAAAAGATCCCGATCACCGCAAGCGCCGAGGCGATGAAGAACAATGCAGATAACGTCTTCTTCATTTTCTTTCCCTCCATTAAAGGTGTCCAAATTCGCACGCGTGAGGTTCCGTAAGAGAATGGCTCGTGGCCTTTGAACGGATCGCACGGCTTCCCGTGCACGCGGCGAGCATTTGGCATTAGAACAGCGGACAGCTGTGCGGTCTATCGAGAAGATCCGCGCATGGGAGAAAGAGGCGGGGTTTTCGCGAGGTCCGACAGGTCGACTGCGGGGCAATCCCTTCCGGGCGGGGCGACACGGCCCCGCGGGATTTGTTCGTCGTAAGGTCAAGAAACCCGTAAGCCAAGAACGCCCCTCCGCTCGAGGGGTTGCGCCCGATTTCGCGGGGGCGCTGTCGAACCTCGCCCACTTCCACCTGGCGACTGATCTACGCAGCCCAAGGGAGGTCTGCCTCGAGCGTCTCGACAAGGCCGTAGCGCCCCCCCCCGCTACCAGTTCGAGCCCCCGGGATTGTTGATTCCGGGGGCTTCGCCGTTTCCGATGGTCACGGCCCACGAGAGCCGCGGTCTGATCGAACAGTCCACCACAGAAACCCACCGCCGCCGAGTTCCCGAAGAGGTCAAGGAGCAGGTCCGGCCCGACGTGTCAGCTCGCCTTGCGTGACCGGCCCCGGAGCAGGGAACCACAGAATCTCCAGGGAAACAGCATGGAAACCTCGCGCTGGTACTGGCGATACTCGTCACCGAACTCCGTCACCAGCTTTCGCTCCTCCAGGATGGTGCCGACGACCACGTAGACGGTCAGGA
>JBDHHA010000347.1:0-2629 GCA_039589615.1 Gemmatimonadota bacterium
GTCATTGGCCCAAAGCTGCTTCCCGCTCTGCGCATCCAGCGCGTAAACATAGGTGCCGTCAAAATCAGTGATGCCTGCCGCAGCGTAGAGCACCCCGTCATGGACCACCACGCCGCCGGCTATCCTCCTTCTCACAGGCTCCCAGGGTGGGAGTCACTGGCACCACGAGAAGGAGAAGACCATGACCAGACTCCGACGCCGTATGATCCAAGACATGCGCCTCCGCGGCCTCTCCGAGGCCACCCAGCAGGCCTACGTCGACGCCGTCAGGAACCTCGCGCGGCACTTCGACCGGTCTCCCGAACACCTGGGCGAGGACGAGATTCGCCAGTACTTCGTCCATCTCACCCAGACCCAACACCGCGCCAACAGCACCGTACGCGTCCATCTCTTCGCCATCAAGTTCCTCTTCCGCCACACCCTCCGACGCCCCCTGCCCGTCCTCGACCTCATCCGCCTTCGCCGCGATCGGAAGCTGCCCACCGTCCTCAGCCGCAAGGAGGCCCGTCAACTCCTGGCCCACATCCGCCGGCCTGCCGCCCGCATGAGCGCCGTCATGATGTACACCTGCGGCCTGCGGGTCTCCGAGGCCGTCCATCTCCGCATCGGGGACATCGACAGCCGTCGCATGGTCGTCTGCGTCCGTAACGGCAAGGGGCGCAAGGACCGCTACGTGCCCTTGCCCCGGCGAACGCTGGAGTTGCTGCGGACCTACTGGCGCCAGCACCGTCCCCAGCATTGGCTCTTTCTCGACCATTCCGGAACCAACCCCATTCGCCGGGAGGCCGTCCTCAAGGCCGTCCGCGGCGCCGCCCACGACGCCAAGCTCGCCAAGCCCGTTTGTTGCCACACGCTGCGCCACTCCTACGCAACCCACCTGCTGGAGCAAGGCGTCGATCTCCGTTCCATCCAGGGAGTGCTCGGCCATCGGAGCATCCGCAGCACGATCCTCTATCTCCACCTGACCCAGAGGGCCATCCAGAACATCCACCGGTCCATCGACCACCTGATGGGCGACCTGTAACCGCCTTCGGCAGTTCCTCGTGCCGGAGGTCGCCGACATCTTCGGTCTCTACGGCGCCGGCTATCTCGATCGCTTCGGGGCCAACATGCTGCCCAGCCATCGCCGGGCGCTGAGAGACCTTCGTGACTGCCGCACCGCTGCGATGGGCGGCCGGCTCTACCTCTGTAACCGCTGTGGCCGGGAGCATTATGTCTACCACTCCTGCCGCAACCGGGCGTGCCCCAAGTGCCACGGCAGAGACACCGAAGCGTGGCTGGCCCATCGCCGGGAGGAACTGCTCCCGGTGCCGTACTTCCACGTCGTCTTCACCGTCCCCCGGCAGATTCGCGATCTCATCCGCCGGCACCAGACAACGCTTTACCCCATCTTGATCCGCGCCGCCGCCAAGGCGTTGATCAAGCTCGCCGCCGACCCGCACTACGTCGGCGGCCTCATCGGCGTCATGGCCATCCTACATACCTGGAGCCGCACGCTGGTCTACCACCCCCATATCCACTGCCTCGTCCCTGCCGGTGGCGTCCCGGACGACGGCCAGTGGCTCGACGCCCGCAAGAACTTCCTCGTGCCCGTCAAGGCGCTGTCCAAGCTCTTCCGAGGCATCTTCCTGGACCTGGCCGCCAAGCTCCTGCCCGATGCATCCGTCCCGGCCACCGCCCTGAACCAGTCCTGGGTCGTCCACTGCAAGCCCAGCATCTGCGGCGTCCACAACGTGCTGAAGTATCTCGCCCGGTACGTCCACCGCGTGGCCATCACCAACCACCGCATCCTCTCCATCGACGACGGAAAGGTCGCCTTCCGCTATTCCAACGCCCGTGACCACCAAGGCCGAACCATGACGCTGCCGGCCACCGAGTTCATCCGCCGCTTCCTCCAGCACGTCCTGCCCAAGGGCCTCCACAAGGTCCGCTACTACGGCCTCTGGGCCCCCTCCAATCGCCAACGTCTCCGACAGCTTCACAGCACCCTTGCTTCCGAGGTGGACACATCCTCCGTCGTCCCGGTCCACTTACCCACGCAGCAGACCCGTTCGCCCTCCCGGCTCGAAGCAAGCCCATGCCCGTTCTGTTCCTCCGGCACGCTGGTCTTCCTCCGCCGAATCCCGCGCCAAGCAAGGGGCCCGCCGTGACGCCCATCGTTGCACCACAGCCCCTCTGGATGCTTCTCTTGTCGCAGCGCTTGCCGCGACGAGACAGTTGTCCTCCGCGCTCAGCGCCGGTTTGCCCTCCCTCGCGCTGTCTCCCCGATCTCATTGGCCCCCATTCGGCGTTCCAGCAATCCCCTGGTCACGCCGCACCGTGGCGTGCACGCCCATCCCACCTCCCGCAACCACCTCTCGGCGCAGCCCCTCTTCGTTGAAACCCCAAGCCGCCCCCCGGTTCAGTCCAACCAAGCCTTTGCGGCGGCTACGCACCGCAAAAACTCTGGTTCGTTATGAGCCCGACAGAGGCCCATTCCGGAAGTCGAGCCCCAGTAGTGAATTACGGATGTGACAACACCTTAGGGACGAATCTGGTAATCGCCATGAACACCATGACGATCATGTTGAGCGCGATCTTAGTTGCAAATTAGTTGCAAGTCAAGGGGCTGCTGGTAAGAGCACGGGAC
>JBDHHA010000348.1:0-2629 GCA_039589615.1 Gemmatimonadota bacterium
CTCTTACTATAAATGTATTTGATACTGCTGAATCTACTGATGATCCTACTGTATTTGTAGTACCAATACCCACTCTTACTATAAATGTATTTGATACTGCTGAATCTACTGATGTTACTATAGTAGATATGCTTGTAAATATTTCTGTAGTTGATAATGCTGATGTAGCTGATGTCGATAATGTTGCTTTTGAATTAGAGCCGCTTGAAATATTGTCCGGTTATCGTTGGGGTGTTCAGATATATGAAGGGGATGTGTAATGTCTGTTGTATATGAAGGTAACGGTGGAATTGCGGCTGGACAAGATGCTGGAGTAAATGTTCCTTACCCATCTACAGTAAATGCTAACGATATTCTTGTTATTGTCATGCTTGATGCTGATGATGATACTTTTACTATTCCTACCGGAACTACTACTTGGTACAGGGCTGAAGCTGATAGTGCAAACACCGCCTGTTCTTATGATGTATTCTGGACAAGGGCGGCTGGAACTGAATCAGGAACTATAACTGTTAATTCCGCTTTATCTGATGGACTGTTGGTTGCCGGTATAATGTATCGGTTTAGTGGTTGTAGACTTACCGGCGATCCTTTTGAATGGTCTCATGAACAAGTTGTAAATAGGGCAACTTCCGAAACTGTTACGAGTATTCCTCAAACTACCGGTACTAATAGATTAGTTGCACACTTTCAAATTTTAGAAGATGCTTACACTCTTGCCACTGAAACAGGAGAAGGTTTTTCTCAGGTGGCTAATGACTCAACTACTACTGGTAGTGATTGTGCATTTGGTTTAGCAACTAAAACTGTTGCAAGTGCTGGTAATGTAACTTCTGATAGTCAATTAACTGCTACTTGGGGTGGTACAAATGAATATCATGGTTCTGTTCTTCTTGCATTAGTTCCCGAACAAAACCCTGAGCTTAGTGTTAGTGATAGTGTAGATGTTTCTGATAATGTTGATGTAGTGTTACCTGATCCTCTTGAGGTTAATGTTTCTGATAATGCTTTTGTAACTGATGTGCCTAATGTGGCTACTGTTTTTACTATTTCTGTTTCTGATAATGTTGAGGCTTCTGAATATAATTTAATTGGTCACAGGATATATTTATCACATGCTGAAGCTACTGATTTGGATGATCCTTGTATTTGGATTCATCCTTCTAATACTGCGTTAAGTACTGTTATATCTTCTGATAAGATTGAGAATAAACTATTTGTCTTTAATCTTGATGGTACAGTAGTTCAATCTCCTGTTGCGGTTGGGGGTACTGCCGGTAATGCTGATATAAGATATGATTTTAATCTGAATGGTACTTTAACGGATTATATGGTTGTTAATGATAGAACTAACCGTACTTTTAAGTTCTATACTATTAATCCTTCTACAAGACAAATAACTCTAAATGCAACTCGTGATGATCAAACTTTAGACCCCTCTAACTATGGCTTAGCTTTATATAAGTCGCAAAAAACAGGAATACATTATTTATTTGCCGCAAGTTATGATGGAGAAATTCGGCAATATGAAATTTATGATGATTCTGGTTCATTTAATATAAAGTCCTATGTAAGAACTTGGGAAATGGGTACGAAGTCAGAGGGAGTAGTGGCTGATGATTTTGCCGCTAAAGTATATGTTGCTGAAGAAGATGTTGGAACTTATCAATTCGGCGCTGAGCCTGATGATCCTACAACACAAACTATAGTCAATGAAATACCTGATAATGGAGCGGTTGCCGATCAGGAAGGTGTTGCTATTTATCATAAATCAGATGGTACCGGTTATTTAGTTATAAGTAATCAAGGCAACAATGAAGTTATTATTTTTGATAAAGATTCTCCGTTTACCTTTAGAAAAATATATACTGATATAGAATCAACTGATGGTGATGGGCTTGATGTTACTAATGTTAATTGTGGTGGTGTATTTTCTAAAGGTTTTCTTGCTATGCATGATGGTGGTGATACCACAAATCTTATTGATTGGCGCTGTTTAGGGCTTGATATTGATACGGGCTTTGATCCAAGATTTTCAAATTTGTTTATTAATGTTTCTGATAGTGTTGATGTTACGGATGTTCCTACTATTGATACAGTTTTTGCTGGTGATTTAACTATAAACGTATCTGATACTGCTGATGTAGCTGATGTACCTGATTTGTACGTTACCACTGGTATTGATGTAGTCGATAATGTTGATGTAGCCGATGTTGATACTGTATTTTCTCAAGAAGCTACTCCTTTAACTGTTTCTGTGGTTGATGGTGTTGATGTAGTTGATGTACCTGATTTATATGTTACTACTGATATTGATGTAGCAGATAATGTTGATGTAGTTGATGCTCTTACTATAGAAGTTCCTGCTGAAGTTAATGTATTTGATGATGCTATAGGGGCAGAGGATATAACTATTGATATTATATCAGGTGCTTTTGAACGTAGTGTATCTGATAATGTTGATGTAGCTGATGTACCTGATTTATATGTTACCACTGGTATTGATGTAGTCGATAATGTTGATGTAGCCGATGTTGATACTGTATCTCCTCAAGAAGCTACCCCTTTAATTGTTTCTGTGGCTGATAATGTTGATGTATCTGATGTACCTGATTTGTACGTTACTACC
>JBDHHA010000349.1:0-2617 GCA_039589615.1 Gemmatimonadota bacterium
CCTTGTCTGCGCCCTGCTCATGCTGGGGGTGACGACGCGGCAGCCGGGCAAGATAACTGTCTACAACGTGATGGATCCGAAGTATGGCGCTGTCGCCGACGCCGTGGAGGCCACGAGCTGCGCCGCCAACGAAGATATTCCGATGAATTGCAGCAGCGAGGGTAGCGGTACGAACGACTCCTCCGCCATCAATGCCGCGATTGCCGCTGCGTGCGCTACCACTCCAGTGGGGGGCGAGATCCGTATACCTGGGGGGAAATACCGAATCGGCGAGGCCGGCGGCGACTACTACGACGACGCGATCCAAGTCACCTGCGACAACATCACGCTCCGGGGCGATGGCGTGGGCCGGACCGTGCTATTGCCGGGTAACAGCGCCAACGGCATCGCCGTGATCGTCGCTTGTTCGAATCCCGGCTCTGATTGCGTGGCGGCGACGGAGCAAAACGGCCTCGTGATCCGCGATCTCACCATCCGCGACGACGATCCATACCGGCATCAGTGCTACGAGGGCGGGGTGGTCGAGGTGAGCGGCTACGCAGGCGGGCCGTTCTTGTTCAATGAGGAACTGACGTTTGACAACTCCAGCGCGACCGGCAACTTCTTCTGGTTGAATAGCGGTGAGGACGTGTTCATTTACGGCGACGTGAGCGGCACGCCAAACGTGGATGATACGATCACCGGGGAACTCTCCGGTGCATCTGTGGACATCGACACGATCAGGACAGCCAACGGCAGCGCCAACTCGACCGGCATCCTCCTGCGCAATCAGCGCAACTTCCTGATTGAGAACGTTCGCATAGAGTACATCGGCCTCGATGGAATCTCGGTGGACGAGGCCACGGACGGGGTGATTCGCGGCAATTACTTTTACGAAGTGCCGGGTTGCATCGGGAACGGCGACGCAGTCGGCATCACAGACGGGACGAGCATCCTTGTCACGGAGAATCACTGCCAACTAGGCTCAGGCGGAGGCTCGCGGCGCACGGGCTGTTACTCCGTCAAGCAGGGCTGCACGGGCGTCATCGTTGCGAACAACGTCGCCATCGAAGACGACCGATTTGCGGGCGACCACAATGAGGGACAGCTTGGTATCGCCGTGACCACGACTGGCGATCCAATCGACCAAATCGCAGTGCTCGGCAATAGGGTAAGCGTCGGGCCGGATCAGATGGGAACGTGTGAGGATGCACCGAGCACCTTTTGCAATGCGGACGCAACGTGCGGCACCTACTGCGAGAACTACGGCCGCAACTTCGCCGGTCACCGCGTGGGCGCCATCGTCGCGCATGATTCGAACACGAATATCGGCGAAGTGGTGTTTGCTAACAACATCGTTACCGGACGCATTCACGGGGAGATCGCGGGCTCAAGCTCGAAAATGACCATCATTGATAACGTGGTGACCGGCACGGACGATGGAGCCGGACTCCAGGTAAGCGCTGTCGATACGATCAAGATCGAAAGCAACATCATATCGGGCTTTAATAGTAATTGCATTACCGTCGTCGCCACCCTCGCCAGCGCGGAGCTGCTCATCCGCGGTAATACATGCTTCGAGACCACAGGCAACCCCGGCCAGAATACTTCTGCCGTTATAGTCAACAGCAGCAGTGCTATCGCGCGTGGCCTGATCGCCCAGAATGACATCATAGGCACCGGGGATGTGTCCGGCTTCTCGATCGAAGGAATCGACTGCAACGGCAGCGCGGTGAACGTCGTGGGAAACCGCATCTACAACATGGATCGCTTCGGGATCGAGTGGTGTGTGCAGGAGATCTCGCACAACTACGTGGACACAACGGGCGGGCACGCAATCCGTTCGCTTGCAAGCAACGGCGCGCTGATTGCCAATAACACGGTGGTAAACGGTGGAAGCGATGGGATCGTGATAGGCAGCGGCTCGAAGCACGCCACGGTCAGGGGCAACGTCATATACGGGTCCACATCAGAAGGAATCATTATCGACGACAGCCTGTATACAACCGCAAGCGGGAACACCTGCTACAACGTAGGCGGCGGCGAGTGCATCGACGTTACCGGAGACTCGGCCTTCACCCGGTGCTTCTCAAATGTATCTTGGGGTGAGGATGATGCCGACTACATCATCACCGAGCACACCGGGCTAGCAGGCGGCACGCCTGCCATCGGCGATCGGGTCGTGTGGAACACGACCGAGCATGGGTATGTCGTCGCGTACAGCGCAGCCGGGAATGGGGCTATCACGATCATCCCGGACAGCGTAGCGGCGGACCAGATCGCGTCTGGCGTTGACAATGTGACCGAGGACCCGCCTGGGTGGACGACGACGGCCACAGTAGTCACCCAGGCTGCAAGCGCCGCTCCGGTGATCGACTGCTTGCTCGGGGGCGGCGTCGAGTTCGATAGCGTAGAGATCCCTGCACCTTGAGGAGCCTGGCATGCTCGGAATTGAGTCCCTGCTCGATGCACGCTTTTTGCTTCAGCTTTTGATTCTTGCGGCGACTGTAGTGTTGTCTGTCTGGAGAACAAACACTCGACTATCCCATAGGGTTGCAGTCATCGAGGCAGATCAAGAGAGGATCGGCACCGAGATCGCGAAAGAGATTCATCGCCTTGCCGATCAGATCGAGAAGCA
>JBDHHA010000350.1:0-2610 GCA_039589615.1 Gemmatimonadota bacterium
CTTGAGAGCTTGGCCTGGGGATGTCGCGAGATCTTCATTGGTGACACGCATCGCGTGATCCCGTTCAGGAGAATGCTCCCACGACGCATCCCCGCCCTCGGGTGCTCCACCCCCCACCAGGAAGGAGTCTTCCGTGAAGGGCAAGCGGCAAGATCGAACACGACGATCGCGCAAGCGTCGCCGGCGAGAGCAACAGATCCTGGAGACGATCCACCTAAATGCCGCGGGCATCGACATCGGCGGCGAGAGCCACTGGGTGGCGGTCCCTGAGGATCGCGACCCGTCGCCGGTGCGGGAGTTCCGGAGCTTCACGGAAGATCTCCACGCTCTGGCCGATTGGCTCGAGGCCTGCGGCATCGACACCGTGGCGATGGAGTCGACCGGCGTCTACTGGATTCCGCTCTACGAGATCCTCGAGGACCGCGGCTTCGAGGTCCTGCCATTTGGACCGTAGAGCTTCGAGAGCCTCCGCCACGACGTGGGAAAACCCACCGGTCTTGCCACCTTCCCAGCGGGATTTACCAGTTCCCTCTTTATCGGACGTGGCGGAGCCCCGCTAATCGTTCCTTATCCGCCCACGCGGCCTTGGCCGGGTGGAATCCGAAAGGTCTTGACCGCGCTTTCCCGAAAGTGCGAGGATGAACGAGGACCGGCGAGGAAAGCGCTGCGTATGACCAGATCTGTCATGTCCTTTGCAGCATTCACACTCGCGGTCCTTTTCCCTGTGACAGGGTCCGCCGTGGCGGATGGTCGAGAGCTCGGCCCGGCCGAGGCCCAGCTGATGCGTCTCGAGGCGGAAGGAAAACGACGGGTCATCGTCAAGTTCGCGGATGCGATCGACCTCGGGTTCGTGCAGAAACACTGCCAGCTCAAACGGGTTCTCAGAATCATCGACGCAGCCGTATGCGAGATTTCCGAGACCGAAATCGACCTTCTCAGCGGCGTACCGGAAGTCGAGAGCGTTCAGTCGGATGACGTCCTCCAGATTGCGCCAACCACACGGAACCCTGTCCAGGCAACCCTTTCTTATGATGGTCCGGTCGAGATTCGGTGGAACAACCTCGAGGCCGGTTCGAACGCGAAGGCCGCTTGGGATCGTTACGGCTTGGACGGCACGGGCGTAAAGGTGGCAATCATCGATACGGGCATTCAGCATACGTTGCCCGACTTGACGAGCAATTACCTCGGCGGATGGGATTTCGTGGACGACGACGATGACCCGCTTCCGCCGTTCACGACCGAATATCACGGGACGGAAGTCGCTACGGCGGGCTTCGGCGCTGGCGTGTCTCACGTGGTGGGCCCGGCGCATCAAGCAGGGTTTTACGCCCTCAGAGTCTTCCAGGGCGAATCACCACCGATCGGTTTGCTCAGCGATGCGATAGCGGCAATAGAGTGGGCCATGGACCCTGACGGCGACACGGGAACGGATGACCGAGCTGACATCATCATCTTGAGTTTCTCCGTCGTTGACTACGATCCCATGCAGGACCTTCTGGAAGACGCCTGCAATGCTGCACACGCAGCGGGAATGGTCTTGGTTTCCAACTCGGGAAACGACGGTCTTTCCAATTCTGGCTGGCCAGCTTCTTTTGCCAATGTCATCTCCGTAGGAGCACATAGAGAAGACCAGACGATACCGACATGGTCTACCGGTGGCGTTGACGTGGTGGCACCGGGCGCGGACATTCATGTGGTCGATCCCGATGGCTCGCTTTGGTCTGTTGGAGGCACCTCTTTTGCAGTTCCGCAAGTGTCTGCATTACTGGCCCTCCAGCTCCAATACGCAAGACAGAACGACATTGGCAAGAGCAACGACCATCTTCGGACAGTGATGGAGAATTCGGCGGTGGATCTGGGCTTGGATCCTGATTACCAGGGCCGAGGGAAGATCTGGGCCGCGGAAACCGATCCCCCGCCTGCGATTCCGCACGACGGAGCCATCGACCTGATGGCGGCATTTCTGTTGGTGCCCGCTCTCGGACGCTGTGCGATGGCGCTGCTCACGCTGGGAATGCTCTGGACCGGGCGGCGGTTGTTCACTCGACGCCCAAGAATCTGAACGACAACGCCCCGACCGAAGCCGGGGCGTGTCGAGCCGATCGCGGCTACGCTCGCGTTCTTCTCAACCGCCGTCGCAGCCACATCAGTTGCGGCAGCAGCAGCGCCAGTTCGAACCCGATGCCGCACGTCGGCGGTGAGTTCGTGTTCACCGCGTCGCAGCCCTCGAAGGCCTCACCGTGAACCGTCTCGCCCGTGACACACGCCAGCGTGTCTCCGGACGCGATGCCCGTTGCCTGCGTGGGGTAGTTCGAGACGAGGTCGAGAGCCCCGTCTCCATTCACGTCCACGGCACGGTCGCTCACGGGCACGGCTCCGCTTGGGCCGAACGCGAGCATGGCCAGATCCACCTCCGCCACGTTGAACGCTTCCGATCCCAGGATCGCGACCGGTACGAGCCCGTGGCCCGCCGGGTCGATGAAGTTCGCGGCACCACCCGGGCGGATATCGAGCGCCACCGGGAGGGGCAGCGCGCCGAGGATGCGCACCTCGTCGAGCCGTGCGTTGAAGAACCAGAAATTGTCCTCCTGGGTGAAGGCGATCCGGATC
>JBDHHA010000351.1:0-2604 GCA_039589615.1 Gemmatimonadota bacterium
ATCCGTCTGGGAACAAGCCCAAGGCCGCGATTGCGAGAGACGAGCGATAACTGGAGGTCGTAGTTATACGCTTCCACATCCACACGTAATCCCACTCGAGCGCGAGCCAGCACACGCTCAAGGATTGCGCGGGCGTTGCAGCCTTCTGGATTGAGGACCCAGCCCTCACCGGCGAGATCGGAAACTCGTCGGGCCGGCGTCTTGCGTCCTCGTCGGGCCGCCACCACAACAAGCCGCTCCAGCCCCAAGTGTTCTGCGATGATGCCTGTCGGCAGGCGACCACCCTCGGGGAGCAAGATCACGGCTCCATCGAGAGCCCCCGCACGCACACGTTCAAGAAGCTCGCGGCTCCAGCCGGTGCGGAGTCGGACCGCAACTCTCGGGAAGGCGCGTCCTAGACGTTCCACGGGTTCCGAGAGCGTCAGTTCCGTCAAGGCATGAGCCACGCCAATGCGCACCTCCCCTGAGGGGAGATCGCCGTTGAGCGCAGCGGCCCGAAGCTCCTGAACCGAGGCCAGGATCCGCCGACAACCATCGAGGGCGGCTCGACCTGCCTCCGTCAGCGCAAAGGGACGCTGCCGACGGTCCAGCAGGGGAGCCCCCACTTCCGTCTCCAGCCGCTGCAGCTGTCGAGTCACCGCCGGCTGAGTGAGGTTCAATTCGCCGGCCGCCCGGCTGACTGATCCTGCATCCACGACGGCAACATAAGCTCGGACGTCGTCAATATTCATTTCTATAATAATAACAATGATTATTATTCATTTGCAACATAGAAATCATTCGCCTATTCTTGCGTAGGGGATATTGGGAGTCCACGATGACCATCCGCGTCGAACGTGTTGTGCGTCCCCGGGTGCTGGAGGCCGACTTGACGAGCGTGCCTTTCGGGACCCTCTTCGGTGATCACATGCTCATCGCAGAGTTCGAGGACGGCCGATGGGGTCAGCCGCTTCTCAGGCCATACGCCCCGCTCAGGTTGGCCCCGAGCATCAGCGCTCTCCAATATGGGGTTTCGGTCTTCGAGGGTCTCAAGGCACACCGCTCACCAGCTGGCAACGTACTGCTCTTCCGGCCGGTCGAGAATGTGCGGCGTCTTCAGCGCTCGGCGGTGAGGCTGGTCATGCCACCGGTCCCGGAATCACTGTTTCTTGATGGCCTCCGCGAACTCGTGCGGCTGGACCAGGCCTGGGTTCCGCCCATAGGCACGGGTGCGCTCTACATCCGCCCCGTGCTGTTTTCAGTGGATACATCCCTGCGCGTGAAACCAGCTGAGAGCTATCTGTTCACCATCTTCACCTGCCCATTCGCGGACTATTTCGCGGCTCCCATCGACGTGCTCGTCACCGACCGCTACTTCCGTGCTGTCCCGGGGGGAACAGGGGACACGAAGCCCGCCGGCAACTATGCGCCCGCCCTGCTTGCCGAGCAGGAAGCACGCGATTCCGGGTTCAACTCGGTGATGTGGCTGGATAGCAAGGAACGACGTTACGTTGAGGAACTCGGCGTCATGAACGTGTTCTTCGTCCTGGAAGACCGGATCGTGACACCGGACCTCAATGGAACGATTCTGCCGGGAATCACGCGCGACAGCGTGATCACGCTGCTCCACGATATGGGACATCGCTTAGAAGAGCGCCGCTTCTCGGTGGAGGAAATGCTGCGAAGCCATGAGCGTGGAGAACTGCGCGAGTGCTTCGGGACTGGAACAGCCGCGACCGTATCGCACGTCCGGCGCATTTGCTACAAGGAGCGAGATCTTGAGCTGCCGCCCGTTGAAGATCGGGCCGTGGGGCCGAGGGTGCAGGAGCGCCTCGTCGCGATCATGACCGGGCGCGCCCCGGATCTCCACGGTTGGATCGAGCGGATCTAGACCAGGAGGGACAGTCCAGAGGAGAAACGAGCGATGCACTACATCCTGTTCTATGACGTGACCAATGACTACGTGGCTCGCCGGGAAGAGATCCGCGAGCAGCACTTGGCATGTGCGCAAAAGGCCTACGAGCGCGGGGAACTCGTTCTGGCCGGAGCTCTGGCTGATCCAGTTGACGGGGCTGTGCTGGTATTTCGAGGCCCAACGCCGGAGCCTGCGGAGAAGTTTGCGCGGGCTGACCCATACGTGACGAACGGTCTCATAACCACCTGGCGAGTCCGGAAGTGGACCACGGTCGTGGGCGAAGGCGCGTCCATCAAGATGTTCTCCGCAGCGCCAAACGGAGGTGATTTAGATGCCGCAGATTGAGAGGTTCCCAGATTTCCTGACAACCTTGCCCGAGATTGAGCTCCCGTTCCCCGGGGCACGTGGGTGGCTTATCCAGGGTGACAAAATGCAGATTGTCTTCATCGAGTTCAGCGACACCATCGAGGTCCCAGAGCACGCTCACGCGGAGCAGTGGGAGTTCGTCGTCTCCGGGCGGATGGAGTTGCGGATGGAAGGCGCATCCCGCGAGCACGGGGCCGGTGACAATTTCTTCATCCCCTTTGGCGTTCCCCACTCGGCGACCGTGCAGGCAGGCTACCGGGCGATCATAGTGTTCAACGAACCGGGCAGGTACAAGCGGAAGGGTTGAGCTGCTTGCGGAATCGGTTCACCGGCTACCGGACGGC
>JBDHHA010000352.1:0-2589 GCA_039589615.1 Gemmatimonadota bacterium
GCGACCCGACCTGACGATGATCCTGCTCCAGGGGATCGACCGGGTCTCCCACTACCTCTGGGTGGGCGTCGAGGCGCCGGAGGCCTACGAGGACCCCCCGTTCGACTCCGCGTGGCGCGAGGCGGCGCGAATCGCGCTCGAGACCTATTACGGCTACTCGGACGCGTTGATCGGGCACCTGCTGAGCAGCGCGGGCCCCGAGGACCTCGTGATCGTGCTCTCCGACCACGGGTTCGAGGCCGACCGGGATGGCCTGGTCACGGGCAATCACAAGAGCCCGCGTGCCGAGATGGGAGTGATCTTCGCGCGCGGTCGCGGAATCCCGCCCAAGGCGGAACCTGAAGAGACCACCGTGAACGACATCACGCCGACGATTCTCGCCTGGCTGGGTCTCCCCATCGCCGAGGACATGGACGGGCGAGTCGCGCCGTTTCTCGACGTGACCCGCACGAAGTCGATCCTGACCTACGACACCGCGCCGATTCGCCGGCTGACCGAACAGGATTCGGGGGCGGAGGAGGCCATCCTCGAAGAGCTGCGGGCGCTGGGCTACGTGGAATGACTCTCCGCGCAGGGGCACGACGCCAGGGGATAGGAACGACTAGCGGGGCTCCTCACGTCCGATAATGAAGAAACTGTAAAGTCCAGCGGGGAAATGCGCAAAACGGGTGGGTCCCCCCACATTGTGGCCGGCCGCTGGCGAGGCTGGTAAGGGGCAGTGTACGCTTGGTGGCAATGGCGAGCGTGCAGGAGAGCGGCTGGTCCGTTGGGGAAGAAGCATGAGATATATGCATCTGTGTTGGATGTTGACGGCCGCTTCAATGCTGCTCGCGTCCGCGGCATACAGTGGGGACGCAGTCCTCGTTGGAAAGCCCACGGTCCGAATTTCCGGCCACAGCGGCGGCACGCACCGGCCCAGGGTCTGGGTTCGGGACATGTGGTCAAGCGGCAGCACTACTACTTCCCATCGGAGCTGGACGCTGCTGCGAGGGACTTCGTCATCTACTACAATATCGAGTGCTGCCACGAGTATGGCGGCCTAGGTAGAAACTGAAAACCGTCTCTCAGCGAGATCCATCTCGAGTCCGAAATACTTTGACGACGAACACTCGAGGGCCGGGCCTCGACCGGCGTGGTACTTCTGGAACCGGAGCCGATCCGCGCGCCAATCCCGGCTTCCTGGCTCGCCATGGCGGGGAGGTCGTTCTCGCACTGCTCGTCGCGATCGTATCCCTGGCTCAGATTCACTGGATCCGTTCGGACTCGGCTCCCATGGCGGAGCCCGCGGACCCGTACGCGTACCTGACGCTGGTCGTGCGGTTCGCGGATCGCGTCACGCAGGAGGGGCTGGCCGCGTTCCGGGATGGCCTGGCGCCGCTCGGTAAGCATGGGCGTCCGCCCCTATACACGTTTCTCACGATCCCCTTCGTTCTCGCCTTTGGACGCTCCCTGGACGCCGCCTTGTTCATCAACGTCGTGTTCCACGCGGCTACGCTCGTGCTCACGCACGCGATCGCCAAGCTCGCAATGAACGCCCGGGCTGGTCTTCTGGCCGCCCTGCTGGTCGCGTCGTATGCGCCGATCGTCAATCTGTCGCGGATCTATCGTCCACACGCCGCGCTGCCCGCGTGTGTGGCTCTGAGCCTCCTGCTGCTGATTCTTCTCGTTCAGAACCGCTCGCGGAAGACCGCATGGCTCTTCGGCGCTTCACTGGCCTTCGGCGCCCTGATTCATCCGTACTTTCTCACCATTCTGGCGGCACCCACCGCCGTGTATGGAACCTATCTCCTGCTGACGCGAAGCGACCCGCCGTGGCCGCCCGGCCTTCGAGGATCGCTTCGCTGGCTCGCTCAGCGGCTTCGGAATCCGTTCGTCATGCGAGGGCTGCTGCCGGGGGCCGTGATCGCCTTGGCGCCAATCCTGCTCTGGAACCTCATGGAGGGATTGAGTCTGTTCTCGCTCGTCCGGTCCATAGGCAGCCGGGCGGGGGGCTTCGCGTATGGATTCCCGAAGGTGGAGCCGAACTTCTGGTGGTACGCCCGAACCGCGCCCGGGGCACTCTCCAGCGTCCTGGCAGTGTTCGGGCTGATGGGCCTCGTGCTCTGCGCATTCAAGCGATCCCTCCCGATCCGGGTGCTCGTCCTCACCCTCGTGGCGGGGTACCCGATCATCGTCAACTGGTTCCAAACCTGGCGATACTTCGCCCCCCTGCTCATCGTCGTCGCGGTGCTCACGGCCGTCTCGATCACGGCCATTCGCCACCGATTGCTCTCCCGTGCGCTGAGTACCGCATGCGTGGCCGTGGCGATATTCAGCTTCTCCCTGTTGACCTGGGAGATGCCCGCCTGGAGTCGGCCCGTCGCCCGTCTTCTGGGCGCACCTCTGGATCGCTACCCCTGCCGCCCAGAGAGCCGGGCGCTGGCCCTCTGTTCGACACCCCCCCAAGGCGAGCCGTGGCCTGCGCATGAGGTTCTCCGAGTGGTCCTCACAGACGAGGATTGCGAGCGCGACCGGGTGTGTCGTCTGGCGGTCGTGCCCGGCAGACTGTATCCCGCGTTCTTCAGATTTCATCTGGCGAGGGACTGGCCC
>JBDHHA010000353.1:0-2588 GCA_039589615.1 Gemmatimonadota bacterium
CAAACGGATAAACCAACAGCAACAGGGCGAAGCCCATAACCCCTGTAGACCTTCTCATTGTTGCCTCCTCAGACGTTCTGGAACTTGCCCAGTGGCTGCGTGGGCCCAAGGAAAATCGGAAAGTGTCACTGTTTCATACGCCTTCCATTACGTGGTCATCATAAGGGTGACATCATGAACACTTGGTGAACGTCGAGTGAATATGTTCCCCGTGATCGATGTCACCAACTGAGCACTAACCTACATCACAACAATTGTTTACGCCGATTGTGACACGCATCACAAAGTATGAATGTGACACATCTCACGTGGTATACTTTCAGTGATGCTTCACGATTGCTTCATGATGTTTGCATCAAGACTATGATGTGTTCGCGCGATTCATGCAGTTGACGTCTTCACGAGATGCCACCGTGTTGCGAGTGGCCGCGGCCTGTGTTGCGGTCGCAGGCTGCAGCACGGCGGCGTCCGTGATCTTCGACGCACCTCAGAAACCCCAGGATGCGACTTCACAGCCAGCCCGAGCGGCGGGTGTCGAGGCGACACTTCCGGCCGATACCGTACGCCCGCCGGCCGAGCTGACACTCGATACCGGTGAGGTGTTGCGCCTCTTGCCTCGGGATGCGGGAGGGCACATCGATTGGGTCGGTGCGTTGCGCGAGGGCGTTATCGACCCGCGGCGGAGTCTGCCCGGCCAAGAGCCACCGCCGGCGTTGGACGGATTCCGGTTTGACTTCAAGCTGGCGGGGCCCGCGCCGATGTTCGATGCCGCCTTCCCCCACTCCTCGCACGTCGAGTGGCTTTCCTGTGAAAGCTGTCACGGGCGCATCTTCGAGTACCGCAACGCCACCATCACCATGGAGGCCGTGAACGACGGGGAGGCGTGCGGCGTGTGCCATCGCACGGTGGCGTTTCCTGCGACTGCCTGCTACCGCTGCCACGAAGCGATGCCAGCCTCGGGTACCCAATCTCCGCAGCTCGTGACGGACGTCACGCTCACGCGGCGCGCCGACACCTCGAGTGCGGCAGCCGAGCGAACCGGTGATTACCCACCTGCCAGATTTGCCCACTGGGTTCACCGAATTCGGTACCGGTGTTCGGCGTGCCACCCATCGCTCTTTGAAGCACGTGCCGGTGCCAGCGAGCTCACGATGGCGGATTTGAACGCGGGGCGCGCATGCGGTGCCTGCCACAACGGCGACACGGCTTTCGGGGTGCTGTCCTGCGGACGGTGTCACGTACCGCCGGAGCCGGGGTAGGGTGGGACCCATGAGCAGGAGGAAAATCCTCTTGGGGATTCTCGCTTGCGTCTTACCGGGTTCCGCCGCAGCCCAGGGTGTCACGATACGGAAGGCGTCGGGGAATGAGCTCGGCTTTCAGTTCGCGCAGACTCGGTTTGCTGCTCAAGTTGGGGGTGGGGCGAAACAACAAAGCTATCACGAGTGGTTGCGGTTGGGGTTTGAGGGTGTGGTGATCGATCCCAGCGTCATTGATTTCCGATTCACGCTCCGCCCTGCGTTGAATCAAGTGCAGCAGAGCAGGCCCAACGACCTTCCAGACCGGAGTCAGGCGGCCTTGGGCGTTGATCTGGACGTTGGCGTGTTCCGTAGTGGTGTGTTGTCCGCGACCTTGAATTGGTCGCAAACGAGCGGCAACGAGCGGAGCAGCATCGGATCGGAGATTGAATCCCGATCCAGCAACTTGGGAGCTGCGCTCTGGTACCGGAACCCACTTCTCCCCGTACAGTTTGATCTTCGGAGGTCGACGCGTAGCCGCGTGTGGCTGGACGGTGCGCCGGAGACTTGGGAGGACATCGCCCTCGAGAGAATCCGATTGTCGGCAAAGAACCGAAAGACCAGCATCGTGCTCGAAAGGAACGAATCTACGGACCGGTTCTCCGGACGGGTACTGACAACGAGCGTCGGAGAGGTGGCCCACTCGACAAAGTGGGGCAAAGGTAGCAGCTCGCGATCCACCATTCGATTCGTGCAAGGCACGCGCTCTGCAGGCGGCGCCCTTATTCTCACCGGTGCTGGTGGCTACAAGCATGTCTCGTGGACGGAGCGCCTCCGCCTTCAGCATACGGCGCGCATTGGCTCCGACTATGTGTTTCGCAAGAGCTGGGGGCGATCCAATGGGCGCGTCACAGGGGAACAGCTCATCAGCGTAGCGGCGAGTACGAGAATCTCATCCCAGCTCAGTGCGACGGTCCCCTTCACGTCCCGCTCGACGGGTGGTGATGGCGGGAACGTGAACTTTCTGACGCTCATGCCCAGGGTGGTATTTGGGACGACGATATCGCAGCGAGCGAGCCTCAGCGCCTCGGCGTCGATCGGCTACGAACGGCGCCGGGCTGATCCAACGGGAGACGGCTGGGCGAACGTTGTGGATGAGCGGCATGTGGTTGGGCCGGCGGGCCGAATCTCCCTGGTGAATCCCTGGGCAGATGAAATATCGGTGAGCATCATGGACGCCGGTAGATCGGTAGTCTACGACGTGGGTGTGGATTATTGGCTGGCCGCGTCGCCGCCAGTGCTCGAGATCGTCATACCACCCACTGGCCGGATCACCGCGGGAGACACCCTGCT
>JBDHHA010000354.1:0-2930 GCA_039589615.1 Gemmatimonadota bacterium
TTGGATGCGCGGACCAATCCCGTCAAGCTGACTCGTTTCTCGGCGTTCCGATGGTGGCGACCGAAGAACTTCGGGTGGGCAGTCCCAATGACCCGGAAGCCGCTTTCACCTGGTTTCGGGAACTCGAAGTTGGCCCGGATGGCACCATTTACACTGGTCACCCTCAAGAGAACCAGATTCGCATGCACAATGCGTCTGGCACGTTACTCGGCTCGATTGGACGGGAAGGCGAGGGGCCCGGCGAGTTCAGCAGCGTCGGCGCTATGGCCGTTACCGGCGACACGCTATGGGTGATGGACCACGGGTTGTACCGATTCTCGTTCTTTGATCTTCAAGGAAATTTCCTCGGCAGCCGCCGCATCCCAGTCGATCTCGGGGATTCGCCGAGCGACCTGCCGCCGCGGCCGAGAGGTCTACTGCGCGACGGAACGATCTTTGGTTCACCACCCGCGTTCTCGCACATGGTCGCCAGTGGCGAACTCACCGAGAACTTCCTCGTCCGTATGGATACCGCAGGGAACGTTCGGGACACCATTGCCCACTATTCACTCGTGAATACGGTGTGGGAGATCACGAACAACGCGCAGGGCCGTGGCTCTTTCGGGTCGTATCGGGCACCGCCGTTCAGCGATACGGAGATCGTCAAGATTTCGGATTATGACATGATCGCGGTGCGCGTCATGCGAGGTCCCCCGGAGGGTGATGGTCCCGCGACTTTTACCGTGACCACCTGGCGGATTGACGGCGATACGATCTTCTCGCGGGCGTTTCCTTATGACCCGGTTCCGCTGCGGACTTCAATGGTGGACAGCATCATAAGTGGCTTTGCCGAAAGTGTCGCGAACTCGGATTTCTTGGCAGGTCGGGCCACGTTCGACCAAGCGGCACGCTGGGCCCGGGAGGGACTCTACCTGCCGGCCTTCCACCCGCCTGTGAGCGCTGTTGTCATCGGTGCCGACGGTCAGATCTGGTTGCGTGGAGAGGAGTTGGGTGAACCGATTGTTGAGTGGCGCATACTGTCAGGAACTGGAGACGTGATCGGCCACGTCGATTTGCCATCCGGGTTCACGATGCTGTTCGCTCGAGGCATGCAGGTGTGGGGTAGCGAGAACGACGAACTGGACGTTCCCTACATCGTGCGGTACGGGATCACCGAGGCCACGGAAGAGGGAGCGATCCCTCTTGGCAGGCCCGCCGCCCCGTAGGAACTATTCAATCCTTCTACGCCCGTTGGGACGTATCAGCCGAGTTCCCACATGCCCCGGGGTGGATACGCCCGACCGGGCGTGTCCACTTTTCACTGGCCTGGCTTGATGAGGGCGTAGAGCCGGACATGCTCCACGTCGGACTCGTCCTGGAACCGGCCCAGGACGAAGTCGCTGCCCACATGGTACGGTTGAAACGAGGGTGGCATCTCCATCGTGCCCAGCAACTCACCGTTTCGGGCGAAGACGGTCCAGCGCTGCGGATCTCCAAATTGCAACGGGTACTCCTGAACCCAGAGGTTCCCGTCGTCATCCACCAGGATGTTTTCAAACGCCGGCACGGTTTTGAGACTTGGTCGTCTCCGGACGCCGGCCACGCGTCGGCTCACATACGCCTCGTCGTCACCCGATGGCAGGCTCCGAAACCATGTCTCCAGCACTTCATCGCCGAGCGGGACCAACCAACCGGGCTGTCGAACACTCGAGTGCCAACCCCCACCGGCATCGCGGATGTCTACCCGATATTCTGCGTTGTCCGCCACGAGTAGTTGGTCATCCTTGACGGCGAAGCTTGTGAATAGCAGAAAGTCTCGGCTTGCCGCCATGCGGAAACCCTCAGAATATTGCTGGTAAAGGGCTTGTGTTCCGGGGAACGAACCCAGCGTGTCCCTAGCCTGTCTGTCAGCATCGATCCGCACCAACCGCACGTTGGGCCGAAGAAATCGCTCAATGCCCGGGATCGAATCCAACGTCAACTCTTCCACGAGGATCGACCCATCGGAGAACACGCCCTGCACGGTACCGCGGTCACGAGGCACCGAGCGGATGAAGCGGCCGTTCGCATCGAACACTTGAAACCGGGGTGGGTTGCCACTGTCCACACCAATGGAGTCTCCGGACATGCGAAAGATCCCACCCACCCAACCGAACTCACCCGGTCCCCCACCCTGACGGCCCGCCGTCAATAGATACCGGCCCTGCCCGTCAAAGAACCGCAGGTCATTGGACCCTCGGTTCGCAACGACGATCGTACCGTCGGAGAGTCGCACCGCACCACGCACACGGAACAACTCGTAATTGGCGTCGCCTTCCGTCATGCCGATGTCGACCACCGGCTCCACGCTCAGGGACCATGCATCCCCCTCACCCCATCGGGGGGTTGTGTTCTCGACGATACGGACTCCGGCACTGTCGCGGATTACGGCAGGGTCGGCTCGCTGCGCGGCATCCCCAACACAAGCGGCAACGAGAGGAATGAGGAAGACAAGACAACGACGCGTGAGAACCTCCGACGAGAAGACCCACTCCACCAGACTATGCCCTTGTACCCTGTTGTTCAAACTGGAGTCGCATGAGCGGCTCCGCCAAGAGAAGCTACCTCGACGACTTGGCTCCGCACCGAGCCAGCCGTGGCAGAGCTTCTCTACATGGCTTTGAGCAGTTCATGCACCTGTACGTACTCGACGCCCAGTTCGTCCTTGGCAACGCCCATGATCTCTTCGTCGCCAATGTACATGACGTCCAGTGCCGCCGGCGTCTCCACCATCCCTAACCAGCGGCCGTCTGGTGAAAAGATCTCCCATTCCGTGGCGTTGAGGAATTCGTAGTGATACCGGGCCGCCCAAACGTGGCCAGTCTCATCAACCAGGATCTCAGAGTGGGCAGGTAATGTTGGCGCGTATTCGGCACGGTCAAGTGCTCGCCGTCGACTGGCCGCGTCTCCTT
>JBDHHA010000355.1:0-3386 GCA_039589615.1 Gemmatimonadota bacterium
GGATGCGATAATGGGAACCATGAACCTAAGAGCTGTCGTAGCTGGCGCTGTCATCCTGTTGGCGGGATGCGGTGGGTACACCCCCGATCCTTGTACGGTGGAGCAAGGCCTCTGTCTTGCGACCTGCGAGGGGGAGTGTGTGGAAACGTCGCCATGTGTGTGGAAGTGCGTGCAGGATCCCCCGCCGCCTCCTCCGCCTCCTCCACCTCCGCCGCCACCCCCGCCACCGCCACCGCCCCCTCCGCCGGGGCCCTGCGTAAAGGAGGCTGACCTTGTCCCGTCTTCGGATGCTGTTCCCCTTTTTCACAAGGACGTCAAGCGGGCGACCGACGCCCTGGGAGATCGGCGGGGGCAGGACCCCCGCGCCAACCTCGACGCCCTGGCAGCTTGGCTGCACGCCGACCTCAAGGTCTGCGTTCTATCGGGGAAGGAAGCGATCTTCATCCTCCGCCCCGACGGGCGGTTCGACGAGTACCACGCCGTCTACTGGGGCGACGGGGGCTGGACGAACAGCGGGCGAGGAAAGTACATGGGGACGCACCGGGATGCCTCCGTGCCTGTCGCCGGGTGCGGAGCTCCGACGCCGCCGCCAGCATTCGAGCTTCACGTCAAGCGGTTTGGGGGCCGTCCTGGGTTCCCGAAGTTCGACGCCGTAGGCCGAGTCCGAGGGTTCGAGTACTGCACCTCGGTCGGCTTCAAGAACCGGCGCACCTGCCCCGTGCGCCTCGAGCCAGTCCCAGGCGGGCCCTGGCAGGACCGCGCAGCCTGCGAGCTCCTGACCTTCGGCACGCCGGTCTGGAAGTCTGACGGGAAGATCCACCCCGTCGCGAACCTGAACCCCTGGATGCGGCACATCACCGAGGGGACCTGGGTGCAGATCTGCACCGGGCCCGAGATCCTCGTGCAGGTGTGCTCCCCGATCGTGAGGTACTGATGAAACGATTCCTCGTCACACTCGTGCTGGCTCTCTCAGTGGCGGGGATGGCTCTGCCTCAGACCGTCGGTGTCGGGGTCGGACCCACGTTCGGAGAGTCGATCTCCGCCATCGAGAAGCTCTATCGCAGCTCCCTTCTGCGGTACAGCTTCAACGACCCATCGAACCTCGGGAAGGCGAGCGGTGGGGGGAACGACCTGACGGAGTCCACCCCGGTTGCGTCTGGTGGAGCTCTCTCGTATGCGATGAAGCAGCTCGAGGCGAGCACCCAGGCGGGGTGGATCCTCGACAATGCGTCACTCAGTCTCGGGACGAACATCGACTTCGGGTTCTGCGCCTGGGTGAGGCCTCTTCAGGTTCAGGCCGCGCACGGGGAGTACATCGTCGCGAAGACACAGGTGGAGTACTACCTCCTCGACAACACCAGCGACAAATGGCAGTTCGGAGTCACCGATGCCGTTTCGGGGAGCTCGACTGCGATCTCGACACTCGGGGCGACAGTCAACCGAGCGGACTTCGTGTGCGGGTGGTACACCTCATCCGACGGCTTCGCCAACATCTCGGTCAACGATGAGACTCCGGTCAAGGATCTCTCTGGACCGATCACCACGCCCGTCGACGGAACGCAGTCCTTCGCGATCGGCGCGCGAAACAGCGTCGGAGGTGACGGGCTCGTCGAGGGAGTGATCGGGCCGGTCTACTTCTACAAGGGCGCGGTCCCGCCCCACACATCCCTCTGGAACGGTGGCACCGGGTACTCCTGCGCCACCACGCCCGCGGCCCTCAAGACGAACGGTGTGTCCTGCTGGGAGATGGACGAGAACGGCGGCCCCTACGTGGACGCCTGGGGGACGAACGACCTCACGGCTCGGAACACACCTACGCAAGGACCCGGGTTCGTGCCTCGTTCAGACTCAGGGACGGCACTCTACCTCGACAGCCTTTCCCTGACCGCTGATGCGACCACCGCGCAGATCGCCGCCTACACGACCGGCAACCCGCGCACCTACACCTTCTGGGCCCTGAAGACCGGAGAGCCATGGGGGGAGTTCGTCGAGATCCACGCTGGAGGCTACGTCTCACTCAGGATCACTGGCGGAGGGGGAGCGTCGCGCTACATCATCAATGCCTGGGACAACACCAACACTCTCACCTGTCAGGCCGCCGCGGCCGTCGACGAGCTGAACCAGTGGGTCCACTACACGGTCCGGCTGACAGCCACGGAATGCTCGATCTCGATCGACGCGGGTCGGCTCTCTGCGACCGACGCCCTGTACCCCCGGGCCGGTGCCCCAGCGAATCCGGCTGACGACTTCGCGATGGGGGCGGGCTGGACCCCAGCCACTCCAGCCGTCATCGACAACTTCGCTGTCTGGGGTGAGAACCTCTCCGCAGCCAAGGAAGACGAACTGTACGAAGCCGGCGCGGGGACATTCTTCGCTGCCGTCTTCGACACCATTTTCCACGGCCCGCGCCTCGCGTGGAGCCAGAAGCCAACCCTCACAAGGAGGTTCTAAGATGCCCCAGGTTCCCGACGTTCAGATGACGTGGCCGATCTCGCACATCGCCGCGGTCACCCCTGCCGATGCGACCGATCTCCCCGGAGGCGACAGCCGCCTCATCTGGGTGACGCGAGACAGTCACCCTGGCCTTCGCCGCCGGGCAGCAGTACCCCTACGCCGTCTCCCGCGTGAAGGCCACCGGCACGACCGCGACCGGCATCTGGGTGGGCTGGTAAAGTGAAGCAGTTCCTCGTTGCGCTCGTCGTCACAGTCGCGTGCGCGGGGAGTGCTCTGCCTCAGACCGTGGGCGTGGGCGTGGGGCCCACGTTCACGCAGATGAACGCTCTTCTCGGAACAGCGATCAAGCACGCTACCGCCTTCTACGAGTTCGACGACCCATCGAACATCGGCGACGACTCTAAGGATACCCACGAGGCCGTCGACATCAATACCCCGGCAGTGACCGGTGGTGCAGGTGGATACGCAGCCGACATGGAGCTGGATAGCAACCAACAGGCCACGATCGCGGACAACTCCTCCTTCGATCCTACATCCGCGGGTCGAGGGAGCTGTTTCTGGGTCCGGGCCGAGGCGATGACGACAGCGTACAACTTCATGGGGAAGGCGAACGGTATTGCCGCCCAGTCGGACTTCGTCATCAAGATCTCCTCCACTTCCGCGGGCGCCGGCAACATCTCGGCGGTCTATTACGACGACGCTGGCGGATCACAGTCCGCGACCGACGGCGTCCGGAATATCCTCGAGAAGAAGAGGCACTTCGTGTGCGGGTGGTGGGATGGCGGAGGTGACGACAAGGTTCACGTCCAGCAAGACCTCAGTACGATCCACGACTCGGCGGGATCCTTCGCGACAGCCAACAACGGCACCGCCACGTTCGGGGTAGGAGGCCGCGGCGACGCGAACATCGAAACAGACGGCCTGATCGCTCA
>JBDHHA010000356.1:0-2559 GCA_039589615.1 Gemmatimonadota bacterium
GAGACGCGGCTGGGTGTGGCTGGTCCAACTCATTCTCGCCGTGTTGGTCTTGTGGTTCGTGTGGCAGTCGGTCTCGGGCAATCTCGCCGAGTTCACGGAGCTCGACACACCACTGGCTTTTCGACCGGGGTGGATCGCCCTCGCCGCCCTCCTCGTATGGACGAGCTACGGGCTCCTCATCCTCGCGTGGCGCACCGTGCTCCGCGGCTGGAACCAGGGTCTCTCGTTCCCCTCGGCCGTGCGGATTTGGTGTCTGTCGAATCTCGGCCGCTACATCCCGGGGAAAGTCTGGAGCGTGGCGGGACTCGCCGTGCTGGCACAGCGGGAGGGCGTTCACGGCTGGGCCGCCGCCGCGTCGGCGTTGGCCATGCAGGCGTTGGCGGTGGGAACGGGTGCGGGGGTCGCGATCGCGTTTCTCCCCCAGGCGGATTCTCCGGTGGTGTTCGTCGCCGCCATTGCCGTGGCGGTGGCCAGCGTGGTGGCCTTGACCCTCAAGCCTCTGGTGCGGGTGCTGGCCCGGGTGGCGAACGGCAAGATCCAACTGCAGCCCCTCCCCGCAACGGCCGTCCTCGCCGGGGCCGGAGCCGCCCTCGCCGCATGGCTGCTGTACGGCCTGGCGTTCCGCTTCCTGGCACTGGGAATGTTGCCGGAAGGCGCGCCGTCGCTCACCCTGGCCATGGGTTCATTTGCAGGTGGCTATATTGTAGGCTTGTTCGCCGTCTTCTCCCCGGGAGGCGTCGTCATTCGTGAGGCTATGCTGCTCGCGTTCCTCACACCTTCGATCGGCGGGGGCCCCGCCCTTGCCATATCCATTGGATCGAGGCTGTTGTTGACGTTCACCGAGCTCACAGCGGCTCTCGTGGCGGCAATAATCGGAAAGGGCAAAGGCGAGGGGGCTTGAACACACCCGACGACACGAAGGCCCAAGCAACCTTCGAGCCGCGCTTCCCCACGTTGGTGGCCGCGGCAGTTTCCTCGATCTGGATCTTCATTCTCTCCCTCCCCATGTGGACGGGGAAGTTTCTCGGCACGCCCATCAGCGACCAGTACAAGGCCGGCTTCGGCTTCCGGGCCTGGGCGGCGGAGCAGTGGAAGACCACGGGCGAGGTCCCCTTGTGGAATCCGGAACTGTTCGGGGGCATGCCGTTCGTTGCCGGCATGCACGGCGACATCTTCTATCCCACCGCCTGGACGCGGTTGCTCCTGCCCATCGACGTGGCCATGAACCTGGGGTTCGTGGTCCACTACGTGCTCCTGGGACTCTTCACCTATCTCCTGCTGCGGCGCCTCCAGGTCTCGTGGACCGGCTCCGTGGTGGGGGGCATCGCGTATCAGCTCACCGGCGTCGTGGCGTCTTACGTCAACCCGGGGCACGACGGCAAGCTCTTCGTCAGCGCCCTGTTTCCCCTGGCACTCCTCGCCCTGATCATGGCGCTCCGGGAAAAGCGGCTGGAGGGGCAGGCGCTGCTGGCGTTGACGGTGGGCCTGGCGTTCCTGGCACCGCACCCACAGCTGCTCTACTACCTGCTCGTGGCGGCGGGGCTGTTCGCCCTGTACCTCACGTTCGGCGAGCCCACCGCGGAGCCGCTCCAGCCCCGTGTCGTGCGCTTGGGGGTTTCGCTGGGGGCGATCTTCGTCGCCTTCGGCATCGGCGCCATTCAGATGGTTCCGTTCTACCACTACATCCCGTTTTCTCCCCGGGCCGAGAGCGTGGGAAGCTGGGAGCGGGCCGTATCCTTCGCCATACCCTGGGAGCACGTCCCGGAATTCTTCCTGGCCCACTTCGCCGGGGAGGGGACCGCCCGGGCGCAGACGTACTGGGGGGGGAACGGCATCAAGTTCCACTCGGAGTACCTGGGCCTGGCGGTGGTGGCGCTGGCGGTGCTGGGGGTGACCGGCCGGGAACGCCGGCGCCTGAAGTGGTGGCTCGGGGGGATCGCCGCCCTGTTCATGCTGGTGGCGGTGGGCGGAAGCACGCCGTTCTACCGCCTGTGGTACGCGGTGATGCCGTTCATGAAACAGGTGCGGGCAGCGGGCATGGCGTTCTACATCCCGTCGTTCATGCTCGCGGTGTTCGCCGCCTTCGGCGTCGAGCGGCTGCTCCGGGGTGAGGGAGCCACGCACGCGAAAGTCTGGCTGGGCACCGCCGGGGCGGTGGTTCTGCTGGCACTGGTGGGAGGCTTCGGGGGCCTGGCCGAAGGGCTTGCGGGCTTCGTGCAATATCCCGGATACCCGGCGATTCAGCGCGCCGCCGCCGCCGCAGACAGTATCCGGTGGGGCGCGGTGGGAAGTGGGGTGGCATTGGCTGCCCTGGGTGGAATCGCCTGGGCGTTTCTCAAGAACCAGGTGACCCGCACGGTCGCCGTCATCGGCGTGATCGGCATCGTGGGCACGGATCTCTGGTGGAACGCCAGGACGTTCTGGAATTATTCCGACGCTCCGGACGTGCTCTTTGCCGGCGACCCCATCACTGAGCATCTGCAGGCGGTGGAGGGCCCCTACCGGGTCATGAACCTCCAGGTGTACCCCTCCACCAACGCCGAAGGCGCCGTGCTCATG
>JBDHHA010000357.1:0-2557 GCA_039589615.1 Gemmatimonadota bacterium
GATCCCGGTCGCCGGTCTCGAACCAGTTGGCGTTGACCTGGTCTCCTGCGATCAGGCCGGTGGTGTGCCACGTCAGAAAACGCTCGGCACGGGAGTAGTCGACTTCTTGCGCCGCGGCGGGCGCAGCCACCATGGCCATTGTCATCAAACTGCACGTCAACCACAGACACCGTCGGTGGTGCGTCATCGTGTCCTCCTCAAATGAGCCTGCCATCCCTGGATGCGATCCTAGGAGATCTTTTATACGGGTAGGTAGCAGGACCCGCAAGCCACCACGCTGGACGAGCGCGAACTGTTCAAATGGGGGTATGACCCCTGGGCTCGATCATGGGGAGCGCATCGCGGCCGGGGTCAACCGCCTCCGATCAATGTTCCGAACAGGCCGAGGGCGATCAGACCGAGGGACAACACGAGGAAGGCGGCCACTATCAGCATGGCCACCCGGTTGCCGTAGTTGAGCGTGTAGCCGATACCGAAGCGGCTCTCCACCATGATCGATGGGTCGTCCCGATCGACGTAGAAGAGTCCCCAGATCCAACGAGAGTTATCGGCGAGACCGTTGGTCAAAGGAGCCTCCGCGGTACCTCTTTCCATCAATGCGCCTCCCTGCCCGTATCCCCTCACAATCCGGATCAGGTTGCCGAGGAAAAATGCGAACACGATACCCGCCATCACCCAGATACCGACGCCCAAAGAGCCGATCTCAGATCGTCCAATGCGGATGATCTGCACCGAGAGGATCGTAAAGAACCCGCAGATGAGAAGCGCCATCCAGCTGAGCAGGTTGGTCATGGTGGCGCGGAAGGCGTTCTGTGCCTCGATCGAGCGGCCACCCGATCCGCCACGCACGGAGCGCTTTGCCCCGGCCGTGAGGATCGCGAGCAGAGCGAAGAACGGACTGAACAGCAGGTTCAGACTGGGGACGAACATGACCGCCACGAAGGACCGAGCGGACATCGTTTCATAGCTGACAATCGCGTAGACGAACGTCGCGACAGCCGCGAGGGTGCAAAGGCCCAGGGCAAATTTGGCCAGGCCGACCCCCCTCGGCTCGCCGCCAATGAGCGGGGCGGCGGCCTCCTCGGCCTGCTGGGCAGCGGCCGGCGGTACGAGTCGTCGCGCCCTGAAGTAGAAGCGGAGATAGAGCCCAAGGCCACCGAGCAAGAGCACTGCGGTACCGGTGAGATTCCCCGCGACGGGCCGGCCCGCCCAACTGATCGCCAAGCCAACCAGGAGCGACAGCGCCATCAGGATCACGCAGCCGCGGTTCCAGCGACCCCGGAGCCGGCGGGCCGCGTCCCGCTCGACCAGCGACTCTCCAACATAGGCGCCGAAGAGCAATCCCTTACGAGTGATGCGCGGGAGGACGAGGAGGGCCCCACCGACCACGAGCACCCGGACTGTGAGGAACAGATTGACAACAACCGCTTCACTCATCGTCGCTCTCCTTGCCGCCGCCGTCCATGGCCAGCACCTCGCGCCGCATGATCGGTAACAGTTCGTCGGTGGCCATTCCCGCCTGCCGCAGGCGTGCGAGTATGGCACGCATCTGATCGAGTAACTCGTCGCGTGCGGAGTGCCCGATCTCCTCCGCCGCCGCCGCCACCACCACGCCGGCCCGGTCGCGGATGACGAGGAAGCCCTGGCCTTCCAGAAGCCGGTACGCCCGCGCGATGGTGTTCAGGTTGACCCCGAGGTCCCCCGCAAGCTGACGCACCGACGGGAGAGGCGTCCCCGGCGCGAGAGCGCCCGAGGCGACGAGCTGCCGTACCTGGTCCGCGACCTGTTCGTACACCGGGTGGTCGAGGCTGCGGTCGATCGTGAGGGTTAGCATGACACCAGAATTGTATACAATATGGTATACAGATGTCAAATTGGAGTGGCAATGCCCGAGCTATTAGGGCGCGGTGGCGAAAGATCTGATGGTCGACCCCGCCACAATCATGGAGGGGTGTCAACTCATGGCACGGGCGGCGATTTCGGCAAGGCCTTCCACCAAACAGTCGATGTCCCCCGATTCGTTGTACGCGGCAATGGAAACCCTCACGCCCCCACCCCGCGTGCCACAGACGATGCCGCGACGCCTCAAGGCATCGGTCGCGATTTGTGCATCGACCGCCGGGTGCCTCAAGGACACAATGTGCGATGAACGGGTGGGATCGCTCACCCCACGAAACGGTTGCCAACCGTGTCTTTGCACCGACTCGACCAACGTGTTCGCCAGCTGTTGGGCATGTTCTTCAATCGCTACCTCTCCAACCGCAAGTACGTCCTCGAGCGCGGCGATCAGACCGGCAATTGACACGTAGGACATCGTCGACTGCGTGTACCGGCGGGCATCGTGAGCGAATTGGACCTGTGTCGCATCGAATCCGAAGGGATCCGGGGCGCTCATCCATCCCGGCAACGGTGGCGATTGCTGGAGGAGTTCCGGCGAAATCGCGGCCAGGGCCACCCCGCCATGTCCCCCCAGCCATTTGTACCCGCTCGTCACCACAACGTCGGCCTGCCACGCCTCGGCATCCACGCGAACGGCCCCCGCCGCTTGGGTGGCGTC
>JBDHHA010000358.1:0-3081 GCA_039589615.1 Gemmatimonadota bacterium
AACGGCGACTTCGGGCGCATGCTCACCCTCAAGGTCCCGTGCTTTGACGAGCCGCCCGACAAGTTCTACGAGTGGGCCAAGATGAAGCCCGATGATGACGACTATGCCCGCCTCGGTAACGAGTGCGCCATGCTGTACTCGCTCAACTTCCCCAAGCGCCTGACCCTGGAGAACCTCGCCAAGAAGTTCCGCAAGCAAGGCTCTAAGTTCTTCGCCAGCCAGCAGTTACTCGACGTGTCCGACATCGGGACCAGCGTGTTCCGCAAGTCGTGGCTGGACACTCGACGTGTCCGACATCGGGACCAGCGTGTTCCGCAAGTCGTGGCTGGACAACTGCTATGTGTCCCGTCAGGAGGCCATGGAGTTATGCAAGGGCCACCGCTGGGCACTCTGCATAGACAGTGCGTGGAAGCGCCAGGAGACCAAGGGGACGGGTGACGACACCACCATGGGCATCGTCGGGTACGACCGGGACGCCATGCCGTACCTCATCGACCTGTTCGTCAGCAACACGATCAGCGAGGCCCAAGGCATGGAAGAGATGGCAGCCTTCCTGGGCAAGTACCCGCAGGTGTCCCGCATCATCAAGGAGCGCAAGCCCGGCGAGGCGTCCAACTTCCCGCAGAACTGGCGGCGCTTCTGTAAGTCGCGTGGCTACCGCTACATAGCCGTCACGGAACCCCCGCGTCCGGGCAGTGCCATCGTCAAGGAAAACCGTATCCGCGGCCTCGCCCCGCACTTCGAGATGGGCGAGTTCTACATCGTGGAGTCCGTCCCCCACATAGACGCTTTCGTAAAACAGTATACCCAGTACGCGGGCGAGGGCAGTGGCAAGGACGACATATTGGACATGCTTGCCGACGCCGCCATGATACAGGTCCGGCCCGCAGCACCTATAGAAGACAACCCCCGCAACCAATGGAATCCCGGCTATAGACCTATCCCGACAGTAAGTGATAACATGGTAGGGAATGCGCCACCCATAGGTGCGCGTACACGTGCAGGTTGGGCGAGTCTCAAGGGACGGCTCTAGTGGTTACTGTCGTTAATATAGAGACAAACGTGTTCCATATTAACGGCTAGGAGGTCTGCCATGGCAACAATGGAAATGTTCAGGGGTACGGGCGGACCCGTCAATACCATACCGGGCGCAACTGGCAGTCCCTATCTGACCGACACGGCGGAACTCTGGGGACGCCGCAAGTCCAAGTCCGAAGAACTCAAGGAGTCCCACCAGGGCGAGTGGACGCGCAACTGGAAATGGTACTTGGCCCACCGGCAGGCCATGACGGACCCGCAGGACTGGTGGCGGTCCAACGTAGCTGACCCTGAGGCGTTCAAGATCATCGAGACCCTGTTGCCGAACCTCATCCTTGGCATGTTCCAATCGCAGGAATGGTTCACGGTCAAGGGCCGCGAGCGTAACGACGCGGAACTCGCTCGCAAGGTCCAAAGTCTCCTGATGTACATGGCCGACCGCATGGAACTGTTCCCCAAGCTCTACGAGTGCCTGAAATACGCCCTCATCATGGGGCACGCCTGGGGCAAGGTCACGTGGAAGATCGAGGTGGAGGACCGCATCAGGAACGTAGGTATGCCCATTATGGACGCCTTCGGGGGCATCGCGGGTGTCCGCAACATGCGCGTCAACGAACCCCACGAGGTCTACAACGACCCGCACTTCGAGTGGCTGATGCTGGACAAGGTCTGGTGTGACCCGACGGGGCAGGGTCGTTGGTACATGGAGCAGATTGAGACGACACTCGACCAACTCAACGAGACTAACGACCAACTCGGCATCTACAAGAACCTGTCGCTAGTCGCGGGCATGGGCGACCACACCTCCGAGGGCGAACCCTTTGACGAAGAGAAGGATGGCTTCGGTTACTCCGGCACGCAGACGGAACCCGCCATGGTCGATGGCACGAAGGTGGTACTATCCCAGTGTTGGGGATGGGTCCCACCCGACCTACGAGGACCGGATGGCGCCGCCTATCGACTAACTGTTATCGCCAATGGGCTGGTAGAGATTCGTGACGAACCCATCCCCACGCCTGACAATCGCCCGCCCTACTTCCCCATCAAGACCGTTCCCGTTCCCGGACGACTCTTCGGTGCCTCCATCCTCAAGTGGATTGGCCCGCAGATTGACGTAAAGGCGCGACTGGCCAACATGCGGGTAGATGAGGTCAGCCTCGGTATCTGGCAGCAGTTCGTCAGCGACCGGGACGCCGTGGGTTCTAACCAAATGCTCATGCAGCCGGGCGGCAACATAGCCGTGGACACCATGGGTGGGACGCGCTCCATTCGTGACGTGTTCGCCGTCATCGACCGCAAGCCCATCATGCAGGAAGCCTATGTAGAGGACGGGGTCCGGCAGCGCATGGCCGAGGACACGGCTGCCGCCACCAACTTACAACAGGGCGTCGCTGATTCATCCCGACAGTCAGCCACCGAGATCATGAGCCTCCGCTCCAAGGGCGACGCCCGCTTCGTCCTCCAGACCATGTGGCTGGACGCCACGGTCAAAAAGCAGATACTCGAACGCGGGTTCAAGTATTACCAGAAGCAGTTGCCGCCTAACCGGATGATTCGCATCATCGGGACCGACTATGAAGACACGGTCGATATCAGCGAGATCCAAGTTCCACATGACATCATCGTGGACGCCGGCATTCAAGCATTCACCCGAGAAGCGCGCATTCAATCGGTTTCAGAGTTCGTACAACTGGCGAATTCGGAACAATTTGGTCCTTGGTTCAAGAAGAGCAGCAGCAGAACCTCCAGCAGCAGGTCCAGATGGCCCAGTTGGAGAAGACCCTGGACGTACAGGCCCAGATAGCCGTGGAGAGGCCAAGCAACTCGCCGCCCAGCAGGCCGACCAACAGGCCTTTGAACTCAAACTGTTAGAGACCTCAGTAGACATGCGCATCAAGGAGGTCGAGGCGCAACTGTCCCAGATCATGCAAATCATGGAACTGGAAGGTAAGAATGCCGAACTGGATATGCAGGCTAGGAAACTGGCTCTGGAGTTGGATTTCCTCCGCAAGAAGCAGGCTATCGAACTCAAGAACAAGAAGG